>JBBRQW010000084.1:0-12991 GCA_038225765.1 Caulobacterales bacterium | reverse complement strand
CGCGGACGCGGGGTCGCCCGTGTCCTGATCGCCGAAACCGCCGATCGCCTGTCTCTCCACGCCAGGCCGCGACGGACCCATCGGCCTTGTTGCCAGGGCCAGATTCGCACCCTCTCTAGTCAACTCCGCTGACCAATCGGCCTCGCCGCGAGGCCCATTTCCGGGGTTGTTCGTGACCAACACCTCATTCCGATCCGAGGCTTTCGCGCGGGGCGCCCGCATGCTGCGCACGGCTCTGGGTCCGGTCATCGCCGCTCACCTGGAAGATCCCACGGTCGTCGAGGTGATGCTGAACCCCGATGGGCGCTTGTGGATTGACCGCCTGACCGGCGGTCTGGAAGACACCGGCGCCCGGGTGACGCCGGCCGACGCCGAGCGGATCGTGCGCCTGGTCGCCCACCACGTCGGCGTCGAGGTCCATGCCGGATCCCCGCGCGTCTCGGCCGAACTCCCCGGAAGCGGCGAGCGGTTTGAAGGCCTCCTTCCCCCGGTAGTCGCCGCGCCCTGTTTCGCTATCCGCCGTCCCGCCGTCGCCGTCTTCACCCTGATCGACTATGTGGACGCCCACATCATGTCGGCCGGTGAAGCCGGCCTGCTGCGCACCGCCGTCCGGGAGCGCAAGAACATCCTGGTCGCCGGCGGCACCTCCACCGGCAAGACCACCCTGGTCAACGCGCTCCTCGCCGAGGTCGCCAAGACCGGCGACCGCGTGGTGCTGATCGAGGACACGCGCGAGCTGCAATGCGCCGCGCCTAACCTGGTGGCCCTGCGCACCAAGGATGGGGCCGCCTCCCTCTCCGATCTCGTCCGTTCGTCGCTTCGCCTGCGTCCCGACCGCATCCCCATCGGCGAGGTGCGCGGCCCCGAGGCGCTCGATCTCTTGAAGGCCTGGGGCACCGGCCATCCGGGTGGCATCGGCACGTTGCACGCCGGCACCGCCATCGGCGCCCTGCGACGGCTGGAGCAGCTGATCCAGGAGGCGGTGGTCACCGTCCCCCGCGCCCTCATCGCCGAGACCATCGACCTCATCGCCGTCCTCGCCGGTCGAGGCGCCGGGCGCCGTCTCGCCGAACTCGCCCGCGTCGAGGGCCTCGGGCCGCGCGGCGACTACGTCCTCACCCCCGCTGGAGAGCCTCCATGACGCCCATCCGCCGCCTTCGCCGCCGCCTTGAAGCTGCAACCGCTGTCTTCGCCTGCGCCGTGCTCGCCGCGCCCGCCTATGCCGCCGGCTCCAACATGCCCTGGGAGCAGCCGCTCAATCAGATCCTGAGTTCCATCCAGGGGCCGGTGGCCAAGGTCGTTTCGGTGATCGTCATCATCGTCACCGGCCTCACGCTGGCCTTCGGCGAGACCTCCGGCGGCTTTCGGCGGCTGATCCAGATCGTCTTTGGCCTCTCCATCGCCTTCGCCGCCAGCTCCTTCTTCCTGTCGTTCTTCTCCTTCGGCGGCGGGGCGCTCATCTGATGGACGAGCCCGCCACCGGCTTCTACGCGCCCGTCCACCGCGCGCTCACCGAACCGATCCTGCTGGGCGGCGCGCCGCGCAGCGTCGCGATTCTCAACGGCACCCTCGCCGCGGCCGTGGGTCTGGGCCTTCGCCTGTGGGCGGTCGGGGCGGCGATCTGGCTGATCGGTCACCTCGCCGCCGTCTGGGCCGCCAAGCGCGATCCGGCCTTCGTCGAGGTGGTCCGCCGTCACCTGCGCTACCCGCAACACCTGGTGGCGTGAGGCGCCGCCATGATGAATCTCGCCGAATATCGCCGCAAATCCCAAGGCCTCGCCGACTTCCTCCCCTGGGCCGCATTGGTGGCCTCCGGCGTCATCCTCAACAAGGACGGCTCGTTCCAGCGGGCGGCCCGGTTTCGGGGACCGGATCTGGAGTCTTCCACGCCGGCCGAACTGGTGGCCATCACCGCCCGACTCAACAACGCCCTGCGGCGCCTCGGCTCTGGATGGGCGATCTTCATCGAAGCGCAGCGGCAGGCGGCGAACCGCTATCCGGCTGGTGAGTTCCCCGATCCGGTCTCGAGCTTGGTGGACGCCGAGCGCCGGGCGCAGTTCGAAGAGGAAGGCGCCCACTTTGAGAGCCGCTATTTCCTCACCCTAGTGTGGTTGCCGCCGGCCGAGGACGCCGCCCGCGCCGAGGCCTGGCTCTATGAGGGCCGCGCCAACGACGGCGCCGATTGGCGCGGCGCCTTGGCGGGATTCATCGATCGGACTGATCGAGTCCTGGCCGTCGTCGAAGGTTTCATGCCGGAGGCCGAGTGGCTGGATGACCCAGAGACCCTGACCTATCTGCATGCCTGCGTCTCGACCCGCCGCCACCAGGTGCGCGTCCCAGAAACGCCGATGCACCTGGACGCCATCCTCGCCGACGAGGACCTGACCGGCGGCCTGGAGCCCAGGCTCGGGGGCGCGCATCTGCGCACTCTCACGGTCATGGGTTTCCCGTCCCAAACCTGGCCCGGATTGCTCGACGATCTGAACCGGCTCGCCTTTCCCTATCGGTGGGCGACCCGCGCCATCTGCCTGGACAAGACCGACGCGGCCAAGGTCCTGGGACGCATCCGACGACAGTGGTTCGCCAAGCGCAAATCGATCATGGCCATCTTGAAGGAGGTGATGACCAACGAGGCGTCTGTCCTGATGGATAGTGACGCCGCCAACAAGGCGGTGGACGCCGATCTCGCACTTCAGGAGCTGGGCTCCGACCTGGTCGGCCAAGCCTATGTCACCGCCACCGTGACCGTGTGGGACGAGGATCCCCGCGTCGCCGACGACCGCTTGCGTCTAGTCGAGAAGGTCATCCAGGGTCGCGACTTCACCTGCATGCGCGAGAGCGTCAACGCTCTTGAGGCGTGGTTCGGGAGCCTCCCCGGCCACGTCTACGCCAATGTCCGCCAGCCGCCGGTCTCGACGCTCAACCTCGCTCATATGATGCCGTTCTCGGCGGTGTGGGCCGGGCCGGAACGGGACGAGCATTTTCAAGGACCGCCGCTCTTCTTCGCCCGGACCGAGGGCTCGACCCCGTTTCGCTTCGGCCTCCACGTCGGCGATGTGGGTCACACCCTGGTTGTAGGACCGACGGGGGCCGGCAAGAGCGTACTCCTGGCGCTGATGGCCCTGCAGTTTCGCCGCTACGCCGGCGCCCAGGTGTTCGCCTTCGACTTCGGAGGCTCGATCCGGGCCGCGGCGCTGGCCATGGGCGGCGACTGGCACGACCTCGGCGGCGCCCTGGCCGACGACATCGCCGAGCCCGTCGCCCTGCAGCCGCTGGCGCGCACCGATGACGCTGGGGAACGCGCCTGGGCGGCCGAATGGGTCGCGGCCCTTCTCGCCCGCGAAGGAGTGACGGTCACACCGGAGTTGAAAGAGCACCTTTGGTCGGCGCTGACCTCCCTGGCCTCGGCGCCGGTCGCCGAACGGACGATCACCGGCCTCTCGGTCCTCCTGCAATCGAACGCCCTCAAGCAGGCCTTGGCGCCCTACACCGTCGGCGGCCCCTGGGGGCGGCTGCTGGACGCCGAAGCCGAGCGGCTGGGGGAGGCGGAAATCCAGGCCTTCGAGACCGAAGGGCTCATTGGGGCCGGCGCCGCGCCAGCCGTCCTCTCCTATCTCTTCCACCGCATCGAGGACCGGCTGGACGGCCGCCCGACGCTGCTGATCATCGACGAGGGCTGGCTGGCCCTCGACGATCAGGGCTTCGCCGGCCAGCTGCGCGAATGGCTCAAGACCCTGCGCAAGAAGAACGCCTCGGTCATCTTCGCCACCCAGTCGCTGGCCGACATCGACGGCAGCGCCATAGCGCCGGCCATCATCGAGAGCTGCCCGACGCGCCTGTTCCTCCCCAACGAGCGCGCCCTCGAACCGCAGATCGCCGCCATCTATCGCCGCTTCGGCCTCAACGATCGCCAGATCGAGATCCTCAGCCGCGGGGCGCCCAAGCGCGACTACTATTGCCAGTCCCGGCGCGGCAACCGGCTCTTCGAGCTCGGTCTCTCCGAGGTGGCCCTCGCCTTCACCGCCGCTTCGTCAAAGACCGACCAGGCCGCCATAGCCGAAGTCTTCGCCGCCCATGGGCGAGACGGTTTTGCCGCCGGCTGGCTGCGCCGCAAGGGCCTCGATTGGGCCGCCGATATGCTCACCCCCTCACTTTCGGAGACATCCTCATGACCGCTCGTCGCCTTCGCGCGGCGCTTGCCGCCGGCGTCGCCGCCCTGTCGCTGCTGACCGCAAGCGCGCCGGCCCACGCCCAATGGGTCGTCTACGATCCCACCAACTTCTCGGCCAATGTTCTCACCGCCGCGCGCGAGCTGCAGCAGATCAACAATCAGATCGCCTCCCTGGAGAACCAGGCGACCATGCTGATCAATCAGGCCAAGAACCTGGCGAGCCTGCCCTATTCGTCCCTGGCGCCCCTCCTGGCGTCGATCCAGCAGACGCAGGCCCTGCTGATCCAGGCTCAGCGCATCGGCTACAGCGTCACCACCATCGATCAGGCCTTCACCCAGGTCTATCCGCAGGCCTATTCCGCTTCGACCTCCTCGCAGCAGCTGGTGGCCGACGCCCAGACCCGCTGGCTCAATTCCCTGGCAGGTTACCAGGACGCCATGCGCGTGCAGGCGGGCGTGGTCCAGAATCTCGATTCCACCCGCACCCAGATCGATGCCCTGATCACATCGAGCCAGTCCGCCTCGGGCGCTCTCCAGGCCGCGCAGTCCGGCAACCAGCTTATCGCCATCCAGACCAGACAGCTGGCCGATCTCACCGCCGTCATGGCCGCCATCGCCCGGGCCCAGAGCCTGGAAGGCGCGCGCGCGGTCGAGAACCAGACGCAGGCCCAGCAGCAGCTCACCCGCTTCCTGGACTATGGCCAGGGCTATCAGCCCGGCTCGGGGCAGATGTTTCACTGATGCGTGGGCGGGTCTTTAATCTCGGCAAGATCGGTCGCGCGGCGGGCTTGCTCGCGGTGGCAGCGGCGATCGTCGCCACGGCGGTGCATTTCCGGCACGGCGCGGGCGGCGGTTTCGTTTCGGCGCACGACTCGGCGGCGATCTCCAGGCGCCCGTTGGCGGACGCCATGGCGCGGTGCCGCGCCATGGGCCTGGCGGCGACCGGTGACGCGTCATGTGAAGCCGCCTGGGCCGAGAACCGCCGGCGGTTCTTCACCTACGGAGCGTCCCCCATCCCCGTGGCGCCCACGGCCTCCATCAACCGGCTCGCGACGGCGGGAGCCAAGTAGACGCCATGGGCGGCACGGGCGTCATCGACCGGTTCCTTGGGGTCTTCACCCAGTACATCGACTCCGGGTTCGGCCTGCTGCAGGGCGACGTTCGCTGGCTGGCCGGCGTCCTCATAGCCATCGATATCACCCTGGCGGGCTTGTTCTGGGCCATGGGGCCGGACGAGGATGTGATCGCGCGCCTGATCAAGAAGACCCTCTATATCGGCGCCTTCGCCTTCATCCTCGGCAATTTCAACAATCTGGCGGCGATCGTCTTCAACTCCTTCGCCGGGCTGGGCCTGAAGGCCGGCGGCGGCACGCTCACCCAGGCCCAGCTCCTTCAGCCGGGCCGCCTGGCGCAGGTCGGCATCGACGCCGGCAAGCCGATCCTTACCGCCATCTCGGGCCTCATGGGCTTCGCCAGCTTCTTCGACAATTTCATCCAGATCGCCATCTTGCTGATCGCCTGGCTGATCGTGGTGATCGCCTTCTTCATCATGGCCATCCAGCTCTTCGTTTCCTTGATCGAGTTCAAGCTCACCACCCTGGCCGGCTTCGTTCTCGTCCCCTTCGGCCTTTTCGGACGCACAGCCTTCCTGGCCGAAAAGGTGCTCGGCAATGTCGTCGCCTCCGGCGTGAAGATCCTCGTTCTGGCGGTGATCGTCGGCATCGGTTCGACGATCTTCGGTCAGTTCACCACGGGCTTTGCCAACCCTCCCACAATCAACGATGCGCTGACCCTGATCCTGGCGGCGCTCACCCTGCTGGGCCTCTCGATCTTCGGCCCGGGCATCGCCAATGGCCTGATCTCGGGCGGTCCGCAATTGGGCGCCGGCGCGGCGGTCGGGACGGGCCTCGCCGTCGCGGGGATTGGCGCGGTCGGCGCCATGGGCGCGGCCGGGGCCGCCAGCGCGGTCGGCGGCGCCCTGCGCGGCGGGGCCTCGGTCGCCGGCGGCGCCATGGCCGCTTCGCGCGCGGGATCCGCTGGGGCCGCCGCGGGCGCGTCGGCCGGAGCGGGTGGCGCGGCGGCGCCGGGCAGTCCGCTGCGCGGCCCCGCCGGGGCCGCCGCCAGCGGAGGTGGCGCGGCCCAGGCGTCGGCCGCGGCGTCATCCTCTAGCGCGGGGGGCGGCGAGCCGGCGTGGGCGAGCGCCATGCGGCGACGCCAGGCGGCGTCCCACGGCGCGTCCACCGCCGCCCACACCATCCGCTCCGGCGATCACCCCAGCGGCGGACACTCGATCGATCTTTCCGAGGAATAGGCGATGATCTTCAAACGACCCTCCGTGCGCTATGGCGCGACGCCGGAACCCGAGACCCCCTACCAGCGGGCGGGCCAAGTCTGGGACGAGCGCATCGGCTCCGCCCGTGTCCAGGCCCGCAACTGGCGGCTGATCGCCCTCGGCAATCTCGGTCTGGCCGCAGCCCTCGCCGCCAGTCTCCTCTGGCAATCGGCGCGCGGTACGGTGACGCCGTGGGTCGTGCAGGTCGATAAACTTGGTGAGGCGCAGGCCGTCGCCCCCGCCACCGCCGCCTACCGGCCGACCGATCCCCAGATCGCCTGGCATCTGGCGAGATTCATCGAGGAGGTGCGGTCCATCCCCGCCGATCCGGTGGTGCTGCGCCAGAACTGGCTCGAGGCCTACGACTACACCACCGACAAAGGCGCCCTGGCGCTGAACGGCTATGCCCGCGCCAGCGACCCATTCGCCCTCGTGGGAACGACCCAAGTGTCGGTCGAAGTCTCCAGCGTCATTCGCGCTTCCGAGACGAGCTTCCGCGTCGCCTGGACGGAGCGGCGCTATGTCGACGGCGCGCTCGCCGCAACGGAGCGATGGAGCGCCATCCTCACCGTGGTCATCCAGACCCCCACCGACGCCGAGCGGCTGAAGAAGAACCCGCTTGGCCTCTACGTCCACGTCCTCAACTGGTCCAAGGAGCTCTGACCAATGCGCCGCCTCCCGCTTGCAACCCTCCTCCTGGCCGGCGCCGCGCTGAGCGCTTGCGCTTCGGCCTGGAAGCCACCGACCATCGCCTACGACGACGCGCCGCGGCCCGCCGTCCTGACCCCCGACCCGCCTAAACCGGTCCAGGTCGTCGAACTCCCCACGCCGCTCCCCCTGCCCGGACAACTGAAGGTCTTGCCGGGGGCCCGGACGGCGCCGCCCGAGGCGGCCGATCCCAAGGCGCGCATCGAGCGGGCCAATGGCGCGGCCCGCATCCAGCCGACCCTCGCCGGCTACATCAACGCCGTCCAGGTCTACCCCTTCACCGAGGGCGCCCTCTATCAGGTCTATGCCGCCCCCGGCCAGGTCACCGACATCGCCCTGGAGGCGGGCGAACAGCTGGTGGGGTCAGGGCCCGTCGCCGCCGGCGACACGGTGCGCTGGGTGATCGGGGACACCGAGAGCGGGACCGGGCCCGCCAAGCGCGTCCACATCCTCTTGAAGCCCACGCGGGCGGACCTCGCCACAAATCTCGTCATCAATACCGATCGGCGCACCTATCACCTGGAGCTGCATTCGGCCGTGAAGACCTACATGGCCTCGGTCTCCTGGGCCTATCCAGCCGACCAGCTGATCGCCGTTCGCGGCGAGACGGCGGCGGCCGAGACAGCCGCGCCCGTGGCCGCCGGGATCGATCTCGAGGCGCTCAATTTCCGCTACCGGATCGAGGGTGAAAATCCAGCCTGGCGGCCATTGCGGGCCTTCGACGACGGACGCCAGGTGTTCATCCAGTTTCCCAGCGGCGTCGGCCAAGGCGAGATGCCACCGCTGTGGGTGATCGGCGCCGAAGGCGGCGCGCAGCTCGTCAACTACCGCGTTCGGGGCGAGACCATGATCGTCGATCGCCTGTTCGCCGCCGCCGAGCTGCGGCTCGGCGGCAAACACCAGCAGAAGGTCCGCATCGTCCGCGCCGACGGGAGGCGCAAATGAAGGATGAACCTCGGCGGGAAGGGCCGGCCGAATCCGAGCCCCGCGACCCGATCGTCCATGAGATGCGCCTTCGACCCGGCCGGCCGCCGGTGACGCGCCTGTCGCGCAAGGTCCTCATCGGCCTTGGCGTCGTGGCCGCGACCGGCATCGGCGGCGCGCTTTTTTTTGCCTTGCGCTCCCATCCGCCAGCGGGCCGCTCGGAACTCTACAACACCGACAGCCGCACGACCCCGGACGGCCTCGCCAATCTCCCCAAGGACTATGCGGGCGCTCAACGAAGTGTGCCCAAGCTCGGCCCGCCGCTCCCCGGCGACCTGGGCCGGCCGATTCTCAACGCCGACGCGCCAGCGCCAGGAACGGCAGCGGCGCCGGGCGCCGCCGCTGCGCCGCCCGACCCGGAGAAGCAGCGCCTCGTCCAGGAGCGCGAGGACGCCAGGACCGGGCGTCTCTTCGCGGCGACCAATCTCGGACAAGCGGCCGAGACTGGGTCGCGGCCCTCACCCCTTGGCGCGGCGGGCCAGCTGGCGGGCGCCGGTTCGGGAGCGGCCAAGACGCCGCCGGCCGGAGACCACAAGCTCGCCTTCCTGGACGGCGAGGCCGATCACCGCACCGTCAGCGGCGAGCGCGTCCAGGCGCCGGCCAGTCCCTATCTGCTTCAGGCCGGCGGGATCATCGCCGCGGCGCTGATCACGGGCCTCCGGTCCGACCTTCCCGGTCAGGTCACCGCCCAGGTGACCGAGGACGTCTTCGACAGCGTGACCGGCCGGACCCTCCTTATCCCCCAGGGCGCGCGCCTCATTGGTCAATACGACGCCGAGGTCTCTTTCGGGCAGTCGCGCGCCCTACTGGTGTGGAACCGCCTGATCATGCCCAACGGCCGCTCGATCGTGCTGGAGCGCCAACCGGGGGCCGATCCGCAAGGGTATGCCGGGCTCGAGGACAAGCTCGACAACCATTGGGGAACCCTCTTCAAGGCGGCGATCCTGTCGACCATCCTCAGCGTGGGTTCGGAAGCCGGCGCGAGCAGCAACAACAATTCCCTCGTGCAGGCGCTCGGCCAAGGAGCGTCCGACAGCATCAGCCAGACCGGCCGCCAGGTCGTGCAGCGCTCCCTCAACGTTCAGCCGACCATCACCATCCGGCCGGGCTTTCCGGTCGCTGTCATGATCACCCACGACCTGATTCTCGAACCCTACCGCGGCTGAGAAAGCGACCATGGCGAACCTCAAGCTCGGCGTGATCGACGACGACAAGCCGGTGAAGTTGACCATCGAGCTCCCCGCCAGCGTGCATCGCGATCTGGTCGCCTATGGAGAAGCGCTGGGACGTGAAGCGGGACACGGCGCGGTCCCGCCCGCCAAACTGATCGCGCCGATGCTGGGCCGATTCATGGCTACCGACAGGGCGTTCGCCAAGGTGCGCCGATCGGCCCCGAGCGTCACGGCGGCTGGCGCCGGATCCTCGCCGCGGACATCGACCGAGCCAGGCTGAGAAACCGGCGCAGCGCCGGATTATCGTTGGTTGGCAACCAGACGGCGCTGTAAGGCAGCACGTCGGTCGACGTCGCCAGCGGTCGAAAGACCACATCGGGGTACTGCGTCGAGATCGCCGATTCGCTCACAAGGCTTATGCCGAAACGAAGGGCGACCAGATGCATCAAGGTCTCGCGGCAGACACTGTGGCGTTCCACCGACGGGCTGCGGCCCAGGGCGGCCAACCGGCAGACGATATAGTCATGGATCTCGGGACCGGGCGGGCAGCGGCTGACGATGAAATGCTGATCCCGCAACGCGCCCCAACCGACCTCCTGTTGTCCCGCGAGCGGATGGCGCTCCGGCAGAACGACAAAAACTCGCGCCTCCCAGACGATGAGCGCGTCGCAGTGCGACGCCGGCAGCGTCCCTGTCACGACCGCCACGTCCAGCTGACGGGCACTGATCTTCGCCAGATGCTCGCTCGCCGAGCCCTCCACGATCTCGATGGCTACCGCCGGATGCGCCTCGCGATAGGCGCCGAGCACCTCTCGCACGCGGCCGCCCGACACCGAGGAGAGGATTCCGATCCGAATCGCGCCCTCGGCGCCGCGGCCCGCGCCGGCGGCCGCCTTCACGGCGTGGTCAATCTCGGCGAGCGCCGAGCGCGCCCCGGTGAGGAAGCGCTGGCCGGCTTGCGTCAACCTCACCCCCGTCACGTCACGCTCGAACAGGGAGACGCCGAGCCTGTCTTCCAGAGCCCGCACCCGTCGGCTGACCGCCGACTGACTCACGCCCAATACCGCCGCCGCTCGGCTCAGGCTGAGGTGTTCCGCCACCAGCAGCGCTTGGGAAATCGAGACGAAACTGACCATCGGGCGGCCCCGTGGAGAGCGCTTCCGGCGGGATTATGACGAAGAGTGATCTCGCCCGTTTTTGTTCCCGGTTGGCGAATAAGGCGGCGACCGTAGGTCGAGACATAGGTTTTCAGGCCTTGTCGTCCTTGGGCCCAACGAGGCGCAGCTACACTGGTGCCGGCGACCTCCCGTCCGTCCGAAGCGCGCTGCGGTATCCGGCCTCACACTTTCCGCTGCTTACAGGGGGCTTACATTACCGCCCTGAGGACCCAGTGTAAGCAGGGCACCCCTTTTGGGGCTGCCCTTAATCGCTTGATATTTAACGAAAAACCTGGAGCGGGCGAAGAGATTCGAACTCTCGACCCCAACCTTGGCAAGGTTGTGCTCTACCACTGAGCTACGCCCGCGCTCCTTCCGGGTGAGCGCGCGGCGCCCCCGGAATCGAGGGCGGCTTATCGCAGAGGGCCCGCGGCTTGGCAAGGCGGCGGCGGGGCGGACATGGTGCGCAGGGCGCCCAGGGTCAGGGGGTCGAGCCCGGCCCCGCCGGCGGCGGCGTGGGCGAGGAGGTCGCGGCGCATGCGCGGCGTCCAGTAGCGCGCGATATGCTCGGCGACCGCGGCGATCGCGACGGCCGGCGGCTGGATGCGGAAGTTGTCGGCGATCTGATTGGCCATGTGGATCAGCTTGGCCGGACCGGCTTGGCCCGGCGTCTCGCCGGCCCCGTCATTCGGCGGCATGGGGCGCCTCGGCGTCGATCCGCCGCCAGGCGACTCCGGTCTCGCGGTCCTTTTCCTGCCACTCGGAGAGGCGGTTGGTGCGCCGGACCTGGACCGCCGTCACCTTGTATTCCGGGCAGTTGGTGGCCCAGTCGCTGTAATCCGTGGTGACCACATTGGCCCCGGTCGTGGCGTGGTGGAAGGTGGTGTAGACGACGCCCGGCTGCACCCGCTCGGTGATCTCGGCGCGCAGGGAGATTTCCCCCGACCGGCTGGCCAGGGCCACCAGGTCGCCGTCCAGCACCCCCCGCGATTCGGCGTCGAAGGGGTGGATCTCCAACACATCCTCCTGGTGCCAGATATTGTTGGCCGTCCGCCTGGTCTGCTGGCCGACGTTGTATTGGCTCAAGATGCGCCCGGTGGTGAGCAGCAGGGGGAAGCGCGGCCCCGTTCGCTCCTTGGTCGGCACGAACTCGGTGAGCATGAAGGCGCCCTGGCCGCGCACGAAGCGGTCGACGTGCATCACCGGCGTGCCGGTCGGGGCGGCGTCGTTGCACGGCCACTGGATCGAGCCCAGTTCGTCCAACCCGGCGAACGAGACGCCGGCGAAGGTGGGGGTGAGGGCGGCGATCTCGTCCATGATCTGGGAGGGATGATCGTAGGCCATCGGCCAGCCGAGGGCGGCGGCGAAGCGCAGGGTCACCTCCCAGTCGGCGAGGCCGGCCAGGGGTT
Organism: Caulobacterales bacterium; assembly: GCA_038225765.1. Lineage (GTDB taxonomy): Bacteria > Pseudomonadota > Alphaproteobacteria > Caulobacterales > Caulobacteraceae > Acaudatibacter. Next base: position 1,058 of record JBBRQW010000084.1, on the reverse strand, counting down.
CCATGACCTTGCGCACCCGGTTGATGCGCCGCTCGGCGTTGGTGAAGGTGCCGTCCTTTTCCAGGAAGGACGAGCCCGGAAAGAACACGTGGGCGTATTTGGCCGTCTCGCACAGAAAGAGGTCCTGGACGACCACGCATTCCATGGCCGCCAGGCCGGCGGTGACGTGCTGGGTGTCGGGGTCGGACTGGGCGATGTCCTCGCCCTGGATGTAGAGGGCCTTGAAGCGGCCTTCCACCGCCTCGTCGAGCATGTTGGGGATGCGCAGCCCCGGCTCCCTGTCGATGGGAACACCCCAGAAGGCCTCGAACATGGCCCGCGTCGCGTCGTCGGACACATGCCGATAGCCCGACAACTCGTGGGGGAAGGAGCCCATGTCGCACGAGCCCTGGACATTGTTCTGGCCGCGCAGCGGATTGACGCCCACCCCGGCCCGGCCGATGGCGCCGGTGGCCATGGCGAGGTTGGCCATGGCCATCACGGCGGTCGAACCCTGGCTGTGCTCGGTGACCCCCAGGCCATAGTAGATGGCCCCCGCCGAAGCCGTGGCGTAGAGCCGCGCCGCCGCCCGGACCTCGGCGGCGGGAACGCCGGTGAATTCCTCGCTGGCCTCCGGCGAATTGACCGCCTCGGCGATGAACCGGGCCCAGGATTCGAAGCCCGCCAGGTCGCACCGTTCCCGCACGAAGGCCTCATCGACCAGCCCTTCGCTGACCACCACATGGGCCAGGGCGTTGAGCAGGGCGACGTTGGTTCCGGGCTTGAGGGCCAGATGATGGTCAGCCCTGATGTGCGGGGTCTCGACCATGTCAATGCGGCGGGGATCGGCGACGATCAGCCGCGCCCCGGCGCGCAGCCGCCGCTTCATGCGCGAGGCGAACACCGGATGGCCGTCGGTGGGATTGGCTCCGATGAGCAGGATGACGTCGGCCTTCTCGACCGATTTGAAGTCCTGGGTGCCGGCCGAGGTCCCGAAGGTCTTGCCCAGGCCATAGCCGGTGGGCGAGTGGCAGACGCGGGCGCAGGTGTCGATGTTGTTGTTGCCAAAGCCGGCCCGG
>JBBRQW010000083.1:0-13071 GCA_038225765.1 Caulobacterales bacterium | reverse complement strand
GTCCTGGTTATCCTGGCCGCCCTCGGCATGGGAATGATGGTCTCGGCCGGCGACCTGATTTCGCTCTACGTGTCCATCGAGCTGCAATCCCTGGCGCTTTATATTCTGGCGGCCTTCCTCCGCCACGACGCCAAATCCTCGGAGGCGGGCCTTAAGTATTTCGTCTTGAGCGCCCTGTCATCCGGGCTGCTGCTCTACGGCGCCTCGCTCATCTATGGCTTCGCCGGCTCGACGCGATTCGACCTGATCGCCGTGGCGCTTCGCGGCCACGCCAACCTCGGCGTTCTGGCCGGTCTCGTCTTCCTGATCTGCGGCTTTGGCTTCAAACTGTCGGCCGCGCCGTTCCATATGTGGACACCGGACGTCTACGAAGGCGCGGCGACCCCGGTGGTGGGCTTTTTCGCCGGAGCGCCGAAACTGGCGGCCATGGTGCTCCTGGCCCGCCTCCTCAGCGAAGCCTTCGGCGGGGCCGATAATCAATGGCGCCAGATTCTCGTGGCCATGGCCCTGTTATCGGTGGCCGTCGGCGCTTTCGGCGGCCTGGTGCAAAACAATGTCAAACGGCTGTGGGCCTATTCGTCGATCGCCACCATCGGTTACGCCCTGGTCGGCCTGGCCGCCGGCGGCGTCATCGGCATCCAGTCGATGTTGATGTACATGGTTCTCTTCGTCGTCGACGTCACCGGCTTCTTCGCCTGCCTCTCGGGCCTGACCCGCCAAGGCCGAGCCCTGGAGACCATGGACGATTTCGCCGGCTTGATGCGCGAGCGGCCGGTGATGGCGTTCTGCATGACCCTGTTCGCCCTCTCGGCCCTGGGCCTGCCGCCGCTGGGCGAATTCTGGGGAAAATTCTACGTCTTCCGGGCCGCCTGGGGCGTGGGGCCGGGCCTGGGGGTGGCGGCGGTGATCGCCCTGGTCGGCAGCGTGGTCGCCGCCTTCTTCTATCTGCGCCTGGTCAAGGCGATGTGGTTGGATCCCTCGCCGGGGCCGACGGACACGCCGGCGCCGGAGTCCCGCGCGGTGGCCTACGTCATGGCGGTGATCGCCTTTCCGGTGGTGCTGATCGCCCTGGCCGCCCTCGACCCTCTGACGCGCGTCGCCGCCGTCGCCCTGGCCCAGCGCTAGAGCCGTGGAAGCGGCCGCGGTCGTCGCCTTCGACGAACTCGATTCCACCAACGCCGAGGCGCGGCGGCGGGCCGAGGCGGGCGAGGCCGGCCCCCTGTGGATCGTCGCGGCGCGCCAGAGCGCCGGGCGCGGGCGGCGCGGCCGGGCCTGGGAGACGGGCGAGGGCAATCTGGCCGCCACCTATCTTTTCGCCACGCAAAAGCCGCCGGCCGAGGCGGCCCAGGTCTCCTTCGTCGCCGCCCTGGCCGTGGCCGATCTGGCCGGCGCTTTCGTTCCGGCGGCCCTCGTCAGTCTGAAATGGCCCAACGATCCCTTGATCGACGGCAAGAAGGCGGGCGGCGTCCTGGTCGAATCCGGCAAGGCGGCCGGGGGCCGGTTTTGGGTCGCGGTAGGCGTCGGGATCAATCTCGCGACCGCGCCCAAGGCCGTCGGGCGCCCGGCGACCGCCTTCGCCGAGCACATGCGCGCGCCGCCGCCCACCCCCCTGGACGCCCTGGCCGTCCTGGCGCCCGCCTTCGCCCGCTGGCGCGACCTGTGGGAGCACGCCGGCTTCGCCGCCATCGCCGGGGCCTGGACCTCGAGAGCCCATGGCCTTGGCCGGCCTTGCACCGCGCGCCTGGCTTCGGAGACGGTTCACGGCGTCGCCGAGGGACTGGACGGCGACGGCGCGCTCAGGCTTAGAACGGCGACCGGAGCGGTGCGGCGGATCACCGCTGGCGACGTGTTTTTCGGAGGGGCCTGATGCTGCTGGCCATCGAGCAGGGCAACACCAATACGCTGTTCGCCGTCCACGACGGCGAGCGCTGGATCGCCCAGTGGCGCGCCGCCACCGACGCCTCGCGCACCGCCGACGAATACGCGGTCTGGCTGGCGCAACTTCTGGGCATGGCGGGCCTGTCGATGGCCGCGGTGGACGGCTGCATCGTCTCCAGCGTCGTGCCGCAGTCGATCTTCAACCTGCGCAATCTGGCGCGTCGCTATCTCAAGGTCGAACCCATGGTGGTCGGCGAAAACGTCGATCTGGGCGTCGAGATCCGCATCGCCAAGCCCTCGGAGGCCGGCGCCGACCGGCTGGTCAACGCCATCGGCGCGCACATCGCCTACGCCGGCGCCCTGTTGGTGGTGGACTCCGGCACGGCCACCACCTTCGACATCGTGGCCGCCGACGGCGCCTTCGAGGGCGGTGCCATCGCGCCGGGCATCAACCTGTCCATGCAGGCGCTGCACGAGGCGGCCGCGCGCCTACCCAGGGTGGCGATCCAGAGGCCCGCGCACGCCATTGGCAAGGATACCGTCGAGGCCATGCAATCGGGGGTATACTGGGGCTATGTGTCGCTGATCGAGGGTCTGATCGCGCGCATGAAGGCCGAATACGGGGCGCCCTTGACGGTGGTCGGCACCGGCGGCGTCGCCTCGCTCTTCGAACACGCCACCACCGCCATCGACCACTTCGACCATGACCTGACCATTGTCGGCCTGCTCGAAATCGTCCGGCGCAATCCCCATTTTGGCCAACGATGACCAAGACCTCGCAAGACGAGCTGGTGTTCCTGCCGCTCGGCGGCTCGAACGAAATCGGCATGAATTTCAATCTCTACGGCTACGGCCCACCGCACGCGCGGCAATGGATCGTGGTCGATCTGGGCGTCACCTTCGGCGATCAGACCACGCCCGGGGTCGAGATCATCCTCCCCGATCCCACCTTCGTCGAAGCGCACGCCAAGGACATATTGGGGATCGTCCTCACCCACGCTCACGAAGACCACATCGGGGCCGTGGCCTGGCTGTGGCCGCGCATCAAGGCGCCCCTCTACGCCACCCCCTTCACCGCCTTCCTCCTGCGCGAGAAGCTGCGCGAAGCGGGCCTCCTGGGCGAAGCGCCGATCACCGAGGTTCCCCTCGACGGGACGATCCGATTGGGCCCCTTCGAACTGACCTTGATCACCCTCACCCATTCGATCCCCGAGCCGAACGGCTTGGCGATCACGACGCCGCTGGGGACCATCCTGCACACCGGCGACTGGAAGATCGACCCCGATCCCCTGACCGGCGCGCCCACCGACGAAGGCGCCATCCGCCGCCTGGGCGACCAGGGCATCCTGGCCATGGTGTGCGATTCCACCAATGTCTTCGTGGACGGCGAAGCCGGCTCGGAGGCCAAGGTGCGGGCCACCCTGAACGCCCTGATCGGCGATCTCAAGGGCGGGGTGGCGGCCGCCTGTTTCGCCTCCAACGTGGCGCGCATGGACACCATCATCCGCGCCGCCCAGGTGAACGGCCGGCGAGTGTGCCTGGTCGGCCGCTCGATGATCCGCATGTCGCAGGCCGCCCGCTCGGTGGGCCTGCTGGCCGATATCGCGCCCTTCCTTTCGGATTCAGAGGCGCGCCATCTGCCCAAGGAGAAGGTGCTCTTCCTATGCACCGGCAGCCAGGGCGAGCCACGCGCCGCCCTCTCCCGCATCGCCGAGGGCCATCATCCGCACGTCAATCTGGGGCAGGGAGACGCCTGCGTTTTCTCCTCCCGGATCATACCCGGCAACGAGGTCGCCATCCGCACCCTGCAGAACAAGCTCGCCGACCGCGGCGTGCGCCTCTACACCGAGCGTGATCATCCGGGCATCCACGTCTCGGGCCACCCGTGCCGCGACGAGCTGAAGCGGATGTATCAGTGGGCCAGGCCCGAGATCGCGGTCCCCACCCATGGCGAGCGGCGCCATCTCTTGGAACACGCCGCCCTGGCCCGCGACCTGCAGGTTCCCCAGACGATCGCCCCGCGTAACGGCGACATGGTCCGCCTCGCCCCCGGCCCCGCGCAAATCGTCGATGAGGTCGCCGCCGGCCGGCTCTATGTCGATGCCGGCGTCGTCACCCCCGAGAACGGCGACGCCCTGCGCGAACGCCGCCACGCCGCCTTCAACGGCGTCCTCACCGTCAGCGTCGCCCTGGACGGAAGAAACGGCGTCGCGTCGGGGCCGCTGGTCCGCTCCCTCGGCCTGCCGGGCGACGAGGACTATCCGCTCGTCGAGGCGATGAGCGATCTGGCGGGCGAAGCGCGCGCCGCCCTCAAGCGCCTCTCCGCCGACGAGCGCGACGACGACCACGCCGTCGAGGCCGCCCTGTCCCGCGCCGTCAAGAAAGCCGCCTTCCGCGTCTGGAAGCGCCGCCCGGTGGTGGAGACGACGGTGCTGCGGGTTTAGGGCGAGCGGGCGCGACGATCGCCCCTCGGCCGTCCTTTCGCCCCGCGGGCAACGGTGCTAACCCCGCCCCATGATCGGAAAACTCAATCACGTCGGCGTCGCCACGCCGTCCATCGAGGAGTCGTGGAAGCTCTACCGCGACATTCTGGGCGCGGCGGAGATCACGGAGCGGCGGCCTCTCCCTGAACAGGGGGTGTGGGTGTCGTTCGTCAACCTGGCCAACGCCCAAATCGAACTGATCGAGCCTTACGGCGCCGACTCGCCGCTCCACGCCTTCCTGGCCAAGAACCCGCGCGGCGGCCAGCACCACGTCTGCTTCGAGGTCGAAGACATCCTCGCCGCCCGCGACGACCTGCGCGCCAAGGGGGCGAGCGTGCTGGGGACGGGCGAGCCGCGCATCGGCGCGCACGGGGCGCCGGTTATCTTCGTGCATCCCAAGGACATGGGCGGGGTGTTGGTGGAATTGATGGAGCCCCCGGCGCACTGACATGAACATTGAAACCGGCATCGCCATCTATCTCGTCATCTGGTGGACGGCCCTCTTCGCCATCCTGCCGCTGGGGGTGAAAAGCCACGCCGAGGCGGGGATACCGGTGCCCGGCGGCGGCGATCCGGCTTCGCCGGTCGATCCCAAGCTGAAGCGCAAGTTCATCACCACCACCTGGGTGGCGGCGATCGCCTTCGCCCTATTGTGGCTCACATTGCACTTTCATCTGGTGAAACTGCCGAGCTTTCCCGGCCCGCACTGAGGGCGGGCGTCCAAAGCGCGGGCTTCCAGCCCGCTCTTCATCGGCGATCTGCCTTGATTGCTCGAGGCGCGCTTGAAATGGCGGGCTGGAAGCCCGCGCTCCGACGTTGCCAACGCCTCTCGGCGGAGGCTATTTCCAGCCTCGCCGTCAGAAAGGGTCGCCTACCCATGCGCCTGTCGCGCTATTTCCTGCCTGTCCTGAAGCAGACGCCGGCCGAGGCCAAGATCGCCTCGCACCGGCTGATGCTGCGCGCCGGCATGCTGCGCCAGGAGGCGGCCGGCATCTACGCCTGGCTGCCCCTCGGCCATCGGGTGCTGAGGAAGGTCGAACAGATCGTGCGCGAAGAGATGGACCGCGCCGGCGCCGTCGAGCTTCTCATGCCCACCCTGCAGCTCGCCGACCTGTGGCGCGAGAGCGGCCGCTACGAGGACTACGGGGCCGAGATGCTGCGCATCACCGACCGCCATCAGCGCGAGATGCTGTTTGGGCCCACCAACGAGGAGATGATCACCGAAATCTTCCGCGCCTCTGTCCATTCCTACAAGGCGTTGCCCAAGAACCTCTACCATATCCAGTGGAAATTCCGCGACGAACTGCGCCCCCGCTTTGGTGTCATGCGGGGCCGGGAGTTCCTGATGAAGGACGCCTATTCGTTCGATCTCGACGAGGCGTCGGGGCGGGCCTCCTACAACCAGATGTTCGTCGCCTATCTGCGCTGTTTCGCCCGCATGGGGCTCAAGGCCATTCCCATGAAGGCCGAAAGCGGGCCGATCGGCGGCGACCTCAGCCATGAGTTCATCGTCCTGGCCGACACCGGCGAATCCGCCGTCTTTCTCGATCGGCGGATGCTGGGCCTGACCGTTCCGGGCGAGACCGTCGACTATCGCGCCGACCTGACCCCCATCGTCGATGAATGGACGCGCCTCTACGCCGCCACCGAGGACGTCCACGATCAGGCGCGCTACGAGCGCGAGACGGCGCCCGCCGACCGGCTGTCGGCGCGCGGGATCGAGGTCGGCCAGACCTTCTTTTTCGGCGACAAATATTCCAGGCCCATGAAGGCGACGGTGCAGGGGCCCGACGGGTCGGACACGCCGGTTCAGATGGGTAGCTACGGGGTCGGCGTCTCGCGCCTGGTCGGGGCGATCGTCGAGGCCAGCCACGACGAAGCCGGCATCGTCTGGCCGGACGCCGTGGCCCCGTTCGGGGTCGGCGTCGTCAACTTGCGCCCCGGCGAGGCCTCCGTCGATGCGGTGTGCGAGACCGCCTATGCGGCGCTCACCGCCGCCGGCAGGGAGCCGCTGCTCGACGACACCGACGAGCGGCCGGGCGGCAAGTTCGCGGCCATGGACCTGATCGGCCTGCCCTGGCAGCTCATCGTCGGGCCGCGCGGCGTGGCCGAGGGGACGGTCGAGCTGAAGCGCCGGGCCACCGGCGAGCGGCGCACGCTGCCGCTGGATGACGCCCTGAAGGCGATCCGCGGGTGAACGACGTCGCGGTCGCTCGCACCCCATGACCCCCGCCCGCCCGTTCAGCGCGTGGGAGCGCACCCTGGCCGTCCGCTATCTGCTCACCAAGCGCTCGCACGGCGGGGTGGCGCTGATCTCGGTGATTTCGTTCACCGCCATCGCCCTGGCGGTGGCGGCGCTGATCATCACCATGTCGATCATGAACGGCTTTCGCACCGAGCTCACCGGCAAGATCCTCGGCTTCAACGGCCACGCCTATGTGGTCGGCGGGGCCATGGACACCGCCGGCCGGGCGGCGATGGTGGCGCGCATCCGCGCCGTGCCGGGCGTCATCCAGGCGCTGCCGGTGGTGGAATCGCAGGCTTTGGTGCAGGGGCCCGCCTCGGCGGCGGGCGCGGTGGTGCGCGGCATCGCGCCGGCCGATCTTGCCGCCACCCGCATCGTCGCCGGCAATATCAAGACCGGATCGGCGTCCGGTTTCGGCCAGGGCGAGGACGGCGGCGACAAGGTGCTGGTCGGTCAGAAGCTCGCCGAAGGCCTCGGCATCGGGGCGGGCGATCCGATCTCGATCATCGCGCCCACCGGCGCCGCCACGGTGTTCGGCACCTTGCCGACCAGCAAGACCTACACCGTCGCCGGCCTCTTCTCGGTGGGCATGAGCGAATACGACCAGACCTACATCTATATGCCGCTTAGCCAGGCGCAGCTTTTCTTCGGCCGCGACGCCGCCGTGGACTTCATCGAGGTCAAGCTCACCGATCCGGACAAGGCGCCGGCGCTGAAAGGCGCGCTGACCGCCGCCTCGGGGCCAGGCGCGGTGGTCACCGACTGGACGCAGAAGAACCAGGCCTATTTCGGCGCCCTGAAGGTCGAGCATAACGTCATGCTGTTCATCTTCATGTTCATCGTCGCCCTGGCCGCCCTCAACATCATTTCCGGCCTGGTCATGCTGGTGAAGAACAAGGGCCGCGACATCGCCATCCTGCGGACAATGGGGGCGGGGCAGGGGGCGATCCTGAGAATCTTCTTCATGGCCGGGGCAATCCTCGGCCTGCTCGGCACCCTCACCGGCCTGATTTTCGGCCTGCTGTTCTGTCTCAACATCGGAGCCATCCAGGGCTTCGTAGAGTGGCTGACCGGCGCCCAGGTGTTCAATTCGGACGTCTATTTCCTCGCCCACGTGCCGCAGAGGATCGATTGGCGCGAAGTGGCTCTGGTCCTGGCCTGGGCCTTGGGCGCGTCGTTCGTCTTCACCCTGCTGCCGGCGGCCAGGGCCTCCCGCCTCGATCCGGTCGAGGCGCTTCGCTATGAGTAAACCGGTCCTCGCCGTCAGAGGCCTGAAGCGCACCTACGTCACCGGCGAAAAGACCCTGGAGGTTCTAAAGGGGGTCGATCTGACCGTGGCCGCCGGCGAGATCGTCGGCCTGGTCGGCCCATCGGGATCGGGGAAATCGTCCCTGCTGCATGCCGCGGGCCTGCTCGAACACCCCACCGCCGGCGCCATCCTCATCGGTGGCCAGGACTGCGGCGCCCTGAGTGACCGCGCCCGCACCCGCATCCGGCTGGAATTCATCGGCTTTGTCTATCAGTTTCACCACCTGCTCGCCGAGCTGAGCGCCCTCGAAAACGTCGCCCTGCCGGCGATGATGGCGGGGAAGAGCCGCCGCGACGCGCGCGCCAGGGCCGCGGCGCTGCTTGGTCAGCTTGGTCTTACCGACCGCCTGCACCATCGACCGGCGCAACTCTCGGGAGGCGAGCAGCAACGGGTCGCCGTCGCCCGCGCGTTGACCAACGCCCCGCGCCTCCTCCTCGCCGACGAGCCCACCGGCAATCTCGACCCCGCCACCTCCCAGGCGGTGTTCCACAACCTGCGCGACCTCGTTCGCCTGACCGGCGTCGCCGCCCTCATCGCCACCCACAATCTCGACATGGCCCGCCACATGGACCGGGTGCTGGCTCTCCAGGATGGCCGCCTGGTCGAACGGGCATGATCGGCGCGGTGGTCTCGCAACTGTCCGCGGCTCACGCCCGCCGCGCGCCAGGTTGATCCCATGTGCAACAACTACGAACAACTCGTGGGGTGGCCGGCGTTCAGCGATCTTATTCGGGCGCAGAACTGGACATTGCCGAGCGGCCAAAACGAAGCGAATTTTCCCCAGAGCGCCAGCGTCCGCATCCGCGACGCGGCACCGGTGATCCGCGCCGCCGGCAACGGCGTCGAGTTGGCCGCCATGCGCTGGGGCTTTTCGCCGACGAGGCCGGGGGCCGGTCCGTGTTCAATTTCCGCAGCGAAGGCCGGCGATTTGGCGGGGCGCGGCGCTGCCTCGTTCCGGCTTCCGCCTTCTTCGAATTCACCGGCGACCGGTCCCCGAAGACCAAGCACCGGTTTACCCTGCGCGGCGCGCCATTCCTGTGCGTCGCCGGCTTGTGGCGGGAGGCGGCGGACGGCGCGGCCGACTTCACCCTTCTGACGACCCGGCCGGGACCGGACATGGCGCCCTATCATGATCGGCAAGTGGTCATCCTGCGGCCGGACGACTGGCCGGCGTGGATCCATCTGACCGCCCCCGAAGAGAGCTTGCTCCAGCCGCTCACGGGCGGATCGTTGCGTGAAGAGACCGTGAGCGCTCCGCCAGGTCGACATCGCGGTTGATTTCCCGCCAACCCTCCTGTAAAGCGCCGCGTCCGGCTGGGGCTCGCCCCTCGCCGATCCTGTCCGAGAACCGCGGGCCATTCAGGCTTAATCACTTCGCCGCGGGGAGATGGGGAGCTTCGACAAGCCAGGCGCCGGTCCACACGGGCGGCGCGGCTGGAAGCATCCTTTCGGGACAGAGCTATTTTAGCCGCGCGCGCCACCCGCCGCGCGGGGATTGTCGATGTGCAGGAGACCGCCATGGAACGCGCCCAGAAGTCGGAGTCCATCGAGACGCTCAAGGGCGTGTTCGCCGGCGCCGGGGCGGTCGTGGTGACCCACTATCTGGGCCTTACGGTCGCCGAGATGACCGATCTGCGCCATCGGCTCCGCTCGGAAGGGGCCACGCTCAAGGTGGTCAAGAACCGCCTGGCGCAGAAAGCGCTGAACGGGGCCGGGGAGGGGGCGCACGCGCTCTTCCAGGGGCCGGTCGCCATCGCCTATGGGCCGGACGCGGTCAGCGCCGCCAAGGTGGCCACTGCCTACGCCAAGGACAATGAGAAATTCACCATCGTCGGCGGCCTGATGGGCGATCAGGTGCTGGACAGGGCGAGCATCGCCGCCCTGGCCAAGCTGCCCTCTCTCGATCAGATCCGCGGCCGTCTGGTGGGCCTGCTGCAGGCGCCGGCCACCAAGATCGCCGCCGTTCTCCAGGCGCCCGGCGCGGGGCTCGCCCGGCTGATGAACGCCCACGCCGTCAAGGACGCCGCTTAAGGTCGCGCCCCCTCAATCGCCCTTCTTTACCCAAAGGACCAATCCCCATGTCGAAACTCGAAAAACTGGTCGATGACCTCTCCGCCCTGACGGTGCTGGAAGCCTCCGAGCTTTCCAAGCTCCTGGAAGACAAGTGGGGGGTCTCGGCCGCCGCGCCGGTGGCCATGGCCGCCGCCGGCCCCGCCGCCGCCGGCCCGGCCGAGGCCGCCGAGGAGCAGATCGAATTCACCGTCGTCCTCACCGCCGCGGGCGAGAAGAAGATCAACGTCATCAAGGAAGTGCGCGGCGTGCGCCCCGACCTGGGCCTGAAGGAAGCCAAGGACCTCGTCGAAGCCGCGCCCCAGAATATCAAGGAAAACGTCTCCAAGCAGGAAGCCGCCGATATCAAGGCCAAGCTCGAGGCGGCCGGGGCCAGCATCACGGTGAAGTAAGGGGGCGCCCCTGACGCGCGCCATTTGGCCGCCGGCGAGAAGGTTTTTTTCGCCGGCGCCCTTTCCATCGGCGCGTCGATTGCCTAGATACGCCTTCCTCTCAATTTCAGAGACACCAATCGTGCGTGCGCGTCAGGCTTGCCGGCGCGCGCGTCTTACGCCCCGAGGCGCGGTCCGCCGCCCTCCGACCTGCGCGAAGGGGCGCCGCGGCCACTAGAGGGCCGCGGAACATTCCAGCGTCCGGCGAACGGCCCCCGACCAGGGTTCAACCCCTGACCGGCGCCCGTCCGATCCGAGGGTGGACGCAGGATCACGAACCGACGCCCCAGAACCCTCTGGCGCGCGTCCACAGGGAGCCACGATGGCGCAATCGTTCACCGGCAAGAAGCGGATCCGGATGTCTTTCGGCCGCATCCCCGAAGCCGTGCAAATGCCGAACCTGATCGAGGTTCAGCGATCCTCCTACGAACAGTTCCTGCAGCGTGAGGTCCGCCCCGGCCAGCGCCGCGACGAGGGCATCGAGGCGGTGTTCAAGTCGGTGTTCCCGATCAAGGACTTCAACGAGAAGGCGATGCTCGAATACGTCTCCTACGAATTCGAGGATCCCAAATACGACGTCGAGGAATGCATCCAGCGCGACATGACCTACGCCGCGCCCCTGAAGGTGAAGCTGCGCCTGATCGTGTGGGAAATCGACGAGGAAACCCAGGCCCGATCGGTCAAGGACATCAAGGAGCAGGATGTCTACATGGGCGACATCCCCCTGATGACGGATAAAGGCACCTTCGTCGTCAACGGCACCGAGCGGGTGATCGTCTCTCAGATGCACCGCTCGCCGGGTGTGTTCTTCGACCACGACAAGGGCAAGACCCATTCGTCGGGCAAGCTGCTGTTCGCCGCCCGCATCATCCCCTATCGCGGCTCCTGGCTCGATTTCGAATTCGACGCCAAGGATGTGGTTTTCTGCCGCATCGACCGGCGCCGCAAGCTGCCGGCGACCACCTTCCTCTACGCCCTGGGCATGGACGGCGAGGAGATACTCACCACCTTCTACGATGTCGTTCCTTACGTGAAGCGCGACGGCGGGGGCTGGGCCACGCCCTACAAGCCGGAGCGGTGGCGGGGCGTAAAACCTGAGTTTCCGCTCATCGACGCCGATACCGGCGAGGAAGTGGCGCCGGCCGGCGTGAAGATTTCCGCTCGTCACGCCAAGCGCCTGGCCGACGGCGGCCTCAAAACCCTGCTGCTGTCGCCCGAAGCCTTGGTCGGCCGCTATCTCGCCCGCGACGAGGTCAATGCGGCCACCGGCGAAATCTACGCCGAGGCCGGCGACGAGCTGGACGTCGAGTCCATCGCCGCCCTGGAGGAACAGGGTTTCACCACCATCGACGTGCTCGACATCGATCACGTCACCGTGGGCGCCTATATCCGCAACACCCTGCGGGTGGACAAGAACGCGATCCGCGAGGACGCCCTGTTCGATATCTACCGGGTCATGCGGCCGGGCGAGCCGCCGACCATCGAAGCGGCCGAGGCGATGTTCAAATCGCTGTTCTTCGACCAGGACCGCTACGATCTCTCCTCGGTGGGCCGGGTGAAGATGAATATCCGCCTCGAACTCGACTGCCCCGACGACGTGCGGGTCATTCGCAAGGAAGACGTGCTGGAGGTTCTGAAAACCCTGGTCGGCCTGCGCGACGGGCGCGGCGAGATCGACGACATCGACAACCTCGGCAACCGCCGCGTGCGGTCGGTGGGCGAACTGCTGGAGAACCAGTACCGGGTCGGGCTGCTGCGCATGGAGCGGGCGATCAAGGAGCGCATGTCGAGCGTCGATATCGACACCGTCATGCCGCACGACCTGATCAACGCCAAGCCGGCGGCGGCCTCGGTGCGGGAGTTCTTCGGCTCCTCGCAGCTTTCCCAGTTCATGGACCAGACCAATCCGCTGTCGGAAATCACCCACAAGCGCCGTCTCTCGGCCCTTGGCCCCGGCGGCCTGACCCGCGAGCGGGCCGGCTTCGAGGTGCGCGACGTGCACCCCACCCACTACGGACGCATCTGCCCCATCGAAACGCCCGAAGGGCCCAACATCGGCCTGATCAATTCGCTGGCCACCCACGCGGTGGTCAACAAATACGGCTTCATCGAAAGCCCCTATCGGCGGGTGAAGGACGGCAAGATCACCGACGAGGTGGTCTACATGTCGGCCATGGAGGAGGCCAAGCACGTCATCGCCCAGGCCAATATCGCCTTGAAGAACGGCGAGATCGTCGACGATCTGGTGCCCGGCCGGGTCAACGGCGAGCCGTCCCTGCTGGCCAAGGATCAGGTCGATCTGATGGACGTCAGCCCCAAGCAGGTGGTGTCGGTGGCCGCCGCCCTCATTCCCTTCCTGGAAAACGACGACGCCAACCGGGCCTTGATGGGCTCGAACATGCAGCGTCAGGCGGTGCCGCTCATCCAGTCGGACGCGCCGCTGGTCGGCACCGGCATGGAGGACGTGGTCGCCCGCGACTCCGGCGCCGTGGTGATCGCGCGGCGCCCCGGCGTGGTCGAGCAGATCGACGGCACCCGAATCGTCATCCGCGCCACGGAAGAAACCGACCCCACCAAGCCAGGCGTCGACATCTATCGGCTGTCGAAATTCCAGCGTTCCAACCAGAACACCTGCATCAACCAGCGCCCCCTGGT
>JBBRQW010000082.1:0-13219 GCA_038225765.1 Caulobacterales bacterium | reverse complement strand
GTCGTTGAGATCCTCGAGGTCGTGGACCCGCTCGCGAAGATAGGGATCGCGCGCCTGGCCCAGGCCCGCCCGGTGCTCGGAACGCACCCGCTCCACCGCCGCCTCGGCGGTGAGGCCCGAATGCACCGCCTCCTGCAGCGAATGGTTCCAACTGCGGCTGTGGGCCAGCATCTTGTAGGTCTCGAGAACGTCGTAGGAAGGGCCCAAAATGCCCTCGTGGCCCTCGAGCATGGCGTCGATCTGGGCTTGCAGGCCGGCGATGGCGGCGGCGAGGCGGATTTCCTCGGCGGCGACATCGTCGGAGAGCAGGCGCCCGACCGCCACCGGCGCCTCATGCAGAACCGCCACGCCGAAGGCCAGGCCGTCGGCGAACTTCGCGCCCTTGAGGCGCTCGGGCCGGTGCGGCGCGATCTCGACGTCCTTGAGTTCCTCCCGCGACAGCAGGTCGCCGGCCGCCACCATTTCGGCCAGGACCATGGCGATGATCTGCAGATCCTCGACCTCGTCCTCGCCGTAGATGCGGCTGGTGCGGTTCTGCACCACCAGCACGCCGATCGCTCGCCCGCCCCTGAGCAGCGGAACCCCGAGGAAGGCGTGGAAGGGGTCCTCGCCGGTTTCCGGGCGATAGGAAAAGGCGGGATGGCCGGGGGCGTCGGAAAGGTTGAGCGGCCGGCCGGCGCGCATGATCTCGCCCACCAGGCCCTCGCCCTGCTTCAACCGGGTGACGTGGATGGCGCCGGGATCGAGGCCCTCGGTGGCGAACAGCTCCATCTCGCCGGAGGCGCGGCGTAGATAGATGGAACACACCTCGGCAACCATGGAGACGGCGATGGTGCGCACGACCGTGCCAAGCTTGGCCTGCGTCGGCGCGTGGCCCGCCATGGCCTCGCGAATCTGCCGAAGCAGGCTGCGCGGTCCGCGAATGGCGAGGCCGGACGTGAGCATGGGTTTCGAGCGCCGCTCCCTTTCGGTCGAATTGGCGGGCCTATAGCAGGTTTTGCACCCCGCGCGTCCGACCGCCAGAGCGCTTGGCGCAAAAGTGGGATCTGGTTTTGCGATCGGAAAGCGCTCAAGCGCTTAGGATAGAGCCTGTTCACCCGATCGGGTTGTTTCAACCCCGATCGGGACAGGCTCTAGAGTTGGTCCAATCCGTAGGCGGCGTGCAGCGCCCGCACCGCCAGCTCGGTGTAGGCGGCGTCGATCAGCACACTGATCTTAATTTCGGACGTCGCGATCACCTGGATGTTGACGCCCTTTTCCGCCAAGGCGCCGAACATCGTCTTGGCCACGCCGGCGTGGCTGCGCATGCCCACGCCGATCACCGACACCTTGGCCACGTCCTCGTTCACCGCCAGATCCTGAAAGCCGATGGCCTCCCGCGCCGCGCGGACGACGTCCACGGCCCGCGCGGCGTCGCGCTTGCTCACCGTGAACTCCATGTTGGCGGCCCCCTCGCCGCGGGCGTGGCTCTGAACGATCATATCGACGTTGACGTTGGCGTCGGCCAGGCGGCCGAAGATTTCCGACGACACGCCAGGGTGGTCGGGCAGGCCGAACAGGCTGATCTTGGCTTCGTCGCGGCTGTAGGCCACGCCGCTGACAATTCGTTTTTCCACGATCTCCTCCTCGTCGCAGACGATGGTGCCCTGGTCTCGCGCCGGGCCCGCGGCGACGAAGCTCGAGAGTACGCGTACCGGCACGCCGTGAGCCATGGCCAACTCCACCGCGCGGGTATGCAGCACTTTCGCGCCCACGGACGCCATTTCCAGCATTTCCTCATAGCTGATCGCGACCAGCCGCCGCGCCTTGGATTCGATGCGCGGGTCGGTGGTGTAGACGCCATCGACGTCGGTGTAGATGTCGCAGCGGATCGCTTTCAAGGCCGCCGCGATGGCGACCGCCGTGGTGTCGGACCCGCCGCGACCCAGGGTGGCCAACCTTCCTTCGCGGGTCACGCCCTGGAAGCCGGCGACGACGGCGATTTCGCCGGCGTCCAGCGCGGCGGCCAGCCTGTCGGGCGAAATATCGTCGATGCGGGCCCGGCCGTGCGCGCCGTCGGTGACGATGGGAATCTGCCAGCCCATCCACGAGCGGGCGGCGAGCCCCAGGTTGCGCAAGGTCATGGCCAGAAGGCCGGCGGTGACCTGCTCGCCCGACGCCACCACGGCGTCGTATTCGTCGTCGGAGGCCTCGATACCGGCCGCCGCCGCGCCGGCGCCGTCCGTCCAGGCCACCAGTTCGTTGGTCTTGCCGGCCATCGCCGAGACCACCACGGCCACGCGCCCGCCGGCGGCCACTTCGGCCGCCACCAGGGCGGCGACGCGGCGGATGCGCTCCAGGTCGGCCACCGAAGTGCCGCCGAACTTCATCACCAGCCGAGACAAAGTTCGCCGTCCTCCCGCGCGAGAAGGGCGGGTTCTAGCGACGCCATGGCGCCGGGACAAGCAGGCCGCCACGGGGTATGAAGCCGACATGACGGTCGTCCCCCTCCCCTCCTCCAGCATCGATCCCGCCGAGGTGGCGCGGTTCTCCGCCATCGCCGCGCAGTGGTGGGACCCGCGGGGCAAGTTCGCGCCCCTGCACCGGTTCAATCCGGCCCGCCTGGCCTTTATCCGCGAACAGGCTCTGACGCGGTTCGGGAGCGACCCCAAGAGTCGGGCGCCGTTCGAGGGGCTGCGCCTTCTCGATATCGGATGCGGCGGCGGCCTGCTGTGCGAGCCCATGGCGCGCCTGGGTTTCAGCGTCGTCGGCGCCGACGCCTCGGAGCGAAACATCGCCGTCGCCGGCGCCCACGCCGCCGAGGGCGGGCTGAACATCGACTATCGAGTCGCCACCGTCGAGGCGCTGCTGGCGGCCGGCGAGCCGCCGTTCGACCTCATCCTCAACATGGAAGTGGTCGAACATGTCGCCGATCCCGGCGCCTTCCTGCGCGACGGCGCGCGGCTGTTGGCGCCGGGCGGACTGATGATCGTCGCCACCTTGAACCGCACCCTCGAAGCGCTGGCCCTGGCCAAGATCGGCGCGGAATACCTGCTCCGCTGGCTTCCCGTCGGCACGCACCAATGGCGCAAGTTCATCACGCCCGAGGAGATGCGCGGTCATCTGGCCGGCGAAGGTCACACGATCGAAGGCCCGTTCGGCGTCGCCTACAATCCGCTCACCGGGCGATGGTCGCGATCGACAGGCGCACGGGTCAACTATTTGATGACGATCGGCCGGCTTTCGCCCTGACTTCGGCGCGCCGGCGATCGGGTTCGCCGGAAGTTGTAAAACTACAACAGCGGATGCCGTTTCGCCGCGACCTTGAGGTTTCGCACCGGGAAACGCGCGATCTTGGCCGAATCTTGGCTTTGGCGGACATTCTAACGGCGTATTTCACGGCAATTGCGGGGATCGTAGCTGTTGATCTAGGAGTAACTCTAATGACCCTGCGCGGTATTATGTATATGTCCGTCGCTGCCGCCATCGCGATCCCCCTTTACGCTCAGGCCCAGGACTTCACGCCCACCGGCGACCGCATCCTGAGCGACCCCACCTATCTGCCGCCGCAGGGACAGTTCGTCGGCGACACCAGCTATGGGTATGAGAGAGGCGACGGCGACATCTCCGACCCCGGCGGGGACCGCGCGGCGACCACGCGCCACACGGGCAATATCGTTCGTCAGAGCTTCGCCTATGGCGTGACCGACGCCCTCTCCTTGAACCTCGGCATCGGCTATGGCTTTTCCGACCAAAACCGCGTGACTTCCGCCAACGGGACGACCACGACCAATCAGAGCGGTTGGGAGAATCCGAGCCTGGGCGCGACCTATCGCCTGCTCGACCAGCACAATCATCCGGTGAGCCTGGATATCATGGGCGAGTATTCGCCGGACGCCTTCGAATCCAGAAACGCCACCCAGACTCGGGATGGAACCATCGCCCGCGGCGGCTCCGAGGTGGATCTTGGCGTGGGCCTGGGGCGGGAAACCCGGTTCTTCACCGTTCGCGGCGTGTTCTTCGATAAGTATTTCGGCGACAGCACGACCGACAATCCCAATGTCGGCGGCGCGAACGCCACCAACGCCTATTGGGTTCCCTCGGTGGGAATCCAGACACAAGCCCGGTTCACCGACCGCCTGTCGGCCAACGTCGGGGCCGACTACAACTTCAACGGAAGCCCGCGGGTGGTCAGCGCGGCCGGCGTGGAGCACATCGCCAAGCTCGGCGACTATCAGACCGTCAACGTGGCGCTGAACTATCATTTCATCCCCAACCGCCTGGTGGGCTCGGTCAACTACCACCACACCTTCCAGGACCGGACCAATGAGGTCTTCGCCGACCCGGCTCTGGACTTCTTCCGCGAACGCTCGAGTGACGGGGTGGGCGCGGAGCTGAGATATGTCTTCAAATAGCCCCTCCGGGGCCGGGGCGGCCGATCGCGGGTCCTAGTTGATCTGCGATTTCTTGGGCGCCTCGGGCGGCAGGGGCGAGACCTGGACGCCGTCGGCGACCAGGGCCTTGACCTCGGCGGGCGAGGCCTCGCCGTAGATGCCGCGCTCCTCCGCCTTGCCTTCGTGGATAGACCGCGCCTCGGCGGCGAAGCTGTCGCCGACATAGTCGAAGGTCGCCTCCACATGGCGGCGGACCTGGCCCATGGCCTCCATCATCATGGCCCGCCGGCCGGCCGGCGCCTCACGGGCGTCGCGCCGTCCCGCGCCGACCAGGGCCGGGGCCATGATCTGCTTGCGCACCGCCGAAGAGGCGCAGATCGGGCAGGCGAGCAGTCCGCGCGCCGCCTGATCGTCGAAATCGGCGGAGGCGCCCAACCAGCCTTCGAAATCGTGGCCGTGTTCGCAGAGCAGGGCGTAGCGGATCATGGGCCGGTGAACGGGCGCGCGTTGGTCAGCGCCGGTATGGCCGCGCGGGCCTTGTCCACCAGAGCCAGATCGAGTTCGGCCGTCAGAACGCAAGGCTCGTCGTGGTCGGCCAGCGCCAGGATTTCTCCCCAGGGGGTCACCACCATCGATCGTCCCCAGGTCGCCATCCCTCCCTCGTGCGTTCCGCCCTGCGCCGCGGCGAGCACAAAGGCGCCCGTCTCGATGGCCCGGGCGCGAAGCAGCACCTCCCAGTGCGCCGCGCCGGTCGGCCGGGTGAACGCCGCCGGCACGGTCAGGATCTGCGCGCCCGCCCGGGCCAGCGCCGCGTAGAGGGCCGGGAACCGCACGTCGTAACAGATGGTGAGGCCCAGCGTGGCCCCCGCCGCCGTCGCCACGACGGCCCGGTCGCCCGGCGCGTAGGCGTCCGATTCCCGGTAGCGCTCGCCGTTCGGCAGGTCGACGTCGAACATATGCAGCTTGTCGTAGCTGGCGGCGACCGCGCCGGCGGGATCGACCAGCATGGAGCGGTTGGCGGCCTTGCCGTCCCCCCGCCGCACCAGGGCCGAACCGATCAGCAGCCACGCGCCCAGTTCGGCGGCCAAGGCGCGGTAACCCAGCACCGCTTCGTCCTCGCCCGCCGGTGCCAGGGCGGCGGCCAGGCGGGCGCGATCGCGCTGCACGATGTTGCTCGCCTCGGGAGTGACGATCAGCGCCGCCCCGGCCGCCGCCGCCCGCCGCACCAGAGGTTCGGCCTGGCGCAGGGCCGCGCCCTGGGAGGCGGGGGTGCGAAGCTGGATGAGGGCGACCTTGAGCATCACCCGGCCAGCAGGCCGTCGAGCTCGCCCTGGCGCTCGAGTTCGAGAAGTTCGTCGCAACCGCCGATGTGCCGCTCGCCGACGAAAATCTGCGGAAACGTGCTGGACCCCGCCCGGGCGATCATCTCGCGCCGCCTCGCCGGATCGAACCCGGCTTCGATCTCGGTGATCCCCGCGCCCTTATCGCTCAGAAGGCCCAGGGCGCGGGCGCAGAAGCCGCAGAACGGACGGGTGTAGATGGTGACCTGGGCCATGAAGGGTGTCGGCGTTTCCAAGCAGACTTGGGGGCTCGCCCCTATGTCGGTCATATAGGGCGCCCGGCCAAGGCTTTCACCCGCGCGATCACCGCCACGTCCACGCCGGCGGCGCCGGCCCTCTTCAGGGCGCGCGCGCAGCCTTCCACGGTGGCGCCGGTGGTCAACACGTCGCCGATCAACAGCAGCCGGCGCCCCTCGATCCGGCCTCGCCAGGCCGGCGCGACCCTGAAGGCCCCGGCCACGTTGCGCCGTCGCCCCGATCCCGACTTGCCGCCCTGGCTCTGGGTGGGCCGGGCCCGCGTCAGGGCGTCGGGCCAATAGGCGAGCCCCGACTGGCGGGCCAGCGGCCGAGCAATCTCGGCGGCCTGGTTGAAGCGGCGATGCAGAAGCCGCCAGCGATGGAGCGGCACGGGAACCACGGCGTCGAGGCCCGGCAGAATATCGGCGGCCGCGCGCGCGATCCAGCGGGCGAAGAGGCCGCAAAGGTCGGTGCGGTCGGCATGCTTCAGTTTCAGGATCAGATCGCGGGAGTGGGCGTCATAGAGGCAGGCGGCGCGGCCACGGTCGAACGCCGGCGAACGTCCCTGGCAGGCGGCGCAACGGGCTTGAGGCCCCATGTCGTATTCGAACGGCGCTCCGCAGCCGTCGCAGAACGGCGCCTCGATGAAGGCGATGCGAGCCCAGGAATCAGCCGTGAGGCCCGCCGACTGGACGGCCGATCCCCGGGTCGCCTCGTCCAGGGCCCTGGGCGGCAGCAGCAGATCGACCGCGCGGCCGACCGCGCCGCGTATCCGCGAGCCGGAAATCCACGGCGCCGAGATTGGACCCACGTCTCGCCCTTCCCTTCCAGGATCGGCCAGTTTTGCACAGGCTCGCCGGGTGCGGTAGCTCTCGGCGGTCTTCCATGACCGCCCCGCCCCGCCTCTTCGATCGCGACCTGCATCGCCTGCGGCTGACCCGCGCGGCGCGCGGCCCCGGCAAGGCCGATTTCCTCGAGGCGCCGGCGGCCGAGGATCTCGTGAGCCGCCTGGAAGCCGTCAACCGGCGCTTTCCCGTGGCGGTGGATCTGGGCGCCCGGCGCGGCGCCTTCGCCCGGGCCCTGGCGGCTAGCGGGGCGGCGGCCAAGGTGGATTTTCTGGTCCAGACAGACCTTTCGGAAGCGATGCTTGCCGGCCGGCCCGGGGCGCGGACGGTCGCCGACGAGGAACGGCTGCCGATCAAGGAGGCCGGCGTGGACCTGATCGTCTCGACGCTCGCCCTGCATTGGGTCAACGATCTGGTCGGGACGCTGATCCAGATTCGCCGGGCCTTGAAGCCGGATGGACTGTTCCTGGCCTCGCTGTTCGGGGGCGCCACCCTGACCGAACTTCGCCAGGCCCTTCTGGAAGCCGAGATCGACCTTTCCGGCGGGGCGGGCCCGCGCGTCTCGCCGTTCGCCGACGCCGGCGACATGGGCGGCCTGCTGCAGCGGGCGGGATTCGCCCTGCCGGTGGTGGACGTGGATCGCCTGACGGTGCGTTACGACCACCCCCTTGGGCTGATCGCCGATCTGCGCGCCATGGGCGAGACCAGCGTTCTGATGGAGCGCCCGATCGCTGGCCTGACCCGCGCCATCCTGGCGCGGGCCGGTGAGATCTACGTTCAACGGTTCGGCGCGGGTGGGCGCATCGCCGCGACCTTCGAGATCGTCACCCTGACCGGCTGGGCGCCCCATCCCGCCCAGCAAAAGCCGCTGAAGCCAGGTTCGGCCAAGATGAGGTTGGCCGACGCCCTGGGCCAGATCGAGCGGCCGGCGGGAGAGGCGGCCAAGCCCTAGAGAAAATCGCGCAGCCACGCCACCAGCGGCGCGTCGGCCGGCGGCATGGGAAAGTCGGCGAGCTTGTCCGGCTTGGCCCAGGCCAGTTCGGCATGCTCGCGCGCGACGACGAATCCGTCCCACCGCCGGCACAGAAAGAGCGGCATCAGAAGGTGAAACGTCGGGTAGGCGTGGCTGGCGAAGACGAACGGGGCCAGGCAGGCGTGGGTCACCTCGATTCCCAGTTCCTCGGCGAGCTCGCGGATCAGGCAGGCTTCCGGAGTCTCCCCCGCCTCCACCTTGCCGCCGGGAAATTCCCACAGGCCGGCCAGTGGCTTGCCCTCGGGGCGTCGGCCGATCAGGACCCTCCCGTCGATATCGATCAGGGCGCAGGCGGCGACGATGAGAGTCTCGACCATTGTATGCCCCGCCCCCCCTCGAAGAGGTGTGGCGAATACCGCGCGGTCGATGGCGAGAAAAGGCGCCTTCTCTTGACATTGTGCGCCGCAACAGCGATGTGCGGGCCACGATCCCACCGATTGGGAGCGTTATCGGCGCTCCAGCCGCGTGAGGAACACTTCCAACTGTGTTCCAGCCTGTCGAGCGCCATAGAGACATAACCGATCGCCCGGCCACGCGGGGCGCTCCCCAGAATTGAAGTCGCTTGAAGGCGAGACTCACGGGACGTGAGCGCTCGCCCTTGGCGCATGTGAAAGACGAAAATACCGTGACTCATTTCAACGATCTCGGCCTCGCCGAGCCCCTGCTCAAGGCGCTGGCCGACAAGGGCTACACCGAGCCCACCCCGATCCAGGCCCTGGCCATTCCCACCGTCCTGGCCGGCCGCGACCTCCTGGGCATCGCCCAGACCGGCACCGGCAAGACCGCCGCCTTCGCCCTGCCGATCCTCCATCGCCTGGCCGCCGAGCCGAAGCCCGCCCCACGTCGCGGCTGCCGGGTGCTGGTGCTGAGCCCCACCCGCGAACTGGCCAGCCAGATCGCCGACAGTTTCCGCGCCTATGGCCGCCACCTGAACCTTTCGGTGGCCGTGGTCTTCGGCGGGGTGAAATACGGGCCGCAGGTGCGCGCCCTTGCCGCCGGCGTCGATATCCTGGTGGCGACGCCTGGCCGCCTGATCGACCACATCAACGAAAAGGTGGCCAATCTCGCCGCCGTCGAGGTGTTCGTCCTCGACGAAGCCGACCAGATGCTCGACCTCGGCTTCCTGCCGCCGATCCGGCGCATCGTCGCCACCTTGCCCAAGGTGCGCCAGAACCTGTTCTTTTCGGCCACCATGCCCGGGGAGATCGGCAAGCTGGCCGGCGAACTGCTGGTCAATCCGGCCCAGGCGGCGGTGACGCCCTCGGCGACCACCGTGGTTCGGGTCGAACAGCGGCTGCTGTTCGTGGAGTCCGACCGCAAGCGCCAGCTCCTGGCGGAGCTGTTCGAGGACGCCAGGATGGCCCGCGCCCTCGTCTTCACCCGCACCAAGCGCGGCGCCGACCGGGTGGCCAAATATCTCGACGCCGGCGGCATCCGCGCCGACTCCATCCATGGCGACAAGTCGCAGGGCCAGCGCGAACGGGCCCTGGCCGCCTTCAAGGCCGGCTCGGTGCGGGCCCTGGTGGCCACCGACATCGCCGCCCGCGGCATCGACGTGGACGCGGTGACCCATGTGGTGAACTACGAACTGCCCAATGTCCCGGAGGCCTACGTCCACCGGATCGGCCGCACCGCCCGCGCCGGCGCCGCCGGGGTGGCGATCAGCCTGTGCTCCAACGACGAGCGCTCGCTGCTCAAGGACATCCAGAAGCTGACCCGCCAGACCATCCCCACCTTCGACCGTCGCAATGACCGCTCGCTGGGCGTCCTGGCGGCGGTCGAGAAGACGACCATGCCCGAGCGGGCGCCCCACAAGGCGCCGGTCGCCCGCGGCCCCGGCGCCCCGGCCTCGCGCGGCCGGCGTCGGGGACGAGCCGGCGGCGCGGCGCCGCGCGGCCAGCATCCGGTGAGCCGGCCGCAAGGCGGCAAGCCCAACGCCGGCGGCGCGCGAATCGAAGCGGCGGCCCGCTGGAGCCCGGTGGACTGATCGGTTCAGGTCACGGCTTGGCCCGGGGCGCGGCGGGCGCCGACGCCGGCTCGGTGGAGGCGGTCGAGGGCGCGCGCGGGGCGGCGACCAACACCTCGACCTTGGCGTGGCGGCGCAGGTTGAGGATCAGATCCTTGACCTGGTCGTAGGTGAGGAAACGGATGATCTGCGGCCTGGCCACGTCCAGGGCGAGAGGCGGCTCGGAGCGGCGATCGTCCACTCTCGCCACCACCCAGCCGGCGCCGGCCTGGAAGGGCCCCACCAGCGCCCCGGCCTTGGCGCCCTTCAAGGCGGCGGCGTAGGCCGGCGGCAGCATGTCCAGGGTGGTGGGGGGCAGTTCCCCGCCCTTGAAGCGGGTCGCGTCGTCCTTCGACCGCTCGGCCGCCAGAACGTCAAACGACCCGCCGGCGGCCA
Source organism: Caulobacterales bacterium (assembly GCA_038225765.1). Classification (GTDB taxonomy): domain Bacteria; phylum Pseudomonadota; class Alphaproteobacteria; order Caulobacterales; family Caulobacteraceae; genus Acaudatibacter. The sequence goes on along the minus strand of JBBRQW010000082.1, from coordinate 2,990 downwards.
GCAGCTTCCTCACCTGGGCCGCCTCCGCCGGGCTCCCGAGCACGATCTGGCGCAGATGGATCTCCTCGGCCGGCGTCTCGTTCTTCACCATCTCGCGGTAGAGGCCGTTGATGGCGGCGTCGTTCACCGCCTTGCCCACCGAGGTCTCCAGCAGGATGTCGTCGAGAACCCGCTCGCGGGCGGCGGCCAGGCGGCGCTCAGCGAGGGGGTCCTTTTCGAGCCCCCGTCGCAGGGCCTCGGCGGCCAGCAGCTTCTGGTCGACCACTTCGTCGAGGACCTGGCGGAACGGTTGCGAGGCCGGGTCGAGGGGCTCGCCCGGCCCGATCAGGCCCTGGGCGACCGCCTCGCGTTTGACGTCCGAGGTCCACACCATCTCGCCGTCCACCCGCGCCACGGCCTTGTCGCCCGGTTGCGGCGGATGCTCCGTGGCGGCCTTTTGGCTGCAGGCGATCAGAGTGAGCAGGCAGGCGGCGCAGAGCGCCGGGCGACCCCACTTCCCCACCGTCAGTCTTGCTTTCATGCCGATTGCTGTCCAAAGCCACGTGGGACGAGCGCGCCATGGTCGCCAAAACGCGGCGCGTCAAGGCAAGGAGGCCGCCGGCCATGAAATTCTACAATTCGATCGGGCCCAATCCGCGGGTGGTCAAGATGTTCATGGCCGAGAAGGGCCTGGATATCGCCCGCGAGGAGGTGAACCTGATGGCCGGCGAGAACCGCCAGGCCCCTTACGTGGCCAAGAATCCGGCCGGCCAGATGCCCGCCCTGGAGCTGGACGACGGCTTCGTCCTCAGCGAGGTCACCGTGATCTGCGAATATCTCGACGAACTGCATCCGACCCCGCCGCTCATCGGGACAAGCCCCATGGAACGGGCCGAGACCCGCATGTGGACCCGGCGCATCGACCTCAACATCGCCGAGCCGATGGCCAACGGCTTCCGCTTCTCCCAGGGCCTGCCCCTGTTCAAGAACCGCATGCGCTGCATTCCCCAGGCGGCCGACGATCTCAAGGCCATCGCCCAGGAGAAGCTCACTTGGCTGGACGGCCTGATCGGGCGCCGCGCCTGGATCGCCGGCGAACGCTTCACCCTGGCCGACATCCTGCTCTTCTGCTTCCTCGACTTCGGGGCCGGGGTCGGCCAGCCATTGAACCCGGACAACAAGGCCATCGCCGCCTGGTTCGAGCGGGCCAAGGCGCGCCCGAGCGCGGCGGCGAGCGCGTGATCGGCGATTGCAGACTGGTCTGGAAATTGGCCTTCACCGATAGGCGTGGTAGGCTGTAGTCGCCAGCCTTTCGCGGAGACCGACAATGGCCGACGCAATCGACAACAGCCTCGTCCTGGAACATCTCAGGCGTTTCCAGGCGGGTCAGGATCGGATCGAACACAAGCTCGGCGAACTGACGGGTCGGATCGCCAATCTCGAGGCCGGTCAAGCGTCGATCATCCAGCACCTCGGGCATCTGGCGTCGGCGGACGCCCAGCAACAACTCGCGGCCGATCGCGCCAACGAACGATTGGACCGCATCGAGCGCCGCCTCGAATTGGTCGGCTAGGGTCAAGACAAGAGATTCCATTGAACAGGGTTCCGGTTTCCTCTCGCTTCGTTGACACCCCTCCCACGCATCCCTAAGTCACCTCGGCGCTGAACGCGGCTGCTTGGAGCTGGCGACGGGTCATTTTGGACCTTAAGGCGCGGTGACCGCCGCCGCCCGCGCATCAGGCTTCAACCGGACCCATCCTTTCCCAATGCTCGACCTTAAAAAGCTCTTCGGCTCCTCCAACGACCGCAAGGTCAAGGCGATGACCGCCAAGGTGGCCAGGATCAACGCCCTGGAGCCGGCGATGCAGGCCCTGTCCGACGAGGCGCTGCGGGCCAAGACCGACGAGTTTCGCGCCCGCTTCGCCGCCGGCGAGACCTTGGAAGACCTGATGAACGAGGCTTTCGCGGTGGTCCGCGAGGCGGCCACCCGCACCCTCGGCCAGCGGCCCTACGACGTCCAGCTGGTCGGGGCCATGGTGCTGCACAAGGGCGGCATCGCCGAGATGCGCACCGGCGAGGGCAAGACTCTGGTCGCCACCCTGCCGCTCTATTTGAACGCCCTGGCCGGCAAGGGCGTCCATCTGGTCACCGTCAACGACTATCTGGCCAGCCGCGACGCCGAATGGATGGGCCGCATCTACACCTTCCTCGGCCTGAGCGTGGGCGTGATCGTCAACGGCCTGTCGCAGGGCGAGCGGCAGCGGGCCTACGGGGCCGACATCACCTACGGCACCAACAACGAGTTCGGCTTCGACTATCTGCGCGACAACCTGGTCTACGAGGCCACCGAGATGGTCCAGCGCGGCCACCACTACGCCATCGTCGACGAGGTCGATTCAATCCTCATCGACGAGGCCCGCACGCCGCTGATCATTTCCGGGCCCACCGAGGACCGCTCGGAATTCTACCGGACCATCGATCTCCTGGTGAAACAGATGATCGAGGATCCCCTGACCTTCGATCACGACGAGAAGCAGAAGCAGGCGTTGCTGACCGAATTCGGCTCCGAGACGATCGAGGAGACGCTTCAGGCGGCGGGCCATCTGGCCGACGGCTCGGCTGGCCTCTACGACCCGGCCAACATCTCTGTGGTCCACCACGTCAACCAGGCCCTGCGCGCCAACGTCCTCTATCAACTCGACCGCGACTACATCGTGCGCGACGGCGAGGTGATGCTGATCGACGAATTCACCGGCCGGATGATGACCGGGCGGCGCCTCTCCGAGGGCCTGCACCAAGCCATCGAGGCCAAGGAGGGGGCGGACATCCAGCCCGAGAACCAGACCCTGGCCTCGGTGACCATCCAGAACTATTTCCGCCTCTACGACAAGCTGTCGGGGATGACCGGCACCGCCGCCACCGAGGCGCAGGAATTCCTCGACATCTACAAGATGGACGTGGCCGAGATTCCCACCAACCGGCCGGTCATGCGCCACGACGACGACGACGAG
>JBBRQW010000081.1:0-13466 GCA_038225765.1 Caulobacterales bacterium | reverse complement strand
TCGCCGGCGTCCTCCATCAGCCTTCGCGCCTCCTGGACGGTCTTGCGCGGCACGATGACGCCGGGCGCGCCGGCCGAGCCTTCCGGGGCCGGCATGTCGGCCAGGGCCAGGCGGTGGCCGTCGGTGGCCACGGCGCGCAGCACCGGCCGGCCGTCCTCGACCACGGTGTGGAGATAGATGCCGGTCAGGTAATAACGAGTCTCCTCGGTGGAGATGGCGAAGCGGGTCTTGTCGATCAGGCGCATCAGGTCGGCGGTGGCCACGGTTATCGGTGCCGACAGGCCGTCCGACGACATCACCGGAAAATCGCCGGCCGGCAGAACCGGCAGGTTGACCCGGTAGCGGCCGGCCTGGACCTGCAGGCGGGGATCCTCGCCGGTGAAGCTCAAGGAGACATCGGCCCCTTCGGGCAGCTTGCGGACGATCTCGTAGAGGGTGTGGGCCGGGGCGGTGATCTGGCCGGGGCTCTCGATCCGGGCCTCGGTTTCGTCGGTGATCTCCATGTCCAGATCGGTGGCCGAAAAGGCCAGGGCCTCGCCGCGCGTCGCTATCAGGACATTGGAGAGGATGGGGATGGTGTTGCGCCGCTCGACCACGCTCTGCACATGCCCAAGCGCCTTCAACAACGCCGCTCGCTCGATCGTCAGCTTCATCTTTTAAGTCCAGTCCGGCGCCGCCGCGGATCGAGGCCCCCGAGCGCGGCGGGTGAAAACGGACCTGGCAGACTAGCGGAAATGTCGGCGCGAGGAAGGGGCCTTTGCGGCTGTTTTTCAAGCGGCCGTGTCGCTCCTCGGCTCGGGTGGGGCCGACTCGTCGCCCGCCGGCCCCGTGGAGGCCTTGGCCGCCACCACCACCATGGCCGGCCGCACGACGCGGCTGAACAGGTCGTAGCCCGTCTGCAACACCTGGATCACGCCGCCGGGCGCCACGGTGTCGGAGGTCTGTTCCATCATCGCCTGATGCTGGTGGGGATCGAAGCGGTCGCCGACCGCCGGTTCGATCGCCTTGAGGCCATTGCGCTCGAACGCCGCGCCAAGCGCCTTCTGGGTCATCTCCAGGCCCACGGTCAGGTTGCGGGCCAGGGGATCGTCGCCGTCCTTGGGCGCGTGGTCGAGGGCGCGGGCCAGATTGTCGGCCACGCCCAGGAGGTCGCGGGCGAAGCTCTGGATGGCGTAGGCGCGGGCGTCGTTGATCTCGCGCTCGGCGCGGCGGCGCGTGTTCTCCGCCTCGGCGGCATAACGCAGGGCCTGATCCTTCAGGGCGGCGGTTTCGGCGCGCAGGGCGGCGAAGGCGGCCTCGTCGTCGCCGTCTTCTTCGAGGGGGGGCCCATCCATCTCGGGTTGTTCGTCGCTCATCGATACCTGCTCATCCATCCATGATCCGGCCCAGGGCCCGGGCGGTATAATCGACCAGCGGAATCACCCGGGCGTAGTTGAGGCGGGCCGGGCCGATCACCCCGATCGCCCCCAGCACCTTCTGCCCGCCGGACATATAGGGCGCCGCGATCAGGGCGGAACCCGACAACGAAAACAGGCGCGTCTCGGCGCCGATGAAAATTCGCACGCCCTGCGCCTCGCGCACATCGTCGAGCAAACCGATCAACTGCTCTTTCTGTTCCAGATCGTCGAACAACATGCGCACCCGGTCGAGGTCGGCGAGGGCGCCCGGATCACCCAGCAGATTGGCGCGGCCGCGCACGATCAGGGCCCGCTCGACCCCCTCGCCGCCGCTCCACGCCGCCAGCCCGTCCTCGATCAGCCTCGCCGCCGCCGCGTCGAGTTCGCGCCGCGCCCGGTTCAACTCGCCGGCGATGTCGAGCTTGGTTTCCACCAGGGTCTTGCCGCGCAGGCGGCCGTTGAGGAAATTGGAGGCCTCGCGCAGGGCGGCCGGGGTGATTCCGGCGGCGCGCCGCATCAGCCGATTTTCCACCGAGCCGTCGTCGAACACCATGATCGCCAGCGCCTGGTCGGGGCCCAGGGCCACGAACTCCACATGCTTGACCCCGGCGTCGCGCACCGGGGTTACCACCACCCCGGCCCCCCCGGCCAGCCCCGAGAGGATGGAGGTGGCCTCGTTCAGCGCCTCGTCGAACGAGCGGCCGTGAGCCGACAGCCTCGCCTCGATGCTGCGCCGGTCGCCCTCGGCGATGTCGCCCACTTCCAGCAGGCCGTCCACGAACAGGCGCAGGCCGGCGTGGGTGGGCAGGCGGCCGGCGCTGATGTGCGGCGCGCCCAGCAGGCCAAGCTCGGTCAGGTCCTGCATGGTGTTGCGGATCGAGGCGGGTGACAGATGCACCCCGCCGCGCGAGATGGTGCGCGATCCCACCGGATCGCCGGTCTCCAGATAGGTCTCGACGATCCGCCGGAAGATATCGCGGGCGCGGGTGTCCAGCTCGGCCAGACTGGCGCCGCGGGGGGGAATCTGGCCGACGAGAGGGTTGGTCATGGACGATCCGTTGCAATTGCAGGATAAGCGCGGCCTCGCGGCGCGCAAGCGGCGCCACGATCCCGGAGTATCCTGGTCATGCGACCTTCCGAGCGGGCGTCCGACGCCCTGCGCGCCGTCACCCTGGAGACCGCCGTCAACCGCTACGCGGAAGGCTCCTGCCTGGTGTCCTTTGGCCACACCAAGGTGCTGGTCACCGCCAGCCTCGAAGAGGGCGTGCCGCCGTTCCTGCGCGGCCGCGGCCAAGGCTGGGTCACCGCCGAATACGGCATGCTCCCCCGGTCCACCCACACCCGCGGCCGCCGCGAGGCGGCGCAGGGAAAGCAGTCGGGGCGCACCCAGGAGATCCAGCGCCTGGTCGGTCGCTCGATGCGCGCGGTCATCGACCTCAAGGCCCTGGGCGAGCGGCAGATCACCCTGGACTGCGACGTCGTCCAGGCCGACGGCGGCACCCGCACCGCCGCCATCACCGGCGCCTGGGTCGCCCTCAAGCTTGCCACCCGCCACCTTGTGGAGGAGGGCGTGATCGCCCGCGAACCGATCCTGGACCACGTGGCGGCGGTGTCCTGCGGCCTTTTCCAGGGGACCCCGGTTCTCGACCTCGACTACGAAGAGGACAGCAACGCCGAGGCCGACGCCAACTTCGTCCTCACCGGGGCCGGCGACATCGTCGAAATCCAGGCCACCGGCGAAAAGCGCGGCTTTACCCAGGGCGAATTCGAGGCCCTGTTCGGACTGGCGCGGCACGGCATCGCGACCCTGGTCGGGATGCAGAAGACGGCGGTCGGCGATCGGTGACCCGGAACGGCCTAGATTGGGCCGTCGGACGGCGAAATTTTATTGCGGCGGCCCGCCGTTATCGACGACCGGCGCGGTGGCCGTGGCGCCGGCCCTGGGCGATCCGGGGCCATTGTTCGGCACGGTCGATGGGGCCTCGTTTTCATTGCGCCCGGCCCGACTCTCCACCCGCGCCGCGTCGTCCGGCGGCGTATCCGATGAGCCGGCGTTGTTGACCACCGGCGCGGTGGCCGTGGCGCCGGCCCTGGGCGATCCGGGGCCATTGTTCGGCACGGTCGATGGGGTCTGCATCTGATTGTGGTCCATTTGGGCCATCTGGTCGGTGGCCATCATGGTCGTTTGGGCCACGGCGGAGGCGGCGGCCGTCACGGCGACGGCGACCGCGGCGGAAAGGACCTTGGCGTTCATGTCGAGCGCTCCTTAAAAGGTTGAGCGCACACCGCTCGCGCGCTCATGGGATCTCGCAGCTTGTTCCCGTCGCGCGGGAGCGTCAACAATCTTGGCCGGCACCAAACGCCGCACCCTCACGCCTCCACCCCCTCCTCGTCGGGATCGTCCGGCGGGCCGGGCTCGAAGACCACCAGGTCGCCGGGTTGGCAGTCCAGTTCGCGGCACAGGGCTCCCAGGGTGGAAAAGCGGATGGCGCGGGCCTTGCCGGTCTTGAGGATCGACAGATTGGCGATGGTCACGCCAACCCGGTCGGCGAGCTCGGTGAGCGACATGCGTCGCTCCAGCAACAGGCGGTCAAGGCGGACGCGGATCGGCATGGCCTAGATCGTCAGCTCCGCTTCGCCGCGAAGGCGCGCGCCTTCGCGAAAAATCTCGGCCAGCACCACGATCACCAGCACGGCGAACCAGGTGGTGAAGCTCACCCCCCCGCCGACATGAATCCGACCCTGGAAGATCATGTGGGTCAGGCCGGCGGCGGCGTAGCGCCCCACCTCAAGCACCGCGAGGGCGCCGCCGATGACGCGCAGGCGTCGCACGTTATCGGGGTGGAAGGGGTCGCCGGCGATCAGAGTCTGGAAGATACGGCGCAGGCGCCCGACGATGACGATGGCGCCGGCGAGATAGAGGCCGATCCCCAGCAGGGTGGCGGCGGCCATGGGGCCGAGCCATGGCCCCTCGACGCGGAGTTTGTCGATGGTGATGTGGCTCCCGAGAAGCTCGGGGCGGAAACTGAGCAGGAGGACGCCGACAATGGCCACGGCCACGCCGGCCACCGACACCCAGAGCACGAAGTGAAAGACGTCAAGGATAACTTTCAGAAAGCTCGATACCGAGCCGGGCCCCAAGGCGCGCATCGCTTTTCCCCTCCGTGCCCGAACAAGACCGCCGCCGAAGGCAAAAGCCCTCGGGCGGCGGTGAGGATGCCCCGAACCGAGCGCGCATGAAAGCGCAACGGCCCTAAAACGATTGAGCCAGAAGGCCGGCGGCGACCAGGGGCAGGCCGACCAGCACCAGGGTGTTCATCAGGCTGAGGGCGAAACGGTCGACGATGTTGATCATGTGGGTGGCGGTCATCTCGAAATCTCCTTGTGCAGTGCAACATGAAAGCGGCGTTTCCGGCTTCATGCGGGCGGCCCGTCGCCGTCCTTGTGTGATCCCTGAATAGGACCGCATCGTTTTTCGATCAACTTAATTATTGTTTATCGATATTAAACTTTTGCAATGCAATAAATTTTCCTTCATGTTCGGAAACGGGTAGGACGCGGCGATGACCCTTCGTCTCGAGGCTGGAACGCGGCTGGTGGCCGCCACCCACAACGCCGGCAAGGCGCGCGAGTTGGCCGTCCTTCTGGACCGGCGGTTTGAGGTCGTTTCGGCGGCGGCCTTGGGCCTGGCCGAACCGGACGAGCCGGAAACCACCTTCATCGGCAACGCCATGGTCAAGGCGCGCGCGGCGGCCGACGCGTCGGGGCTCATCGCCATCGCCGACGACTCCGGCCTGGGCGTCGCCGGCCTGGACGGCGCGCCCGGCGTCCACTCGGCGCGCTGGGCCGGCCCCGGGCGCGACTTCGCCCACGCCATGGCCCTGGTCGAGCGGCGGCTGGCCGAACGCGACAGCGACGACCTCGCGGCCTGTTTTGTATGCGCCCTGGCGGTCGCCTGGCCCAAGGGCCCGGTGGTGGCGGTCGAGGGACGGGTGGACGGGACGCTGACCTTTCCGCCGCGCGGGACGCGGGGGTTCGGCTACGATCCGATCTTCGCGCCCACCGGCGGGAGCGTAACCTTCGGCGAGATGGACGCCGCCGCCAAGGACGCCGTCAGCCACCGCGCCCTGGCCTTCGCGAAGCTCAAGGAAGCGCTCTTTTGAGCAGCCCGCCCCTCGGGATCTATATCCACTGGCCCTATTGCGCCCGCATCTGCCCCTATTGCGATTTCAACGTGGTGCGCGACCGGGGCGGGGAGAAGACGGCGCTGGCCGGCGCCATCCTCGCCGATCTGGCCGCCCACGCCGCCCTGACCGGCCCGCGCCGGTTGGCCTCCATCTTCTTTGGCGGCGGCACGCCTTCGCTGATGGCTCCGGGCGCCGTGGCTCGGATCGTGGACGCCGCCCGCGCCCTGTGGACGCCCGCCGCCGACCTGGAAATCACCCTGGAGGCCAATCCCACCGACGCCGAGGCGGACCGCTTTCAGGCGTTGGCCGACGCCAGCGTGAGTCGGCTATCCCTGGGACTTCAGTCCCTGGACGACGGGGCGCTGAAATTCCTTGGCCGCGACCACGACGCCGCCACTGGCCGGCGGGCCGCGGCGCGGGCGGCGCGGGCCTTTCCCCGCCTTTCCATCGATCTGATCTACGCGCGTCCCGGCCAGAGCGTGGCCGCCTGGGAGAAGGAGTTGCGGCAAGCCATCGCGCTCGGCGCCGAACACATCTCGCCCTACCAGCTCACCATAGAGGCGGGGACCGCGTTCCATCGCGCCGTGAGCCGGGGCGCCTTCACGCCGCCTGGGCCTGATCTCGCGGCCGAACTCTATGAGACCACCCAGGCCGTCCTGGGCGCCGCCGGTTTCGAGGCCTACGAAGTTTCCAATCACGCCAGGGGCGAGGCCGCCCGCTCGCGCCACAACCTGATCTATTGGCGGGGCGGCGACTATGTCGGGGTGGGACCGGGGGCGCATGGGCGCCTCACCCTGGCGGGAGAGCGCTGGGCGAGCGTGGCCCCGAACGGCGTCGCCAACTACATCGGCCGGGTGAGCGCCGCCGGCCTCGGGTCCGCGCGGGAGCGCCTGGATGGGCGGGCGATCGCCCTGGAGCGCCTGCTCATGGGCCTTCGCACCGTGGAGGGGGTGGCCTTGAGCGATCTGGCCGCCCTGCACATCCCCCTGGCGCGCTTCGACGCACTGGAAGGTCTCGCCGCCGTCCAGGGCGGCCGGTTGACAGTGACCGCCAAGGGCCGCCCGGTGCTCGACCGCATCGTCGCCGATCTCGCCGATGGCGCGTGAGCGCGTGGCGACGTAGGTTCGCGACGCATGGCCGACCGACGATCCGTTTCTCCCAAGCCCAATGTGCTGGCGCCCGGCCTCTACCTGGTCGCCACCCCGATCGGTAATCTGCGCGACATCACCCTGCGCGCCCTGGACGTGCTGGGCGGGGCCGATCTGGTGCTGGCCGAGGATACCCGGGTGAGCGGCAAGCTGCTCGCCGCCCATGGCGTCAAGGCGCGGCTCCAGCGCTACGACGAACACGCCGCCGCCCAGGCGCGGCCGAACATCCTCGCCGCCCTGGCCGGCGGGGCGCGGATCGCCCTCATCTCCGACGCCGGCACGCCCCTCGTTTCCGATCCGGGCTATAGGCTGGTGCGCGAGGCGCTCGCCCAGGGATCGGCGGTATTTCCCATACCCGGACCCTCGGCGACCCTGGCCGCCCTGGCGGTCGCCGGCCTTCCCACCGACCGCTTCCTGTTCGCCGGCTTTCCGCCGCCCAAGGCCGCCGCCCGCCGCGCCTTCCTAACCGAACTGGCCCCAATCCGCGCCACCCTGATCTTCTTCGAGGGCGGCCCGCGCCTGGCCGCCAGCCTCATGGACATGGCGGCGGTGTTCGGGCCGCGCGAGGCCGCCGTGGCCCGCGAACTCACCAAGCTGCACGAGACGGTGGTTCGCGGAACCCTGGACGCCCTGGCAAGCGATCCGCGTTTCGCCGCGCCGAAAGGAGAGATTGTCGTCCTGGTGGGTCCAGGGTCGGAGCGGGCCGCGACGCCCGACGAGGCCGACGCCGCCCTTCTGGACGCCCTGACCCGCGCCGGGCCGGCCGAGGCCGCCTCTGAAGTCGCCAAGGCCCTGGGCCTGCCCCGCCGCGATCTCTACACCCGCGCCCTGGCGCTGCGGGCTCGCCCCCGATGAGCCAGGTTCGCCGCGAACGCGGCCTGGCGGCGCGCCGATCGGGCCGGCGGGCGGAGATTTTCTGCGCCCTGTGGCTGATGGCCAAGGGCTACCGCATCCTGGGTTTTCGCCTGAAGACGCCGCAGGGCGAGATCGATCTTCTGGCCCGCAAAGGCGGCGTGATCGTGGTGGTGGAGGTCAAGCGGCGCGTCAGCCTGGAAACGGCTCTGGCGGCGGTGACCTGGCGCCAGCGCGAGCGGCTGGTGCGCGCCGCGCAATCCCTGGCCGCCCGCCGCCCCGCCCTGGCCGGCGGCGCCGTGCGCCTGGACCTCATCGCCCTCGCGCCGGGACGCCTGCCGCGCCATATAGCGGACGCCTGGCGGGAAGGCTGAACGCCGGGCGAGCCACGAGGAAAGCTTAATGCCGCTCCAGGTCGCCATCCAGATGGACCCCATCGAGCGGGTCAACATCGACACCGACACCACCTTCATGCTGATGCTGGAGGCCCAGACGCGCGGCCACGGCCTGTGGGTCTACGGCCCCGAGCGCCTGGCGCTGGAGGACGGCCGGGTGCTGGCGCGCGGGCGCCCGCTCAATCTGCGCGCCGTCAAGGGCGATCACCACAGCCTGGGCAAGACACAGGTACGCGACCTGTCGGACATGGACGTGGTGCTGATGCGCCAGGACCCGCCATTCGACATGGCCTATATCACCGCCGCCCATTTCCTGGAGACCATCCACCCGGCCACCCTGGTGGTGAACAATCCGGCCGAGGTGCGAAACGCCCCCGAGAAGCTCTTCGTCACCGGCTTTCCGGGCCTGCAGCCGCCCACCCTGATCACCAGCGATCCCGAGGCCATCGAGGATTTCCGCGCCCGCCACGGCGACATGGTCTTGAAGCCCCTTTACGGCGGGGCCGGGTCGGGCGTCGTTCGGCTGAACGCCGACGATCCCAATCTGGACGCCCTGCTGGAACTCCACGCCATGATCGGCCGCGAGCCGGTGATCGCCCAGAAATTCGTCCCGGCGGTCGCCGCCGGCGACAAGCGCATCCTCCTGATGGACGGCGAGCCGGTGGGCGCCATCAACCGCATCCCCGCGCCGGGCCAGGTGCGCTCCAACCTCGCCAAGGGCGGTCGCGCCGAGGCCGTGGAGCTGACGGCGCGCGACCGGGAGATCTGCGACGCCATCGGCATGGAGTTGAAGGACCGCGGCCTGCTCTTCGTCGGCATCGACGTGATCGGCGACTACTTGACCGAGATCAACGTCACCTCGCCGACCGGCGCCCAGCAGCTCAAGCGGTTCGGCGGGGCGGACGCGGCGGCGCGCCTGTGGGACCGCATCGAGGCGATACGCGGCGTGGTGTGAGCCGCCGATTTCGTCAGTTCCACTTTTGTTCTTGCTCCGCGCGGGGAACTATATACTTGACAAAGGATAGAGAGCGGGTATGGTGAGCGTGACAGGGAAGCACGCCATGAACCTCACCGATCCGATCTTCACGAACGAAGCCAAGGCCCGCGAGCATCTTGAAGCTACGCGCTGGCCCAATGGCCCGGAATGTCCGCATTGCGGCGTGGTCGATCAGGCGACTGGCTTGAGGGGCAAGGCGCACCGTCCGGGCGTCTATGAGTGCCGCGCTTGCCGCACCCAATTCACCGCCACGGTCGGAACCGTGTTTGAACGCTCCAAGGTTCCGTTGAACAAGTGGATGCTCGCCAGCTTCCTTATGGCTTCATCCAAAAAGGGCGTCTCGGCGCACCAGCTTCATCGCTCGCTTGGCGTGACCTACAAAACCGCGTGGTTCATGGCGCACCGTTTGCGCGAGGCCATGCGTGAGCCTTCCCCCTCGCCCTTGGGCGGCGCTGGCAAGATCATCGAAGCCGATGAAACCTACGTCGGCGGCAGGGAGAAGAACAAGCATGCCAACAAGCGCAGACCCACCCCTGTTGACGGCAAGGAAGCGGTCCTTACCCTTGTCGAGCGCGGCGGCCACGCCCGTTCTTTCCATCTGGCAAGCGTCACGTCGAAGCGCATCCGCGCCGCCATGGTGAAACACGCCGACCGCAAATCGCACCTAATGACGGACGGCACCCAAGCCTATATCCGCATCGGCGACGAGTTCGCCGAACATGATCGCGTCGATCACAGCACCGGCGAATATGTCCGCGACGGGTGGAAGCATTCAAACACAGCCGAGAGCTTCTTCGCCATCCTGAAAAGGGGCGTGTTCGGAACCTTCCACAGCGTGAGCGAGGCTCATTTGCATCGCTACCTTGCCGAGTTCGACTTTCGCTACAATCACCGCATCGCCCTTGGCGTGAACGACACGATGCGCGCGGACAAATTGCTCGCCGGGATCGGCGGCAAGCGCCTGACCTATCGGCGGACTGGTCAAGCCGCGTAGCCTGAAACAAAAGGCGAGGCGCATTTTGGCGAAGCGCCGCAAGTCAGCAGCCGGACAAGATGCGCCACGTCCTCCGAATCGAGGGGAAGGCGAATGATCGTTTCGTTGCGGCGCACATTGATCCAAACTCTCAGCGCGTCCCGCTCCACCGTGATCTGTTCCACGTTGGGCGGGAACCGCGACATGCCGCTTTCGGCATGTTGAAAAGGGGAGAATCCGATGGCCGCGCTCACTGGCGATATCCTCGCTCTATTGGACAAAATACCGATCTGGAAACGAGTCCAAGAGACGCCCGCGCGAGCGGACGCCTTGGAAAAGCGCATCGAGGAATTGGAGAAGAGTTTAGAGCGCGCGCCCGGCGCTACCTGCGAGGCTTGCGGCGGCCACACAATGCGACTGACCCAAAAGGGAAAAATGCTAGGTGGCCACGCAGGGCATTGGTCAGACGACACTTGGGCTTGCGCCGAATGCGGGCATTCCGAAATTCGGCGACGGATAGCCTAACTGCTCAACGGCTGCTTCGGTGGGCGGGGGGGCTTGTGCGGCTTGTGAGGCGTGTTCGCCAGGTTGCCGACCAGGCGCTTGAACCGCGCTTCGGCTTCAGCCTCTGGTAGCCTGTCGTCGTCGGGAAGGGGCTTATCGGTCATGAAGACGCTCACTCACGGGCTTCTGCGGGAGCTTGGACATATAACCGTTCTGTGGAGCGAGATCGAACAGCGGATCATCCTTCATACGAGCGCCATGGCCGCTCAAGAGACTGGTGGATGGCCCCGCGAGTATCTTCGGATGGATTTCAAACGCCTCCGCGAAAAGTGGTTCGGCGAGACACGCAAGCGGTTTTCCAAGGCGGTTGTCGATAAGGTCATCAACCCGCTCAATATGGAGCTGGCCGAGGCCTCCAATTGGAGGGGCTATTTCCTCCACGGGGTTTGGAATGCCGACCCGAAAGGGGGTTTTGTGCTGTCCTGGTGGGAGCAGAAGACGGACCTTAAGCGCTATGAAATGCGCCTGAAAATCGAGGATGTCCTTACGTTCCGGCTCGCGCTTGAGAACCTGATGGCTCAACTGTGCGAGCTGACATAGCGAGGAACACGGATCGCGCACCTTCGGCGAAATCCTTCGCGCCCTCATACCATTGGATCAGCGCGAGACGCCCCGCCTCGATCATGGCGGGGCTTACTTCAATCGCCGGCCTGTCACGCCGCGAATCACTAGCGCGGGCCGCGTCCTTTGTCACGTATATAGTTCCCTCCGCGCGGCCTGTTGTGATCCCACTGCGCGGAAGAGGGCGGCGGGAGACGGCAAGCCATGGCGGCGCGGGTGGTGTCGGTGGCGTTCGAGGGGGTCGAGGCCCGGCGGGTGGACGTTGAGGTCCAGATGGTCGGCGGCTTTCCCGCCTTCGTGGTCGTGGGCCTGGCCGACAAGGCGGTGGGCGAGGCGCGCGAGCGGGTGCGCGCCGCCTTCGCCGGCCTCGGCCTCGCCCTGCCGCCCAAGCGGTTGGTGGCCAACCTCGCCCCGGCCGACCTGCCCAAGGAAGGCAACCACTACGACCTGCCCATCGCCCTGGCCCTGATGGCGGTGATGGGCATCGTCCCCCAGGACGCCCTGGACGGCTGGGCGGCCATCGGCGAGCTTAATCTCAACGGCGAGATCGCCCCGGTGGCCGGGGCCCTGCCGGCGGCCATGGCGGCCGGCGCCATGGGCCTGGGCCTCATCTGCCCCGAAGCCTGCGGCCCGGAGGCGGCCTGGGCCGGCGAGACCGCCATCCTCGCCCCCCGCTCCCTGATCGCCCTGGTCAACCACTTCCGCGGCAGCCAGATTCTCGGCCAGCCCCGCCCCGGCCCGATGATCGAGGGGGCCGCCGTCCCCGACCTCAAGGACGTCAAGGGTCAGGAAAACGCCAAGCGCGCCCTGGAGATCGCCGCCGCCGGCGGCCACAACCTGCTCTATGTGGGCCCACCGGGGTCGGGCAAATCCATGCTCGCCCAGCGCCTGCCGGGCCTGCTGCCGCCGCTCACCGCCGCCGAGCTGTTGGAAACCTCCATGGTTCATTCCATCGCCGGCCTGATCGCCAAGGGGACCCTGACCCGCGACCGGCCGTTTCGCGCGCCCCATCATTCGGCCAGCATGGCGGCCCTGACCGGCGGCGGCCTGAAGGTCAAGCCAGGCGAGGTGTCCCTGGCCCATAACGGCGTCCTTTTCCTCGACGAACTGCCGGAATTCAGCGCCCAAGCCCTCGACAGCCTGCGCCAGCCTTTGGAGACCGCCGAGGTCACCGTGGCCCGCGCCAACGCCCACGTCCGCTACCCGGCCCGCGTCCAGCTCGTCGCCGCGATGAATCCCTGCCGTTGCGGCAATGGCGGCTTGGGCCGGGGCGCCTGCGGCAAGGCCCCGCGCTGCCAGCAGGCCTATCAAGGGCGGGTGTCCGGCCCCTTGCTCGACCGCATCGACCTCACCGTCGACGTCCCGCCGGTCACCGCCGCCGACCTTTCCCTGCCGCCGCCGGCCGAAGGCACCGCCGAGGTGGCCGGCCGGGTCGCCGCCGCCCGCGACATCCAGGCCGCCCGCGCCGGGAGCGCCGGGGCCAATCGCCCTGGGGGCGCGTCGCCGCTCAACGCGCGGGCCGAAGGGGACTGGCTGGAGACCATCGCCGCCCTCGACGCCCCGGCCAAGGCGCTCCTCGCCCGGGCCGCCGAAGCCAGATCGTTGACCGCCCGCGGCTGGAGCCGCACCCTGCGCCTGGCCCGCACCATCGCCGACCTCGACCGCGCCGACGCGGTGCGCCGCGTCCATGTCGCCGAAGCCCTGATCTACCGGCGGATCGGACCGGGATCGGAGGGCGTGGGGGAGCGGCGGGCGAGAGTCTTTGGGATGTAAGTTTCGGCGCCGCGGCTGGCGGTCGCCCGCAACCGGCGTCCGACCGGTTGTCGCCGGGCGGCTGAAAATCAGCCGGCCGCACCGCCGAACCGGTCATCCAGCCAATCGAGCACCCGGCGGTTCAGCATGGACCGGTTCTGCATTTCGCAATGGCCGCCGGCGCCCTCGGCGGCCGTGAACCGCAGGAGGGTCTTTTCGCAGGAGAGGGCGTCAAAGAATCCTTGCGCCGAGGCGGTCAGGGGATCGCCCTCGGCCAGGGTGAACAGGGTGGGACAGGCGATCGCCTCGGCCCGCCCCTCCATGGTGAAGAGGTCCGCCGAGCGCACATAGTCGCGCAGATTGTCGACCCCATGGACCCAGTATCCGCGCTGGATGACGGACCAGCGCAGGCGCCGATCGCTGGCGATTTTCGCCTCCAGACGGTCGAGGACATCCTGGTCGGCCGCGCCGAGATGGGCGGCGATTTCTGGGGCGATCGCCATGCGCAGCGCCATGGCCTGAAAGCCGCCGCCGACGCTCCATAGGCCCGGATCGGCGATCAGGGCGGCGATTCTCGCCTCGCCCGAGGCGGCGCGCGGGGCCAGATGGCCGCCCAGGCTCCATCCGCTCAGGGCGATGC
>JBBRQW010000080.1:0-13564 GCA_038225765.1 Caulobacterales bacterium | reverse complement strand
TACCAGAGCGAGCCGACATCCGTTCAGCGGTGGAACGGGGTTCCCAACACCGTGCTCACGCCGCACACCGCCGGCGCGACCTCGGGCGCCATCCCCAAGATGATGGCCCTGACCCTTGAAAACCTGCGCCGCTTCTTCGCGGGAGAGCCGCTGGTCAACCCGGCGGGGGAATAGGGGGGCGTCCGGCGCCGCGCCTACTCCCGCTCCACCGTGGCGGCGGCGGCGTCGAGGGCGGCGGCGACATCGGCGATCTGATCGCCGGTCAGTTTCCCGCGCTCCAGGCGCAGGCGAAGCGCGGTTTTGAAGTTCTCCATGGCGCGGACGATCCGGGGGTCGGGGCCGCCGCCGGCCCGCTTGGCCACCGCCGCGATGCGCTCGAAGATGGCCTCCACCGCGGCCTTGTTGCGTTGCAGACTGGCGCGGCCATCCTCGGTGATGGTGTAGCCCTTCTTCGTTCCTTCCGCCTGCACGGCGGCGATATAGCCGAGCTCTTCGAGCAGGGTCAGGGTGGGATAGACCAGGCCGGGGCTGGGGCTGTAGGCGCCGGCCAGGCGGTCCTCGATCTCCTTGATCAGTTCGTAGCCGTGGCTGGGCTTGTCGGCGATCAGGGCCAGGATGACGTGGCGCAGATCGCCCTGCTCGAAGACGCGGCTCGAGCGGCCATGGCGATGGCGGCCGTGGCGCTCGGCCTCCGGCGTTGACGAGGCCCGCTCGTGGCGGGAAGTGTGGCAAGAATGCATTTTAGTTCCTATTAGATATGTCCATGATATATCGCATGTTCGTTATATCGGAGTTAGCACGGACTTGGCAAGGGGCCGCCGCGAAATATTTTCGCCTTGCCGCCCCGAACTCACCGAGGCGGAGCGGGTGGCCAAATACGGCTCGGCCTCCGATCAGTGAGGGCGCGGCGCCGGGAACCTTTTTTGCGCGCCGCCATCTAAACCAGGGCGACAGGGAGAGAAACGTCGATGAGACAGGCGCGCGAAAAGACCGTTCAGGCCCCGGCCGGCGTATCTGACGACGCGGCGCTGGTGGCGCGGGCGCTGGGCGGCGAGGGCGAGGCTTTTCGCGCCATCATGCGGGCCCACAACCGGCGGCTTTACCGGATCGCCCGCGGCGTCGTGCGCGACGACGCCGAAGCCGAGGACGTGGTCCAGGGCGCCTATGTGCGCGCCTTCACCCATCTGGAGAGCTTCCGCGCCGAGGCGTCGCTGGCCACCTGGCTGGCCCGCATCGTCATGAACGAGGCCCTGGGGCGGCTGCGCGGCCGTCGCCCCACGGTGGATCTGGCGGTCCTCGAAAGCCCCAGGGCCGAGGCCCAGATTCTTCAATTTCCCCATGCGGCGAGAGCCGAGGACCCGGAACGATCCATGGCCCAACGCGAAATCCTCAAGCTGGTGGAGCAGGTCACCGATAGTCTGCCGGACATCTTCCGGATGGTGTTCGTCACCCGGGTGATAGAGGGCATGAGCGTCGAGGAGACCGCCCAGCTCCTCGACCTGCAGCCGCGGACGGTCAACACCCGGCTGCACCGGGCGGGGCGGCTGGTGCGGGAGCGGCTGGAAGGGCAGATCGGGCCGATCCTGATGGACGCCTTCCCGTTCGCCGGCCGGCGCTGCGAGCGCACCGTCGAGGCGGTGATGGCCCGGCTCGGCCTCGCCTGACCGAAGATTTGACCCCTTTCTCCCGCCCCAGCCGAAGCCGGCTTCCGCCCCCATCAAGGAGACGCCTTTCATGAGTTCGAACGTGCTTGCGCTGGAGCGGGCCGCCCCGCCCGCCGAATCCGGACGGCCGGGCCGCGGCGAAGTGGAGGCGGCGTTTCGCACCATCATCCGCTGGGCCGGCGACGACCCGTCCCGGGGCGGCCTGATCGAAACCCCCGGCCGGGCGGCGCGGGCGTTCGAGGAGTTCTTCGTCGGCTACGCCCAGGACCCGGTGGAAATCCTGAGCAAGACCTTCGAGGAGACCTGCGGCTATGACGACATGATCGTCCTTCGGGCCATCGGCTTCGAGAGCCACTGCGAACACCACATGGCCCCGATCGTCGGCCGCGCCTGGGTGGGCTATATTCCCGACGGCCGGGTGGTCGGCATCAGCAAGCTGGCGCGGGTGGTCGAGGTGTTCGCCAAACGCCTGCAGATCCAGGAGAAGATGACGGCGCAGATCGCCAACACTATCGACGAGGTTCTGAAGCCCCTGGGGGTGGGGGTGGTCATCAAGGCCACCCACCACTGCATGACCACCCGCGGGGTGCATAAGCCGGGGGCGGATCTGGTCACCAGCCGTATGCTGGGGCGGTTCCGCGACGATCCGGCGACCCGCCGCGAGTTCCTGGCCTTGGCGGAGTGATCGAGAGCAAAGGGCGATGAGGGCGAATCATGTTTGCCGTTCGGCGCCCTAGAAACGCCCGCCGGCCGCTCCCCGCGCCGACAATATCTCCACCGGGCCCCCCGCCCGCTCGTCCTCGAACGCGCCGATGCTCAAGATCCCGGTCCACACCGCGCCGGTGTCGAGGTTGGTGCGGTGGGGGAGGGTTTCAGGCTGGGCGAGATCGGGCTTCTCCCGCCAGCGCGGGGAGTGGCCGTGCACCACGTGGCAGGGCAGGGCTTCGGCAGGCGCGGTGAGAAAGGGCTCGCGAATCCACATCAGGGTCTGAGGGTCCTGATCCGCCAGGGTCACGTCCGGCGCCACGCCGGCGTGAACGAACAGGCGGTTGGCGTCCAGGTGGAAGAGCGGCAGGGACTCCAGCCAGTCGAGGTGCGCCGCCGGGATGGCGGTTCGCCCGCCATAGGAGGCGAGTGTCTCGTCGCCGACGTTGGCGATCCAGCGATCCATGGCGCCTGGGCCGCCGGCGCGCAGAGCCTCGACCATCAAATCCTCGTGGTTGCCCTTCAGGCAGATCCATGCCGATCCGGCGGCAAGCGCCATCAGGGCCTCGACGACGCCCTTGGAGTCCGGCCCGCGATCGACGTAGTCGCCCAGGCAGATCACCTGGTGAAGTGCGGCGCCGGCGTGCTCGGATATGGCGCCTTGGGCTCTTCGCAGCAGGTCCAGGCGGCCGTGAATGTCGCCGATGGCGTAGGTGAGGGCGGAGGTGGGTGTGGTCATGCGATGGGCCTTTTATAGCGGCCCCGCGCCCCCTTCCATCGCCCGGCGAGGAGGCCGACCCCTGTTCCTCCTTGACATAATCATATAACGATATCTTTATATCTTCATGTCGATGAGTTGCGACCAGACGGTGGAGGTGTTGCGGGCGGCCGGCGAGCCGACGCGGCTGCGCATCCTCGCCCTGCTGGTGCGCGAGGAGCTGGCGGTGCTGGAGCTGGCGGGCATTCTGGGCCAGAGCCAGCCGCGGGTTTCGCGCCACCTGCGGTTGCTGGCCGAGGCCGGCCTGGTGGAGCGGTTTCCGGACGGCGCCTGGGTCTTCTACCGCCCGGCCGGCGCCGGCGCGGCGCGCGCCCTGATCGATCACGCCCTGGCGGCGGTCTCGCCGGCCGATCCGACGCTCGCCCGCGACGCCGAGCGGCTGGTGGGGGTGAGCGCCGAGCGGGCCGGCGAGGCGGCGGCCTATTTCGCCGACAACGCCGAGCGCTGGGACGAGATCCGCTCGCTCTACACCGCCGAGGTCGATGTGGAGGCGGCGATCCTGGAGGCGGCGGGGGAGGGGCCGTTCGAACGGCTGGTGGATCTGGGCTCGGGGACCGGGCGGATGCTGACCCTGCTGGGCGGCCGGGCCAGGAGCGCGGTGGGCCTCGATCTGTCGCGCCAGATGCTCAACATCGCCCGCGGCCGGGTGGCGTCGGCGGGCCTGGGGGTGTGCGAGCTTCGCCACGGCGACATCCTGGGCACCGGGCTTGGCGGCGGCGAGGCCGACCTGGTGGTGGTCCATCAGGTGCTGCACTATCTGGGCGAGCCGGCGGCGGCGGTGGCCGAGGCGGCGAGGCTGACCGCGCCGGGCGGCCGGCTGCTGATCGTCGATTTCGCGCCGCACGACCTGGAGTTCCTGCGCGCCGAACACCGGCACCGGCGGCTCGGCTTTTCCGACGAGGAGATCGGGCGGTGGCTGGCCGTCGCCGGCCTGGGCGCGGTGGGCACCACCACCCTGCCGCCGGCCGCGCCGGGCGGCCTGACGGTGAAGATCTGGAGCGCCGAGCGGGAAGCCGAACGTCTGGGCGACCGGCCACGGAGGGTCGCATGAACGCGCCGCTCCCCTTGCCCGCGAGCGCGCCCCTCGCCAGCGCCCTGGGGCCCGTGGCGCGGGCCGGCGGCCGGCGCCGCCAGCGCTTGAAGGTCTCCTTTGAATTCTCGCCGCCCAGGACGCCCGAGGCGGAGGAGAGCCTGTGGCAAGCCATCCGCCGCCTCGAGCCGCTCAGCCCCGAGTTCGTCTCGGTGACCTATGGTGCCGGCGGCTCGACCCGCGAGCGCACCCACCGCACCGTGCTGCGCATGCTGGGTGAGACCACCCTCAAGCCGGCGGCGCATCTGACCTGCGTGGACGCCAGCCGGGCCGAGGTCGACGCGGTGATCGAGGACTATTGGGCGGCCGGCATCCGCCACATCGTCGCCCTGCGCGGCGATCCCCCCGGCCAGATCGGCGGGGCCTACGCCCCGCGCCCCGATGGTTACGCCAACGCCACCGAACTGGGCGCCGCCATCGCCGCCATCGCGCCGTTCGAGGTGTCGGTGGGCCTCTATCCGCAAGTCCATCCCGAGAGCCCGTCGGCCAGCCACGACATCGACGTGCTCAAGGCCAAGATCGACGCCGGGGCGACCCGCGCCATCACCCAGTTCTTCTTCGACGTCGACGGCTTCCTGCGCTTCATCGACCAGGTCCGCAAGGCGGGGGTGAGCGTGCCCATCTCGGCGGGGATCATGCCGGTTACCAACTTCAAGGGCCTCAAGAAGATGGCGGCGCCCAGCCGCATCGAAATTCCCGACTGGCTGGGCAACCTCTTCGAGGGGCTGGACAAGGACCCCGAGACACGCCGCCTGATCGCCGGCTCGGTGGCGGCCGAGATGTGCGCCCGCCTCGAGGAGGAGGGCTTCGACGACTTCCACTTCTACACCCTGAACCGGGCCGACCTGGTCTACGCCATCTGCCGGGTGCTCGGGGTGCGCGAGGCGACGCCATGACCTCGATTTCGCCCCGCCGCGCCGCCGCCGAGGCCTTCAAGGCGGCGGCCCGCGACCGCATCCTGGTCCTCGACGGTTCGTGGGGGGTGATGCTGCAGCGCCAGAACCTCACCGAGGCGGCGTTCCGCGGCGAGCGGTTCGCCGATCATCAAAGGCCCCTGAAGGGCGACAACGACCTGTTGTGCCTGACCCGCCCCGACCTGGTCGCCGATCTGCACGACGCCTATTTCGCGGCCGGGGCGGACATCGCCGAGACCAACACCTTCAACGCCACCTCGATCAGCCAGTCCGACTATGGCCTGGAGGGCGCGGCGGCCGAGATCAACCTGGCGGCCGCCCGCCTGGCCCGCCAATCGGCCGACCGGTGGAGCGCGCGGACCCCCGACCAGCCGCGCTTCGTCGGCGGCGCCATCGGCCCCTTGAGCCGCACCCTTTCGATGTCCGCCGACGTCAACGATCCGGGGGCGCGGACGGTGACCTTCGACGCCGTCCACGCCGCCTATCTGGAACAGGCCCGCGCCCTCCACCAGGGCGGGGTGGATTTCTTCATGGTCGAGACCATCTTCGACACCCTCAACGCCAAGGCGGCCATCAAGGCCATCCTCGATCTCGCCGACGAGGGCCTCGAACCCCTGCCGATGTGGATTTCGGGGACGATCACCGACCGCTCGGGGCGGACCCTGTCAGGCCAGACGGTGGAGGCGTTCTGGAATTCGGTGCGCCACGCCCGGCCCCTGGTGGTCGGCTTCAACTGCGCCCTGGGGGCCGACCTGATGCGCCCCCACGTGGCCGAACTGGCCCGCCTCGCCGACACCCTGGTCGCCGCCTATCCCAACGCCGGCCTCCCTAACGCCTTTGGCGAATACGACGAAGAGCCGGAGGAGACCGCCGCCCATCTGGGCGAATGGGCGGCCAGCGGCCTGGTCAACATCCTGGGCGGCTGCTGCGGCACCACCCCCGACCACATCGCCCGCATCGCGGCGGCGGTGGCCGGCCACCCCCCGCGCCGCGTTCCCGAACGCCCCCCCGCCATGCGCCTGGCCGGCCTCGAGGCGTTCGAACTGGCGTGAAGAGCTTGGCCGCGCGGGGCGCCGACCTCCCTTTCCTTGAAAGCGCCAGGCCAGCCGTTCCTCCCCTGCGGAGCGGGGGAGGGGGACCGCGAAGCGGTGGAGGGGGCGGGGGCTGTGCGCGAGAGCGCCGAAAATCCCTTCAATCGCGCGGCGCCCATGCGCGTCCCGGACAGGGCGACGGCGGGCGCCGTGGCCGCCCCGCCCCCTCCACCCCTTCGGGGTCCTCCTCCCCCGTAAGGGGACGGGGGAGGAGCCAAATCCCATGAGGCCGCTGTTCGTCAATATCGGGGAGCGGACCAACGTCACCGGCTCGGCCCGCTTCCGCAAGCTGATCAGCGACGGCGACTATCCGGCCGCCCTGGCGGTGGCCCGCGATCAGGTGGCGGCCGGGGCCCAGGTGCTGGATGTCAACATGGACGAGGGTCTCCTGGACGGTGTCCACGCCATGACCACCTTTCTCAATCTGATCGCCGCCGAGCCGGATATCGCCCGTGTGCCGCTGATGATCGATTCCTCGAAGTGGGAGGTGATCGAGGCCGGTCTGAAGTGCGTTCAGGGCAAGGCCATCGTCAATTCCATCAGCCTCAAGGAGGGCGAGGCGAAATTCCTGGCCCAGGCGACGCAGTGCCTGCGCTACGGCGCGGCGGTGGTGGTCATGGCCTTCGACAAACAGGGTCAGGCCGACACCCGAAACCGCAAGGTGGCGATCTGCGAGCGGGCCTATCGCCTGCTCACCGAACGGATCGCCTTTCCGGCCGAGGACATCATCTTCGATCCCAACATTTTCGCCATCGCCACGGGGATCGAGGAGCACGACAACTTCGGGGTCGATTTCATCGAGGCGACCCGCTCGATCAAGCAGCTTCTGCCCCACGCGCGGGTGTCGGGCGGCGTCTCCAACGTCTCGTTCAGCTTTCGCGGCAACGAGCCGGTGCGCCGCGCCATGCACAGCGTCTTTCTCTACCACGCCATCGCGGCGGGCATGGACATGGGCATTGTCAACGCCGGCGACCTGCCGGTCTATGACGAGATCGACCCGGAACTGCGCGAAGCGGTGGAGGACGTCATCCTGAACCGCCGCCAACCGGGTGCGACCGAGCGGCTGGTCGATCTGGCCCCCAGGTACAAGGGCGGCAAGGCGGCCCCGCGCCTGGTCGACCGGGCCTGGCGCGAAGCCCCGGTGGCGGCCCGCCTCAGCCACGCCCTGGTGCACGGGATCACCGACTTCATCGACGCCGACACCGAGGAGGCGCGCCTGGCCGCCAAGCGGCCGCTCGACGTCATCGAAGGCCCGCTGATGGACGGCATGAACGTGGTCGGCGACCTGTTCGGGTCGGGCAAGATGTTCCTGCCCCAGGTGGTCAAGTCGGCCCGGGTGATGAAGCAGGCGGTGGCCTGGCTGCTGCCCTTCATGGAGGCGGAAAAGGAAGGCCAGCCGCGCCGCATGGCCGGGCGCATCCTGATGGCGACGGTGAAGGGCGACGTTCACGACATCGGCAAGAACATCGTCGGCGTGGTTCTCCAGTGCAACAACTACGAGGTCATCGACCTGGGGGTGATGGTTCCCGCCGACCGCATCCTCGACGAGGCCGCCGCCCGCGAGGTCGATATCGTGGGCCTGTCGGGCCTGATCACCCCTTCCCTGGATGAGATGGTGTTCGTGGCCGGGGAGATGGAGCGGCGCGGCTTTTCCATCCCCCTGCTGATCGGCGGAGCGACCACCAGCCGCACCCACACCGCCGTCAAGGTCGAGCCGGCCTATGGGCGCGGCTCGACCACCTATGTGCTGGACGCCAGCCGGGCGGTGGGAGTGGTCTCGTCCCTGCTGTCGGCCAGCGAGCGGCCCAAGGCGGAGGCGGCCACCCGCGAGGAATACGTCCGCACCCGCGAGCAGTTCTCCAGAGCCCAGAAGGCCAAGGTGCGCACCCCCCTGGGCGCCGCCCGCGCCAACCGCTTTTCCATCGACTGGAGAGGCTATCGAACCCCGCCGCCCTCATTCATCGGTACACGGACGTTCTCCCCCTACGACCTGGAGGACCTGACCCGCTACATCGACTGGTCGCCGTTCTTCGCCGCCTGGGAGCTGGTCGGCCGGTTTCCCGCCATCCTCGAGGACGAGGTGGTGGGCGAGGTGGCGAGCAGCCTTTACGCCGACGCCACCGCCATGCTGTCCAAGATCGTCGCCGAGGGCTGGTACGAGGCGCGCGGGGTGGTCGGCCTGTGGCCGGCCAACGCCGACGGCGACGACATCGTGGTGTGGACCGACGAGGGGCGAACCAAGGAGCGGGCCCGCTTCCACACCCTGCGCCAGCAGATGGCCAAGAGCGAGGGCCGGGCCAACCTCGCCCTGGCCGATTTCGTGGCCCCGGTCGGGGCCGGGACCGACTGGATCGGCGGCTTCGCGGTCACCGCCGGCCACGGCGAGGCGGGCGTGGCGGCTCGCTACAAGGGCGCCGGCGACGACTATTCGGCGATCATCGCCGCCGCCCTGGCCGACCGTCTGGCCGAGGCCTTCGCCGAAGCCCTGCACCGCAAGGTCCGGACGGAGCTGTGGGGTTATGCTCCCGATAAGCCTTTCGACCTCGACGCCCTGCTGGCCGAGAAATACACCGGCATCCGCCCCGCCCCCGGCTATCCCGCCCAGCCTGACCACACCGAGAAGAAAACCCTGTTCGACCTCCTGGGCGCCACCACCGCCGCTGGCATCCAGCTCACCGAGAGCTACGCCATGACCCCGCCCGCTTCGGTCAGCGGCCTCTACTTCGCCCACCCGGCGGCCCACTATTTCGGGGTCGGCAAGATCGAGCGCGACCAAGCCGAGGACTACGCCCGCCGCAAGGGCTGGCCGCTCAAGACCGCCGAGCGCTGGCTCTCGCCGATCCTCAACTACGAGCCGTAGCGGCGTAGCGCCGGGGTTCCCAGGCGCCTTCGGTCAGGCGCCGGCGCGAGCGGGAAACGGCTGGCGGAACATTCCGCGCCGGGCCGGCGTTGCGTCACCGTGGCCTTCCCGTTCAATCCATGACCTCGCGTCTCCCGAAATACGTCCCCAAGGTCGTGATCGTCACCGGCGCGGCGGCCGGCGTCGGCCGGGCGGTGGCGACGCGATTCGCGCGGGCCGGCGCGAAGGTGGGCCTGATTTCGCGCGACGCCGAGGCGCTGGCCCGGATGAAGGACGAACTGGCGCCCTTGGGCGGATCGGTGGCTTTCCAGGCGATCGATGTCGCCGACGCCGCCGCCGTCTTCGCCGCCGCCGACCATTTCGAGGCCGAGCTGGGCCCGATCGATCTGTGGGTCAACGACGCCATGGTGACGGTGTTCTCCCCGGTGTCGAAGATCACCCCCGAGGAGTTCCGCCGCGTGACCGAGGTCACCTATCTGGGCCAGGTTCACGGGTCGATGGCGGCGCTTGGGCACATGCGACGGCGTGGGCGCGGGCACATCGTCAACATCGGCTCGGCCCTGGCCTATCGCGGTATCCCCCTTCAGGGGGCCTACTGCGGCGCCAAGAGCGCGGTGCGCGGCTTCACCGCCGCCCTGCGCACCGAGCTGGAGCACGAGAAATCGCCGATCAAGGTGTCGATCCTGGAACTTCCGGCCATGAACACCCCGCAGTTCAGCTGGGGCCGCACTCATATGGGCAGGCAGCCCAAGCCCATGGGGGCCATCTACCAGCCGGAGGTCGCCGCCGAGGCGGTGTTCCGGGCGGCGCGCGCCCTACCCAACGAATACTGGGTGGGGTTGGACACGATCTGGACCATCGTCGGCAACATGGTCGCCCCCGACATCCTCGATCGCGTCCTGGCCCGCACCGCCGTCGCCGGCCAGGAGACGAGCGCGCCGGTCGAGCCCGGCCGCCGGGATAACCTGTTCGCGCCGGTGACCGCCCTGCACGCCACGCGCGGGCATTTCGGCGCGGGCGCCAAGGCGCGCGCCCTGATCGTCGATGGCCAGGCCATGCGCGCGGCGGTCATCGCCGCCGGCGCCGCTGTTTTTTTCGCCCTCGGCGCCGGCTTGACCGCGGCGGGCATGGCCAACGGCCGGCGAAATAGGTAGGCTTGCCTCCGCAAAAGGAGCGCCCACCCATGGCCGACGAACTCGTCTTCTACACCAACCCGATGTCGCGCGGGCGGATCGTGCGCTGGATGCTGGAAGAGGTCGGGCAGCCCTATCGCACCGAACTGCTCGAATACGCGACGGCCATGAAGTCTCCCGAGTACCTGGCCATCAATCCCATGGGCAAGGTGCCGGCCATCCGTCATGGCGATACGGTGGTCACCGAATGCGCCGCCATCTGCGCCTATCTGGCCGACGCCTTTCCGGCCGCCGGCCTCGCCCCGCCGCCGGGGGACAAGGCGCGCGGCCCCTACTACCGCTGGCTGTTTTTCGCCGCCGGGCCCGTGGAGGCGGCGGTGACCAACAAGTCGATGGGCTTCGAGGTTCCGGCGGGCAAGGAAATGATGGCCGGCTACGGCACCTTCGCCGCCGTCATGGACACCTTGGAAAAGGCGGTGTCGGCGAGCGACTATGTGGCCGGCGACCGCTTCACCGCCGCGGATGTCTATTTCGGCGCCCAGATCGGCTGGGGCATGCGGTTCGGCTCCATGGAAAAACGCCCGGCGTTCGAGCGCTATTGGGAGCGGATCGGCAATCGGCCGGCCGCCTTGCGCGCCACGGAAATCGACGATGCGCTGATGCCCAAATCGGAGGCGCCGGCGGCCGGCGCCTGACGTCTACTCCCGCCGCGCCAGCCGCTCGGTGATCAGGGTTCCCCACCGCGCGGCGCGGAAGTCGGCCTTGACGGCGGCGGGGTCGTAGGCCGGACTCTCCACCCAATCGATGAAGGTGAGCCCGGCTGGTTCGCCCTCGGCGAGGTAGCGCTCCAAAAAATAGTCGAGGACGCCGGTGAGGCCGGCGCGAACGTGCAGATAGCGCGGAGATAGCTCGCTCATCGCCTCGCGGATGTCCCAGCCCTGGCGGAAATGGCGGTAGAACACCGCCATGATCCCGGCCCGGTCGGCGCCGGATTTGCAGTGCATGAGGGCGGGGTATTCGATGGTCTCGAACAGGCGCCGCGCCCCCAGCACCTGTTCGCGGCTGGGCGCGTCGCGCGAGGCGATGGTGAAATCGGCGAGGGTCAGGCCCGCCTCGGCGCAGGCCGCCTTTTCCAGGGCGTGGAAGCTGGCCCCGAAACCGCCGCGCAGGTTGATCACTGTCCTGATGCCGCGCGCCGCCCAGGCCTTCAGCTGGAACGGCCACGGCTGATTGGCCCGCACCAGTTCGTCCGACATCCAGTGGGCGTTGGAAAATCCCAGCCGCAGATAGGCATGGTCGGTCCACAGATAATCGAGCACCGCGCGGCGGCGGCCGGCGGCGGTGGTCAGATCGAAGGCCGGCGCCGGCTCGGTCACTTGGCCCCGTCGCGCCGGGAGAACAGGGCGTCGGCGGCGGCGCGGGTGGCCTGCCGCTTGGCGATCTGGGCGCGGCAGCGGGCGATTTCGCTCTCCAGGGCGGCGATGCGTTCCGCCAGTTCCTCGACACCGTAGAGTTCGAGGTCTTCGCGCGCCGCCTCGATCAGCCCCTGGCCGCGCTGGCGTCGGGCTTCGGCCGGTTCGTCGCTCATCGATGGCTCTCCCTTTGCCGGTCGGCCGCGAGGGCCTATCTGACCCGTCGAAGGGCGCAGAATAAAGGAAGGCCGGCATGAGCGAAACGACCATGATCGCCATCGCGGTGAAGGGCGGCAAGGGCGCGGCCGAGGCGCTCGAAGCCGTCCAGATCGCTCGCCCGATCCCCGGCCCCGGCGAAATCGCCATCGCGGTCCGGGCCGCCGGGGTGAACCGGCCCGACATCCTGCAGCGGCTGGGCTTCTATCCGCCGCCGCCCGGCGCGCCGGCGACCCTGGGCCTGGAGGTGGCCGGCGAGGTGATCCAGGGCGCCGGTCGCTGGAAGGCCGGCGACCAGGTCTGCGCCCTGCTGGGCGGCGGGGGGTATGCGCAGATCGCCGTGTGCGACGCCCGCCACGCCCTGCCCATCCCGGCTGGCCTGGATTTCATCCAGGCCGCCGCCCTGCCCGAGACCGTCTTTACCGTCTGGGCCAATGTCTTCGAGCACGGCGCCCTGAAGGCCGGCGAGACCTTCATGGTCCACGGCGCCACCTCGGGGATCGGGGTCACCGCCATCCAGATGGCCAAGGCGGCGGGGGCGCGGGTGATCGCCACCGCCCGCGGGGCGGCAAAGGCGGCCCAGGCGCGGGTGCTGGGGGCCGACGTGGCGGTGGACGCGACGACCGAGGACTTCGAGGCCGTCGCCAAGGCGATTGGCGGCGTCGATGTCATCCTCGACATGGTCGCGGGGCCGTATTTTCCGAAGAACCTGGAGGCCTTGAACACCGGCGGGCGCCTGGTCCACATCGCCGCGCAGGGCGGGGGGACGGTGGAGCTGTCGATCGTCAAGATCATGCGGAAGCGCCTGATCGTCACCGGTTCGACCCTGCGCCCCCGCTCGGCCGACGAGAAGGCGAGGCTGGCCGGCGAGGTGGAGCGCGTCGTCTGGCCATGGGTCGCGGCGGGCAAACTCAGGCCGATCGTCGATCGGGAATTTCCCCTCGCCGAAGCGGGCGCCGCCCACGCCTGGCTCGAGGGCGGGGCGCATCTGGGGAAGGTGGTGCTGGTGGTTTAGCCCATACGAAGTCTAACGGCTGGCGCGGAAAATCTCCCCTTGCGCCGACTCGCGAAGCGGGGTTTTTGCGCGGCGGGCCACGCCCTCCCAACGGGGCGCAGTCCATCTGGAAGGATGGGAGATTTGTTATGACCACCCTCGCCAAGCCGGCCATGCGGCCGGCCCGCCCGGAGTTCTCCTCCGGGCCCTGCGCCAAACGCCCCGGATGGGCCCTCGAAACCTTGAGAAGCGCGGTGCTCGGCCGCTCGCACCGCTCCAAGGCCGGCATGGCGCGGCTCAAGGCCGCCATCGACCAGACCCGCGCCGTGCTCCAGGTTCCCGACGATTTTCTGGTCGGCGTCGTGCCGGGGTCGGATACCGGGGCCATGGAGATGGCCATGTGGTCGCTGCTGGGGCCAAGGCCGGTGCAGGTTTTGGCCTTCGAGTCCTTCGGCAAGGACTGGGTGACCGACGTGGTGGGCCAGCTCGGGATCGAGGCGGAGATCCTTGAGGCGCCCTACGGGGCCCTGCCGGACCTCAAGCGGGTGCGGGCCGACGCCGACCTCGTCTTCACCTGGAACGGCACCACCTCGGGGGTGCGGGTTCCCCATGCCGACTTCATCGCGGCCGACCGCGCCGGGCTCACCATCTGCGACGCCACCAGCGCCTGTTTCGCCCAGGACCTCGACTGGGCCAAGCTCGACGCG
>JBBRQW010000079.1:0-13667 GCA_038225765.1 Caulobacterales bacterium | reverse complement strand
GCGTTGAAATTGGCCCCGTCGCAGTAGAAATAGGCCCCGGCGGCGTGGGTCAGGCGGGCGATCTCGATCGCCTCGCGCTCGAAGAGGCCGCAGGTGTTGGGGTTGGTGACCATCACCGCCGCCACGTCGTCGTGCAGCTTTTCCGCCAGGTCGGCCAGGTCCACATGGCCGTCGGCGGTCTGGGCGATCTCCACCACCTGATAGCCGGCGAGCGAGGCGGTGGCCGGGTTGGTGCCGTGGGCGCTGGTCGGCGCGAGCACCGTCTTGCGCGGATCGCCCCTGGCCTCGTGGGCGGCGCGGATGGCCAACAGGCCGCACAGCTCGCCATGCGCCCCGGCTTTCGGCGAAAGGGCCACCGCCGGCATGCCGGTGAGGGTCTTCAGCCATCGGGCCAATTCATCCATCAGGGCCAGCGCGCCCTGGACGGTGGAGATCGGCTGCAGGGGATGGATATCGGCGAAACCGGCCACGCGGGCGAGCTTTTCGTCGAGGCGCGGGTTGTGCTTCATGGTGCAGGAGCCCAGCGGATAGAGGGCCAGGTCGATGGCGTGGTTCTGCTGCGACAGGCGCACATAGTGGCGCAGGGTCTCCGGCTCGGAGAGGCCGGGGAGATGCGGCGGCGCGGCGCGGGTGAGGCCGGCGAGGTCGGAGGCGTCGAGGTCGGGGCCGCGCGGCTCGGTGGGGAAATCGACGCCGGTCTTGTCCCAGCCGCCCAGCTCGAAGATCAGGGGCTCGTGCTGGAGGAGGCCCCGGCCAGGATGGGTTTGCGGCGTCTCCGCGGCCGCGACGGGTCGGGTCGGGCGCCCGGCGTTGGCTGTCAGCGCGGTCATCGGGCGATCTCCTCGGCCAGAGCCTGGGCGAAGGCGGCGATGTCTTCGGTGGTGGTGGTTTCGGTGGCGCAGACCAGGAGGATGTCGTCCATGCCGGCGCCCGGATCGAGGCGGGAGAAGGGGACGCCGGCCAGGATATCCCGGCGCGCCAGGGTCTCGACCGTTTCGGCGGCGTTCCCCGGCAGGCGGATGGCGAATTCGTTGAAAAAGCGCTCTGTGAGGATCTCGACGCCGGCAACGGCGGCCAGGGCGGCGCGGAGCTCGCGGGCGCGGGCGTGGTTGATGGCCGCCAGCTCTGCCAGCCCGGTCCCGCCCAGGAGCGACATGTGGATGGAAAAGGCCAGGGCGCACAGGCCCGAATTGGTGCAGATGTTGGAGGTGGCCTTGTCGCGGCGGATGTGCTGCTCGCGGGTGGAAAGGGTGAGGACGAAGCCGCGCCGGCCCGCCGCGTCCACCGTCTCGCCACAGAGTCGCCCGGGCATCTGGCGGGTGAGGGCGTCGCGGCAGGCCATCAGGCCCACGTAGGGCCCGCCAAAGCTCAGGGCGTTGCCGATGGACTGGCCTTCGGCCACCGCGATGTCGGCCCCCATGTCGCCGGGGGATTTGAGCATCCCGAACGCCACCGCCTCGGTGGTCACGACGATCAGCAGGGCGCCGGCGGCGTGGGCGGCCCGCGCGATGGCGGTCACGTCGGTCACGGCGCCGAACACATTGGGCGTCTGGACCACCACGCAGGCGGTGTCGGCGTCGAGGGCGTCGATGACGGCGGCCTCGCCGTCGAGGGCGGCGGGCAAGCGCGAGGTGACGACGCCGGCCGAATGGGCCAGGGTGTGGGCGGCCTGGGCGTAATGCGGATGCAGCCCGCCCGACAGCACCGCCTTGCGCCGCCGGGTGACGCGGGCGGCCATCATCACCGCTTCGGCGCAGGC
Organism: Caulobacterales bacterium; assembly: GCA_038225765.1. Classification (GTDB taxonomy): domain Bacteria; phylum Pseudomonadota; class Alphaproteobacteria; order Caulobacterales; family Caulobacteraceae; genus Acaudatibacter. The sequence continues at coordinate 11,908 of JBBRQW010000079.1, read as the reverse complement.
GGTCGAACCGTCGTACATCGAGGCGTTGGCCACCGGCAGGCCGAGCAGTTCGGAGACCTGGGTCTGGAACTCGAACAGCACCTGCAAGGTCCCCTGGGCGATTTCCGGTTGGTAGGGGGTGTAGCTGGTCAGGAACTCCGAACGCTGGATCAGGTGATCGACGCTGGCCGGAACGTGGTGGCGATAGGCCCCGGCGCCGCAGAAGAACGGCCCGGCCCCGGCCGGGCGATCGCGCGCCGCCAGAGCCCCCAGCGCCCGTTCCACCGCCAACTCCCCGGCGTGGAGGGGCAGGTCGATCAGGCCCGGCAGGCGCGCGCAGAGCGGCACATCGACGAAGAGATCGTCGATGGTCTTGGCGCCGATCGCCGCCAGCATGTCGGACCGGTCGGCGTCGGTGAGCGGGAGATAACGCATCGAGCTTAGAGCGTCGCCAGGAAGGCTTCGTAGGCGGCCCGGTCCATCAGGGCCTCGATCTGGGCGCGGTCGGCGGGCTTGATCTTGACGAACCAGCCGGCCGCCTCGGGCGCGTCGTTCACCGTCTGCGGATTTTCCGCGAGGGCGCCGTTGGCTCCGACCACCTCGCCGGAGATGGGGGCGAAGACGTCGGAGGCGGCCTTGACGCTCTCCACCACCGCCAGGGCCTCGCCGGCCTTCACCGCCTTGCCGGCCGCCGGAAGCTCCACGAACACCACATCGCCCAGCTGCTCGGCGGCGTAGGCGGTGATGCCGACGGTGGCGATCTCGCCGTCGAGCTCCACCCATTCGTGGTCCTTGGAAAAGCGCATTCAGGATTCCTCTTGGCTGTCGGGTCAGGCGGCGCGGCGATAGCGGTGGGGGACGAAGGGAAGGGCGGTGACCTCGGCGGCTTGCGCCGTGCCGCGGACGATCACCTGGAGGCGCGTTCCCGGCGCCGACAGAGCCGGCGGCACATAACCCATGGCGATGGGCGCCCCCAGGCAGGGCGAAAACCCGCCGCTGGTGATCGCGCCGACGACGGCCCCGGCGGCGTCGGCGATCTGGGCCCCCTCGCGGGCCGGGGCGCCTTCGATCCGCAGGCCGACCCGCGTTCGGGTCAAGTCTCCGCCGAGCTCGCGGGCGATGCGGGTCGCGCCGCGCAGATCGCCGGCCTTGCGCCGTCGTTTGGAAACCGCGAAGGCGAGGCTCGCCTCGATCGGCGAGACGGTCTCGTCGAGATCGTGGCCATAGAGGGGCAGGCCGGCCTCCAGGCGCAGGGAATCGCGCGCGCCCAGGCCGATCGGCGCCACGCGCTCGTCAGCCAGAAGGCGGTTCCACAAGCGGGCGGCGACCATGGCCGGCGCGAGGATCTCGAAGCCGTCCTCGCCGGTGTAGCCGCCGCGCGAGACGATCAGGGTGTGATCCTCGAAGGTCATGCGGTCGAAGGTCATGAAGGAAAGGTCGGCGGAGCCGGGCAGGAGGGAAGCCAGAACCTCGGCCGCCGCCGGCCCCTGCAGGGCCAACAGCGCCCGGTCGTCGGCGCGGGTCAGGCGGGCGCGGTCGCCGGCGGCGGCGGCGATGGCGGCGAAGTCGGCCTCCTTGGTCCCGGCGTTGACCACGATGTAGAGCATGCCCTGGCGGCCGGGGTTCAGCGGCCGGCCGATCATCAGATCATCGACGACGCCGCCCTCGCGGTTGAGCAGGAGGGTGTAACGAAGCTGGCCGCGCCTCAGGCCGGCGATGTCGCCGCAGACCAGGGGTTCGATCACGGCGGCCACGGCGGCGTGATTGGCCTCCTCGTCGCCGGTGCGAGCGATGACGTCGAGAAAGGCCGGGCCCATGTGCGAGACATCGAACAGGCCCGCCTGCTCACGGGTCCACAGGTGCTCCTTGAGGATGCCCATCGGGTAATGCACCGGCATCCGGTAGCCGGCGAAGGCCACCAGCCGGCCGCCGAGGGCGCGGTGCGCCGCGGTCAGAGGGGTGGTTTTCCAGGCTTCGTCGGACATTTTCGAAAAACGCTCCCACGGCAGGTCGCGCGCCGGCGGACGCTCCGCCGTTTCCCGCGCGCCCCCGCTGTCTCTTGGGCCTGAGAGATTTCGGGCCCCCCACAAAGATAGGGTTCAGCCCTTGCTCCTTCGGCGAGCCGCCGAGCCTTTTTTAGGCGCCGCGCCTCTTTCCAGCGTTCATCGGCCCGCGCGGTCCTTTTGCCTGAGCGTTTCCGGGGCGGTTGCGCCTTCGGCGCCGGCCCGTTTTGAAGGGGCGCGGCCTCTCCCGCGAGGGAGGGCGGAAGGTGGGGGAGCGGGGCGGGGGAGTCAAGCGCGCGGTTGGGGCGGTCGCCGGACGTCCCCTCCCCCTCACATCCGATCCGGCGCCTCGATGCCCAGCAGATTCAGCGCCAGCTCCAGTTGTTTCAAGGTCAGCGCCGCCAGGCCCAGGCGGGAGGCGCGGGCGGCGGGGGCGGGGGCGGCGAGGACGGGGCAGGCGGCGTAGAATTTCGAGAACGCGTGGGCCAGGCGATAGGCGTGATCGGCGATGAGGTTGGGCGCGCGCCGGGCGTAGGCTTCGGCCACGGTGCGGTCGAAGGCGTCGAGCAGCAGGGCCAGGTCGCGCTCGGCCGGCGCGGCGACGGCGATTTCGCCGGCCGTCAGGCCCTCGGCCGCCGCCTTGCGCAGGAGGGATTTCACCCTGACCGCCTGATAGAGCAGATAGGGCCCGGTCTTGCCCTCGAAGCTGGAAAACCGCTCGAGATCGAAGACGTAGGACGCGCCACGGAAATTGATCAGATCGGCGAACTTCAGGGCCGCCACGGCCACCTTCAGGGCCGTGGCCTCGAACTCTTCGGCGGAAAGCTCGGTCCCGAGGCCCGCCTCGCGAAGGCGCTCCCGCGCCTTGGCCAGGGCCATGTCGATCAGGTCGCGCAGCTTCAGCACCCCACCCTCGCGGGTCTTGAACGGCTTGCCGTCGGGGCCGTTCATGGTGCCAAAGCCGACGTGCTCCAGGGACCCTTCCTTCGCGTAGCCGGCCAGATAGGCGGCGCGGAACACCACCTCGAAATGGTCGGCCTGCCGCTGATCGACCACATAGAGGACCAGATCGGGGTCGAAGAAACGGCGCCGGTCGACGATCGTGGCCAGGTCGGTGGTCCCGTACATGGCCGAGCCTTCCGAGGAGACCACCAGCAGGGGCGGCACCTCGCGGCGATCGTCGCCCCGCGCCACGCGGACGATCCGCGCCCCCTGATCGTCGATGAGCAGGCCCTTGGCCTCCAACTCGGCGATCATTGGCGCGATGAGCGGATCGACATCGCTCTCGCCGCGCCACAAGTCGAAATCGACGCCCAGGGCGTGGAAGTCGCGCTCCAGGGCGGCGCGGGTCACATCGGCGAAATGGCGCCACATCAGGCGGTGGCCGAAACGGCCGGCCTGCAGCTCGGCGGTGGCCCGCCGGGCGCGGTCGCGGTAGGCGACGTCGCTCTTGGCCCGCGCCGCCGCCGGGGGATAGAGCCGGCCCAGATCGTCCAGGCCGACGCGGGCCGAAAGGTCGGCGTCGATGGCCCGCCGGCGATCGTCGGAAAAATTCGCCGGCACGCTGGCCAGTTCTTCGAGCAGGGCGGCGAGCGCCGGGTCGGCGTCGGCGCAGGCGACGATCAGCAGGCCCATCTGGAAGCCCCAGTCGCCGAAATGGGCGTCGCCCTGGACCTCGTCGCCGCGGAACCGGAACAGCCGCTTGATCGCCTCGCCGATGATCGAGGCGCGCAGGTGGCCGACGTGCATCTCCTTGGCCACGTTGGGGCCGCCGTAGTCGACGAGGACCCGGCGCGGCGCCTCCACCCGCCCGGCCCCGGCCCGGTCGTCGGCGGCCATGACGGCCGCGCGCGCCGACAGGGCCGCCTCGCTCACCCGAAGATTGACGAAGCCCGGCCCGGCGATCTGCGCCGAGGCGACGGCCGGCGCCGCGCCGAGCGCCTGGGCGACGGCCGCCGCGATCTGACGCGGATCGCGCCGCTCGGCCTTGGCCGCCGCCAAGGCGCCGTTGCACTGGAAATCGGCCAGGTCCGGACGGTCGGACGCCGTCACCGCGCCGTAGTCGCTGGCCAGCCCCAGATTGGCGAAGGCCTCGCCCGCCGCCGCGCCGAGCGCCGACCGAAGGTCGTTCATGGTCTGGGGGTGGCCGCCTGGACGGGAGTCTGGCCGGCGTTGGGTCGGAATCGCTTGCCCTGCCGGTTGAATTCCGCCATGGCCGGGGTCACGTCGAAGCCCACCAGAACCTCGAAATTGGACCCGCTGACCTTGGAGTCGGCGCGGGGAATGGTGATGTCGCCCAGGGGCTCGGTGAGCGTCACCCGGTCCTGGCCGGCCGGAAAGGTCACCGGCAGGGCGAAGAATTCCTTGTTCAGCACCGCGTGGTTGCGGTCGGTGACGGCCACCCAATACTGATAGGTCTTGCGGCTTCCCAGCGCCTGGGGCCCGCGCCCCAGTTCGAACAGCACCTGCATCCGCAGCCGGATCGGCTCGGCGTCCTTGTAGGCGCAGGCCGAGGCGACGTTTTCGATCTCGCCGGTGAAACCCACCGCCGCCGAGGCTTCGTCGCCGCTCTTGAATTCCACATAGCGGGCGGCGTCGTAGAGCACCTTGACGAATGGGCAGGGGCCGGCGTTGCGTAGCTGCGGCAGGGGCGCGTTCAGATTGCCGAATTCCTCGTCGCGCTTCTTCTTCTTGGCTTCGTCCTCCTGCTGCTGATCGCCGGCGCCGGTCGGGCCGCCAGGGCCGCTGCCGTACTGCGCGAAGGTCGGCGCGGCGGATATGAGGGTGGAGGCCGTGCAGAGGGCGAAAAGGAGCGGGCGAAGAGGGCGCATGGCGTGTCCAGACTGAAAAGCCCGGCCGTGATAACGGCATATCCCCGTCGCCGCAACGAAGGGCCGAAGGGGCGGCGTCCCCGACTTCGCCTTGCCTTGACGAAGACCCCGCACACGCCGATCAGGCCCCATGGCGGTCTACACCGACATTTCCGACGCCGAGCTGGAAGCCTTCCTGGCCGATTTCGATCTCGGGGCGGCGCTGGGTTTTCAGGGCGTCGCCGAAGGCGTGGAGAATTCCAACTTCCTGGTGGTGACGGAGCGGGGGCGTTACATCCTGACGCTCTACGAGCGTCGGGTCAGGCGCGAGGACTTGCCGTTTTTTCTGGATTTGATGCGCCATCTGGCGGGGCGGGACTATCCGTGCCCCACGCCGATCGCCAGCCGTGGCGGCGACATTCTGAAATCGCTGCGTGGCAAGCCGGCGGCCCTGACCGCCTTCCTGCCGGGCCTCTCGGTGCGCGCGCCGACGGTTGAGCATTGCCGCGAGGCGGGGGCGGGACTGGCCTGGCTGCACCGGGCCGCCGAGGGTTTCGCCGGCCGGCGCGCCAACGATCTGGGCGAGGGGGCGTGGCCCGGCGTGTTCGCCCCGCTGGCCGCGGCGGCCGAGGCGCTCGAGCCGGGGCTGGCGCGGAAGATCGAACGGGATCTGGCCCTTATCGCCGAGCGCTGGCCGACGGACCTGCCGCGAGGAATTGTCCACGCCGACTATTTTCCCGACAATGTTTTCTTTCACGGCGGCGCCTTCGCCGGGGCCATCGATTTCTATTTCGCCGCCTGGGATACGCTGGCCTATGACATCGGGGTGGCCCTCAATGCCTGGTGCTTCGATGAGGGCGGCGCCCTCGATGTCGGCAAAGCGCGGGCTTTCGTCGATGGCTACCAGCGACGCCGGCCCCTGTCGGAAGAGGAGAAGGCCGCTCTAACGCTCCTCGCCCGCGGCGGCGCCATGCGCTTCTTCCTGACCCGCCTCGCCGACTGGGGCGCCGCGCCGGCCGGGGCCCTGGTGGCGCCCAAGGATCCCCTCGAATACGAACGCATACTGGCCGTATATCGCGCCGGCGCCGACCTGTTCGGGGCCGGCGGGTGACGCCCGCCGTGGTGATCTTCACCGACGGGTCGTGCCGCGGCAATCCCGGCCCCGGCGGCTGGGGCGCGATCCTGATGTTCGAGGGCCGCGAGCGGGAAATCTGGGGCGGCGAGGCGGCGACCACCAACAACCGCATGGAGCTCACCGCCGCCATCGAGGCCCTGGGCGCCCTCAAGAGGCCCTGTCGCGTCGAACTGCACACCGATAGCCAGTATGTGAGGAACGGCGTCACCCAGTGGCTCTCGCGGTGGAAGGCGCGCGGCTGGCGGACGGCCGCCAAGGCGGCGGTGAAGAACGAGGATCTGTGGCGACGCCTCGACGAGGCGCGGCTGCGCCATCAGATCGACTGGCGCTGGGTCAAGGGTCACGCCGGCCACGAATTCAACGAGCGCGCCGACGCCCTGGCCCGGCGGGGCCTTGAGGAGATCGAGGCGTCCTCGTAGCGCGAACTCAGGCCAATTGGGGCCTGGGCCCGATGAGGCTAGGCGGCGCCGCGTAACAATGCCGTGCGGCGGCGTCTAGACTACCGCTCCCCGTCGTGCCGAAACCGGCCATGGCGGCGACGAATCCCTGGACCGGAGCCGTGTGCGCCGAAGCGCTAACCACCGCGCCCGCCGCCGCCTTGCCGACGACCGTCGTTCCGCCGTGTTTGTCGCTGCTGGCGGTGAAGGTCGTGCCCAGATAGTCGCCGATCAGGGTGATCTTGGCGACATGGGTCCCGTCGGTCACCGTCAGCACGCCGGAGGTCGCGGCGCCAGTGAAAAGTGGCCTCGGTGGGACTGACAAAACCGATATCGCGCAGATCGAAGGATGTGCGCCCGGATATGGAAAAACCGGTCACGCCCCCGGTGTACGTCCGCGAGTGAGCCAGTTCGAGCTTTCCGGACTTGCCGGCGAAGCCGACGGTCTCGGCCGCGCCCGCGTTGGCGATGTCGAGCGTGCCGGCGGCGATGGTCACCGCCCCCGAACCGCTCACCGCCGCATCCAAGGTCAGCGTCCCGCCGTTGGCCATAATCGTGCCGGTATTGGCCACCACGCTCTTGATCGTCAGCGCGCCCTTGCCGGTGGTCTCGATCAGACCGGCGTTGGTGAAGACCGCCGTGCTTTCCACGATCAGGCGATCGGCGGCTGACTTGAACTGAACCGCCGTGCCGCCCCTCCCTCCGATCGCGCCGAAGTTGGTGATCGTCACCGCCGTCGGGCCGCCGGCGTAGACGCCCGTGCGGCCGTAGATGTACGCCGCGTAGAGGTCGCTGGCCGAGCCGTTGGTCACGGTCCCGCCGGCGTCGAGAATCACGCCGAAACCGCTGGTGGCCTTGATCGTGCCGAAGTTGGTGACCGTGGCCGCCGTGCCGGAAGCAAGGACACCGACGTTGGAGCCCGCGATCCGCGCGTTGGTGTAGCTGGCCGAGCCATTGACCACGGCCCCGCCGCCTTCCAGAACGACGCCGAAACCGCTCGTGGCCTCTATCGTGCCGTGATTGGCGATGGCGGCCGATGCGGACAAAGCCAAAACGCCGTCGCCCGCGCCTTGGATCAGCGCCGTTCTGTCAGCGGTCGAACCGTTGGTCAGGGTTCCACCGGCCGTCAGGGTGACGCCGTCGCCGCCGGTCAGGGCGCCGGTGTTGGTGAGCGATCCGTAGACGTCGAGCGATTGAACCGTCGTCAGGGTCCCGGCCAAGGTCAGGGACACGCCCGCATCGACCTGGTACGTCCCAAAGCCGCTGAGATTCGCCGAGACGCCGCCGGTCAGCACGCCCGAGCCGCCCAGGCCGGTGATGGTGTCCGCGCCGGCGGCCAGTTCGAGGGTTCCGCCTTCGCTGGTCAGCGCCCCTAAGAATACCGCGCTGCTCTCGACGATCAGGCGAGCGGCGGCGCCGTTGAGATTGGCCGCGGGGCCCTTCGTGCCCGAGATCGTGCCAAAGTTGGTCACCGTACCGTAGCTGTTGACGCCCGTGGCGCCGGAGATCACCGCCGCGGTGTCGGTGGCCGAACCGTTGGTCACGGTCCCGCCGCCGGTCCGGATGCCGTAGGCGTTCGTGCCCTCGATCGTGCCGAAGTTGGTAACCGCACCACCGCTATGCAGGTATAGGCCGTAAGCTGTCCCTTGGATTGTGCCAAGGTTGGTCACTGCGGCCGCCCCCTGGAGGGCATCGACGCCCCGGACGCCGGCGATCAGCGCTGTGGTGTCGGAGGCGGAGCCGTTGATCACCGTCCCGCCGTTGTGAAGATAGACGCCATAGTCGGCGCCAGCCGCCATGACCGTGCCGTAGTTGGCGATCGACGCGGCTAAGGACGCGCTCACCCCCGTCCCGCCCACCTTGGCCATCGTTTCGATGACCAGTCCGGAGTAGATGGCGCCGTTGAGCGTATAGCCGCCCGGATAGGCGCCGCTCAGATACTTGGTGACCATCGGCGTCGTCCCCTGGCGACCGCAGGCCCAACGCGCGCGATCGCCACCCCCGAAATCGACGGAAGCCACTGACCGTCCGTTGGGCGCGCGCGCCCGGCCTGTCAAGCGAATGGTTTGCAGCGGTGGCGCTACAGCCGATCGGCCGGCGCGGCGGCGGCCGGGGCGAGGCGGGGGGTGACCAGCCGGCCCAGGCGCGGGGAGAGCCACCGCTCGAAGTCGTCGACGAACTCATAGACCACCGGGATCAGGACCAGCGACAGGATGGTCGAGGTGATCAGGCCGCCGATCACCGCCACCGCCATGGGCTGGCGGAACTCCGATCCCTTGCCGAGGGTCAGGGCGGTGGGGAGCATGCCCGCCATCATCGCCAGGCTGGTCATGACGATGGGCCTGGCCCGTTCGCGGCAGGCTTCGATGAGGGCGTCGCGCTGCGAGGCGCCGTCCCGCTCGCGCTCGATGGCGTATTCCACCAGCAGAATGGAGTTCTTGGCGGCCAGGCCCATCAGCATCAGAAAGCCGATCAGGGAGGGGATGGAGAGCGGAAGGCCGGTGACCAGCAGGGCGAGAAACGCGCCGCCGATCGCCGTCGGCAGGGCCGACAGAATGACGAAGGGTTTGAAGAAGCTGCGGAAAAGCAGCACCATCACCGAATAGACCAGGCCGATCGCCGAGACGATGGCGACGACGAAGCCGCCGAACAGTTCGGCCGATTGCTTCTCGGATCCCTGCGAAGCCTTTTCCACCCCCGGCGGCAGATGGCGCATGATCGGCAGCTTATCGACCTTGGCCTGCACATCGCCGGCCTGGGTGTCGCCGGTGGTGTCGGCGACCGTGGTGATCTGGCGCTTGCGGTCGAAGCGGTCGATTTCCGCCGGGCCGGCCTGAAAATAGACATCCGCCACGCTACCCAGGGTGGTCACCCCGCCGGCGGCGGTGGGCAGGCGCAGGTTCCTGATCACCGACAGATCGGTGCGGTCGCGCTGCGGCAGGCGCACCCGGATCGGGATGCGCCGCTCGCCCTGGTCGAGTTTGGAGACGTTGGCGTCGATGTCGCCGACGGTGGCGATGCGGGCGGCGGCGGCGATGATGGACACCGGAACGCCCAGCCGAGCCGCCTCGTCGGCTTTTGGCCGCACCACCAGTTCGGCCCCGCTGGGCGGCTTGGTGGGCCGCGGATCGGCCAGGCCCGGGACGCCGCCCATCTGCCGTTGCAGCGCCAGCGCCGCCGCCTCCAGACCCTCGCCGGTTTCGCTCACCAGAGTGATGTCGATCTCGGCGGCGCCGAAACCGGAGGTGTCGAAGGTCACGCGCGCGTCGGGAATCTGACGTAGAAGCGGGCGCAGGCGATCACGGATCCGAGGCACCTTGGTCAGGCGACCGGGCTTCAGCACCGCCACCACCGCCCCCTGCCCCACCCCGCTGCTGCCCGCGAAGGTGTTGCTGCTGGCGCTCCCGACCTGGGCGAACACCGCGGCGGTCTCCGGCTGGCGGGCGACGAGGTCATCGACCCGGTCGATGGTGGCGCGCATGTCGGCCAGGGTCGCCCCCGGCGGCCCCTCGACATTGACGTAGTAGTAGTTGGGGTTTCCCTCGGGCTGGACGGCCTTCTTGAGGGGCACGATAAGGGCGACCGAGGCGATGAAGATCACCAGGCCGATCGCCGCGGCCATGATGCGATGGTCCAGGGCCCAGGCCAGGGAGCGGGTGTAGAAACGCGGCAGCGGCGGTCGCTCGCGGCCCGGTTTGGGCTTGAGGAAATAGGCCGCCATCAAGGGGGTCAGCAACCTGGCCACCACCAGCGAGAACAGCACCGCCACCGAGACGGTGATCCCGAACTCGCGAAAGAATTGCCCGGTTATGCCCGGCATGAAGGCGGTGGGAAGGAACACCGCGACGATGGCGAAAGTGGTCGCCACCACCGCCAGGCCGATCTGGTCGGCCCCTTCGATGGCGGCCTCGAAGGGCCTCATGCCGGTATCGACCCGCTTTTCGATGTTCTCGATCTCGACGATGGCGTCATCGACCAGGATGCCGATCACCAGAGTGAGCCCCAGAAGCGTCACCACGTTGAGGCTGAAGCCCACCAGGCCCATGAAGGCGAAGGTCGGAATGAGCGAAGCGGGCATGGCGATCGCGGTCACCGCCGTCGCCCGCCAGCTGCGCAGGAACAGCCAGACGACCAACGCCGCCAGGGCCATTCCCTCCAGAAGCGTGTGGAGGGTGGCCGAAAAGCTGGCGCGGGTCTGATCGACGCGGGAGACGATCTTGTGAACGCTCACGCCGGGATACTGCTTCTCGAGCGCCGCGATGGCGCGATCGACGCGGTCCTCGACCTCGACCTCGCTGGCGTTCTTGATCTTGCTGAGTTCGAAACCCACCACCGGCCGGCCGTCGAGGAGGGCGAAACCCCGCGGCTCGGCGGCCCCGTCGCCCACGTCGGCGACATCGGACAGTCTCACGAATCCGCCACCGACGGTGGGGATCGAAAGCTGGCGGATCTGATCGACGCTCACCGCGGCGCCCAGAACCCGCAGCGTCTCTTCGCGGCCGCCCACCGTCACCCGGCCGCCCGGCGCGTCGATATTCGCCTGCGCCAGGGCGTCATTCACCTGCGCGGCGGTAAGCCCGTGCGCGGCCAGGCGGTCGGGATCGACCAGGATGTTGATTTCGCGGTCGGCCCCGCCGAGGCGATCGATCCGCGACACGCCGGCCTGCGCCTGCAGCGTTCGGGCCACCGTATTGTCGATGAACCACGAGAGTTCGGTGGTCGACAGGGTCGGCGCGGTGAGCGCGTAGGTGACGATCGGCTGCTCGTCGATTTCGATGCGCTGGACGATGGGCGGGTCGATGTCGCGCGGCAGATCGTTGCGCGTCTGATCGACCCTGGAGCGGACATCGTCGGTGGCCTTTTGCAGATCCTGACCAAGATGGAACTGAATAAAGGTTTCCGAGGAGCCCTGGACGATCGTCGATTGAATCGCCTCGACATTGGGAAGCCCGGCCAAGGCGTTCTCGATCGGCCGGGCGACCTGATTTTCCATTTCGGCGGGCGCCGCGCCGCTGCGGGTCACCGTCACGGTCACGGCGGGAAATTCTATATTGGGGAAGTTCTTGATCGGCAGGGTGGTGTAGGAGAAGAGACCCGCCAGGATCGCGGCGATGAACAACACCACGATCGGAATGGGGTTGCGGATCGCCCATTCGGATACGCGGAACCGCCTCTCGCCGCTCATTGGGGGCCCGCCAGCCGCACATAATCGCCGGGGACCAGCATGGCGGCCGCCCTCTCCACCACCCGCGAGCCGGCCGGCGGCCCGGTGAGGAGTTCGACATAGCCGCCGCCGCGCTGGCCGGTGGTCACGGCGACGCGGCTCACCCGATCATCGACCCCGACCGCCATCACCGAGGCGCCGTTGGCGTCATAGCGCACGGCGGTTTCCGGCACGGCCAGGGCCGAGCGGGTGGCGCCCTCGAAACTCGCCTTGGCGAAACCGCCGGCGCGGACATCGGGGCGGACGGGCAAGGCGATGCGGACCTTGCCCAGCTTGGTCGCCGCGTCGATCCCGGGGCTTATGAGGCGCACCCGCCCCAG
>JBBRQW010000078.1:0-13707 GCA_038225765.1 Caulobacterales bacterium | reverse complement strand
CGACCAGGCGCGTATCGTTGCCGCCGCTGAGTAGCGAGATCACCCCGGTGTTGTTGAGTGTTCCCTGAATCGTCAGCCAGGCGTTGTTGGTGATGTTCAGCGGACCGGTGAGGGTCACCGTCGAGGTCGTGCCGTCGATCACGCTGGCGCGATCGTTGGCAAACGTCTGGATGACGCCCGAGCCCGAGGTCTTGAGCGTGCCGCCGACCAGGTCGGCGCCTTGGAGACTGACGCTGGAGCCGGTGGCGGCGAGAATGACGCCGCCGGCGGAATCGTCCACTGTCGTATTCTGAATCAGCAGGCCCGCCGCGCCGGTGGCCTCGATCAGGCCGGCATTGGTTACGGTGGCGCCGGAGGTGTTGAGGATGAGGGCGGCGGCCGACCCGGTGGCGTCGATGACGCCCGCCGCCTTGTTGATAAGGGTCAAGGAGGCGTTGCCGATCAGACCGGAACCGGAAATGATGTTGTCGACATTGGTCAGCTTGGTGGTCGCGCTGACGCCCTGGATGACGTTCTGGCCGTTGTCGCTCAGTGTGACCTTGCCGCCGCCAGTCAAGGTGAGGTTGGCCGCTCCGGCGAACAGGCGGGTGTCGTTGCCGCCGCTGAGCAGCGAGATCACGCCGGTGTTCTGAAGCGTTCCCTGAATCGTCAGCCAGGCGTTGTTGGTGATGTTCAGCGGGCCGTTGAGGGTAACCGTCGAGGTCGTGCCGTCGATCACGCTGGCTCGGTTGTTCGCCGCGGTCTGGATGACCCCGCCGTTCACGGCCATCAGCGCGCCGCCCTTGATGGTCGCGCCCTGCAGATCCACGTGGGTATTGGCGCCATTGGCTTCGACGATGCCCTTGGTGTTGGCGATCACGACGTTCTGCAGAACGAGGCCGCCGACGCCGCCGAGCGCGCCCGGGTTGGTCGATTCGAGCAGTCCGGCGTTGTTGACCACATTGCTGCCCGCGACGTTGCTGTCGCCGGTGGCGATGACGAGGGCGTTGGCACCCGTAGCGTCGATGGTGGCGTTGTTGGTGAGGGCAAGTTCGGAGCCGATGGTTCCGGCCCCGGAGACCATCGTTTTGTTGGTCAGGATCGACACGGTCTGGTTGGGCGAAATGCCGCTGAGCGTCCCGGTAATGAAGTTCTGGCTGTTGTCGCTCAGAACGACCGCGCCTCCGCTGATGGTGGCGTTCTTGGCCCCGACGATCAGCCGGGTGTCGTTGCCAATGCTGAGCAGCGAGATCACGCCGGTGTTGTTGATCGTCCCCTGGACCGTCAGATAGGCGTTGTTGGTGACGTTGAGCGCGCCTGTGTTGCTCACCGTAGAGATCGTGCCGTCGATGACGCTGCCCCGGTCGCTGGCGGCCGTCTCGATGACGCCCGTGCCCGAGGTCTTGAGCGTGCCGCCGATGATGTCGGCGCCGGCGAGGTTCACCGCCGACCCGGTCGCGGCCAAAATTGATCCCCCCGCGGAATCGTCCACTGTCGTGCCCGAGATGGTGAGGCCCCCGGCGCCGGTGGCCTCAAGCAGGCCGGCGTTGGTGACGGTCTGAGCGCCGGTGTTGAGGACCAGGGCGTTGGTCCCGGTGGCATTGATGACGCCCGCGGCCTGGTTGATCAAGATCATCTGACCGTCGCCGAGTTGGCCGGCGCCGGAGATGATGTTGTTGACATTGGTCAGCTTGGTGGTCGCGCTGGCGCCTATGATGGTGTTCTGGCCGTTGTCGCTCAGCGTGAGCTTGCCGGCGCCGGTCAATGTGAGATTGGCCGCCCCGACGATCAGCCGGGTGTCGTTGCCGACGCTGAGCAGCGAGATCACGCCGGTGTTGGCGACCGTCCCGCCTACGGCGAAGTAGGCGTTGTTGTCCACCTGGATCGTGCCGGCGTTGGCGCCCGAGCCGGTGCCCGCGGTGGCCGTGAAGGTTCGCGCGTTGATCGACAGGGTCGCCGTCGAGGCGGTTTGTATGCTGTTGACGGTTTCGCTGGTCGAGGCGGTGACGGTGTAGGCCGTCGGGCCGGCCGCATTGAGAATGGCGTCGTCAGCCGCGCCAGGGACGGCGCCGGTCGACCAGTCGGCCGCGGTGTTGAAATCCGCGCTGACCTGTGACTTCCAATGGGCTTGCGCCATGCCTACCTCGCAGAGTTGTGATTCGACCAAGACGTCCGCGAGGCCACGACTGCCACACGCCGACTATGTCCTACGTGGCCGCTTCAAGCGAAGATAGGTCCAAATGGATTGTTTCCAGGAATTTCTTCCGATTGCAACGCACTCCCGACAGCACGCCGCCGTTGAAAGCGCTGGTATGAATGCCCGAACCCTTGTCGACGATCGTCCCGCCCAGGATGGGCGCCTCGTGAGGACAGCGGTCCTGCCGACCCAGGAGGCCAGTTCAACGCGCCCAAGGTCGGCTCCCCGGCCTGCCTTAAAAGACCACTCCCCACCCATCGCAGTCCCTGGCAGCGTCCGCCTATTGGCGATGAGCTCTATGTCTGGATGCTGGAACTGACCTAAGTTCCGGAGGCCACCGAGGCTGTGCAAAAACGTGGGTAGGCGGATTCCCCGCGCAAGAACCTGCCTCCAATAGGTCGATTTCTGCCTCGTCGTTGAAGTCTCGCGCACCGAAGGACTCATGCGCAGCATAGCATTGCGCGCCCGAGCGCCACATTCGCGTTTTTACACAGCCTCGACCGTAGCAGACATCCCGGACGACGGTCCCGCACCATGACCGGGAACGGTCATCTGGCGCCGTTGATGTTAAGGAGGCGCGCCGCCGGCAGAGCCTCCAGATTGTCGCCTTCGACCAGCAGAGTGCCCGCGTCGCGGTCGCCGAGCGATAGGGCGCCGTCGCAACGCAAGAGTCGGGTCGGAACCTCGCGATGGTGGTTGACCACTGCCTGTTTAGCGATCCAGTCCAACGTCGGCATTCCACCCCCCCAATCCCGCGACGCCCGCCGGGTCGAGCGCGACAATGGGTCGGCATGGCGCGCGCCGCAACCGGGATCGAAGCTCTCGACGCCCGCCCTATGGCAGCGCCATCGCCGCTTCAAGCCGCGCCAGCTTCGCCAACCGGGCTTCAACCGTCGCGCCGTCTTCCGCCTCCCTGTCGGCCTCCATGCCACGGATCAATGCCGCCTGCCGGTGCGAGGGGACCACGCCATAGCTTGTCAGGGTCGTCAGCACGCCTT
The DNA here is from genome assembly GCA_038225765.1 of Caulobacterales bacterium. Taxonomy (GTDB): domain Bacteria; phylum Pseudomonadota; class Alphaproteobacteria; order Caulobacterales; family Caulobacteraceae; genus Acaudatibacter. The sequence goes on along the minus strand of JBBRQW010000078.1, from coordinate 10,533 downwards.
CGTGCCCGAGATTTTGGGAAAAAGACTTGAAGCCCTCGGGCGACTTGCATTCCCGCAGTCCAAACTGGACCAGCGTGTCGCGGATTGAGTGCGGCTTGAAATAGGGCAGGCCAGCTCGCTCGAAGGCTTGGCGGAAGATGCGGCGGATCGGCTCAGCCGTGCTCCAGTGTTGCCGCTTCAGGCCCGCCGCGACGAATCCACCGCCGAGGCCAAGTTCCATTCGGGTCGCCGGGAAAAGAGGGTCGGCGTCGCCCCAATGCAGCGTGGTGCGCAGGTGCTCGACCCATTCGGTGAAGATGGCCAGCGCTTCGCCGCCAACCTTAAAAAACCAGGTCGAAAATGTCTTTGAGAATTTGGTGTTCACGTCGCGGGCGTCCTGATGCAACAGACCTTCGGTCAGGTCGATATGTTTCAATTTCAGCGACGCAAGCGCCCCGTCCCGCGCGCCGGTCAGGAGCGTGAAGGCGATCAAGGCGCGGTCGCGCAATTCAATGTCCGTCGATGCGGGCGCGAGGGACAAGACATGATGGACTTGGTCCACCGTCGGGAAAGCTTTCTCGCGCACCGCCTTTGCGATCCGCACATCCTTTTCGGACAGGTTGAAATAGTCGGCGTCCGAGTAGTTGATCTTGCGCTTGTAGCCCGGCTGATCCGCCAGCCAGATGAAGAAGGCGCGCAGGGCGGAGAGGGTTGAATGAACCGTGGCGCGGCTCAATCGCTCACCGCTCCGCGCGCTCAATTGCCGGTCCAGCTTGCGCTTGAAGGCAACCGCCTGTTCCCGGTGAAATTTGGCGAAAGCGCGGTGGCCGGTCGAGTCCTCAAAGCGAGTAAGCGCCGCCGCCACGCCGTCAATCGAGGCGTCATTGCGCCGCCGCGCCTCGCGCAAATATTGGAAATAGGCATGCTTGATTCGCTCGTTGGCGGGGTGGTGTTTGGGCACGTCGGCTTGTCCTGTCGTTAGGCACAGTTCAAGGAAGGGGGCGGGCACTCTCTTATGCGCGGCGGGGCCTTCACGATCAGGACGGCGTATCCGGGCAGGATCACCCCAAGCCGGGACTGGCGCGCACGCTGAAACATCCAGGTGTCGCACGTTGCGCACCGTGCCCGCAGGTTCCCGGCCCCGGCCTCCCGCGCCTGAAACACCACCGAGTCGGGCGCTGGGGCGCGCGGTATGCGGCACTTGAAGCAATAGAGCGTGCCGGGCGGGCAAGGGCGCTTGGCGGCGGCCCGGCGGGCCTCCAGGAAGGTGCGCAATGCCTTGCCTTGGATCAGCGCCGGGCGCCCGCCGTCGATGGCCGGGAGTCCGGCTTTTAACCAGGCCCGCACCGTGTTGGGATGCACGTCGAACAGGCGGCCCGTTCCTTCAACCGTGTAGGAGCGATGCAGCTTGGCTAGGCGCGGATTGAGACGCGTGCGCGACACAGCGACCGCCTATTTGCCGTCCAGCAAGCGGCGGACCGATTCGACCTTGATCAGCGTGCGGCGACCAAGCTTCACGGTATCGAGCCGACCGTCCTTGATCAGGGCATAGATGGAAGTTCGCCCAAGGCTGAGGGCCTTAGCGGTGTCGTTTATGGACGCGGCGATGGGTTCCATTATCTCGTCTCCGGGTGACTGGCGTGCACCAGCGAACACGACGACGATAAATGAGCGATTTGCGTCTGCAGCCGGGATGAGCCGGGAACCGCCGGATATGGGCCTAGGTATCATTTCCGGCGCGCCGGACGCGGCGTAGGACGGCCTTCACCGTGTCCTGAACCGTTGATCGCGCTGGGCCTTCCAGGTCCCTCGCCGCGAGGCCATCCGCCACGCGCGCAATCAATGTCTCGGTGCCTTGGTGGCCTTCGCCAGCGGGAAACCCTTTTTCGTGAACATAGGCTACTAATTCAGCCACCCATTCGGGCCACAGCGCCGACATATGTCGGCCGCCCGACTCCTTTGGCCCACCGTTCGTGGGGGACACTGGCTGGTCAGTAAAAGCGCCTCGGATCATTCGTTCGAGATCCACGCGGCAGAATCGGACGCCAAATGCCTTCGCGCGAAGTCCGGCACCTATATTAAATCCGCGACCCATATAGGTTTCGAAGTCGCCGACTTCCCAGTTTTGGTCGATGGCCTCATGGCCCTCCGCCCACCAAAAGCCTCGCGGAATCTCAACGTCGGCTTCCGACCTATCGCCGAACACCAAAAGATCGGCCCGGGTGCGAATGAGTCCGGAGTGCGCCCTGGTCAATATGGTGACATTCGACTTTGGTGACAGCGTCGCCGTTCGGACCAATCGAATGGTCTCAAACGCACTCACCCAATCCTGGGGCGCGCCCGCGTCCGGAACGTCGGGCGATATCGGCGACAAGTCATCGACCACGAATGGCAACGTCCATCAACGACCGATTCGCGGCAAGCATCGGTCTCGTTGAATGATCGCGTGCCGGTCAGGGGCGACCCGTGTGCCCAAACGGCACGACTTTGCCGCCATCGCGCAACCCGTCCAGGTAGTCGCTCCACCATTGCGCCATTTTCACCCGTTCCTGCCAATGCGCCCCACGGTGGTAGGCGGCGCGGACGTTGTCGGTGTCGCCGTGCGCCAAGGCGCGTTCGATGGCGTCCACGCTCCATTTCCCCGACTCATTGAGTAGGGTGCTGGCAGTTGACCGGAAACCGTGGCTCGTCATTTCGTCGGCGCCGTAGCCCAAGCGGCGAAGGGCGGCGTTCAGGGTGTTTTCAGACATGGGGCGTTCGGGCGTGCGTTGCCCCGGAAAGACGAAGCGCCCGCCGCTGGTCACGCCCCGCGCCTCCGTTAAGATCGCCACCGCCTGAGCCGAGAGGGGCACAACGTGTTCGCGCTGCATCTTCATGCGGCTGCCCGGAATGCGCCACACCGCGCCGTCGAGGTCGATCTCCGACCATTCGGCTTGCCGCAACTCCCCCGGTCGCACAAAGACGTGCGGGGCGAGCCTGAGCGCCCAAAGCGTGACCGGCTGGCCATCGAAGCCGTCGATGGCGCGCAACAGGGCGCCGACGCCCTTTGGGTCGATGATCGCCGCATGGTGTTTGACCGTGGGAGCGACTAGGGCGCCTTGCAGGTCCGCCGCGACATTGCGCTTCGCCCGCGTGGTGGCGACCGCATACCGAAAGACCCGGCTGGCGAAAGACAGGGCGCGCTTGGCGGTTTCGAGCCGTCCGGTGGTTTCGACCTTCCGCACCACGTCCAGCAATTCGTAGGCTTCGATTTCCGCGATGGGGCGCCCGCCCATGCCCGGCTCCAGGAGGGACAACAGCCACCGCGATTTGCGCGTGGTGACGCCCTTCAGGCCCTCGCGCTCGCGCTTAACGATGAATTCGTCGGCGATGGCACTGAAAGTATTGGCGGCGCTGACCGACGCGGCGGCGGCGGCGCGCTTCTTTTCAAACGCCGGGTTGCCGCCGCTGGCGATGATCTTGCGCGCCGCGTCGCGCTTTTCGCGCGCCTCTTTCAATCCCACGTCGGGATAACGCCCGATGGTCAGTTGCTGCTCTTTGCCAACGCGGCGGTATTTGAGCCGCCACAGCTTACCGCCGGACGGTTTCACGATCAGGAACAGGCCGCCCTCATCATAGAGTTTGAATTGCGCGCCGCCCGCCTTGGCGGACCGGATCGCGGCATCAGACAGGGCCATTTTAGGGGTCACTCCGTGGGGGTCATTCAAAGTGACCCCCAATCTGACCCCGAGTGACCCCCGATTGTGGGCGTTCACGTGCGGGCGTCGGCGACCACTCCGACCCCGTTTATGCCTGATTTTTTTGGGTTTTGCTAGTCATCGGCGCACGTCGGCGCACATCACCATGGCTCCCCGGGCAGGACTCGAACCTGCGACCCGCCGGTTAACAGCCGGCTGCTCTACCAACTGAGCTACCGAGGATCAGGCCATCGCCTTGAAGGAGGCGGCTAATACGCTGGGGCGGCATGGCGTGCAAGGCGGCGGCGAAAAGCCGCATGACAGATGGGCGCGGCGGAGTCATAGTGCCGATCGAGGGACGTGGGGAGGGTTGAAACCATGACCATCGGGCGGTTGAATCTCATAAGCATCTGCGTGCTTCTGGCCAGCGCGGCCCCGATCGGGCGGGCGGTCGCTTCGGGCATGGGCAGCATGGGCGGCGGCCAGATGCCCAGCACCTCGCCGAGCATGCCCGAGGGTCCGCAGTACAACGCGGCGGACGAGGCGCGCAGCGGGGAAGCGGCCTTCCAGGCCGGCAAGTACAAGGACGCGGCCCGCTATTTCGGGCACGTTACCGAGGCCGCGCCCAAGGTGGCGGTGGGCTGGTACATGCTGGGGATGGCCAGGGCCGCCGGCGGCGACGACAAGGGGGCCGTCAGGGCCTACGAGAAATCGGTCAAGCTCGACCCGGATCTGATCGACGCCCATCGCGACTACGCCGTCAGCCTGACCAAGCTGAAACAGGCCGACAAGGCCGGCGCCCAACTGGACGCGCTGAAGAGCCGGGCGGCGTCCTGCGGCGACACCTGCCCGCAGGCCGCCGATCTCAAGGCCGCCATCGCCGCGGTGCAGCAGGCCATGACTCCGGCCCAGGCCGCCGCGCCCGCCGGCCCCGCCGCCCAACTCGCCGCGCCGTCCAACCTGATGTTCGCCTCCAGCCAGGGCGGCGACCTGGCTTATGTGCGGGCGGTGAGCCTGATCAACGAGCGCCGCTACGGCGAAGCGGTCGCCTCGCTGGACAAGGCCGAGGCGGCCCTCGGGCCGCACCCGGACATCCTCACCTACAAGGGCTACGCCTGGCGCAAGCTCGGCCAGCTCGACAAGGCGGAGTCCTACTATCGGCAGGCCCTGGCGCTGGCCCCGGGCCATCGCGGAGCCACTGAATACTACGGCGAACTGAAGGTGATCCGCGGCGACATGACCGGGGCGCGGGCCATGCTGGCCAGGCTGGACGCCCAGTGCGCTTTCGGCTGCGCCGAAGCCGAGGATCTGCGGCGTTGGATCGACCACGGCGGCGATCCGGCCTCCTGATCGCCGGGGCCGCCGTGGCGCTCGGCGCCGCGGTCGCCATTCCGGTCGCCGCACCGCTGAAAGCCATGCGCTGGCTGGCGCCGGGGGCGGACGCGGCGCGGCTGCTCACCCGCCGCCCGGTTGAGTGCCTAAGGGCGCCCGCCGATCCGGCCGAGGCCTACTCCGTGGAACTGGGCCGGGCCGCGTTCCGCTCTCCCCTGCTGCTGGGCGGCCAGGCGGCGCGGGCCGGCCTCGCCTGCGAAACCTGCCACCAGAATGGCCGCGCCAACCGTAATTTCGATTTTCCCGGCATTTCGGGCGCGCCGGGAACCGCCGACGTCACCGCCTCTCTGTTCAGCACCCATCGAGGCGATGACATTTTCGATCCCGTGCCGATCCCCGATCTGGGCGGCTCCAAGGCGGCCTTGAAGATTTCACAGGCGCGCCGGTCGCCGGCGCTGGAACATTTCATCCATGGCCTGATCACCGAGGAGTTCGACGGCCCCGAGCCGCCGCCCGCCGTCCTGGCCGGCGTGGCCGCCTATGTGCGGGCCTTGAGTCCGGCCGCCTGCCCCGCCGGCGCCGGCGAGCCGCTGCGCGTGGAAAGCGCCATCGACGACGCGCGCCGCGCCGCCCGCGCCGCCCTTGCCGCCCTGGCCCATGGCGACCCGCCGGCCGCCGTGGCGATGGTGGAGGCCGCCCGCGCCCAGTTGGGGGCGATCGCCGAACGCTACGGCGCCTCGGATCTGGCGGTCTCCAGGCGGAGCCTCGCCGTCGCCGACCTGGACCTGGCCGCGACTCTGGCCGCCATCCGCCGCCATGACCCAGCAGCGCCCGATCGCCTGATCGCCTGGCTGGCGCGATCCGAGGCCTGGGCCGCCGCGCTGCGCCGCCAGGAGAGTCGGTCGCTCTACAGTCCCACCGCCCTGGCCCGGGCGGCGCCGGTATCGCTTCGGTGAACCCCCGTCGCGCGTCTCGCGGCACAGGGGCGGTCGCCTTCGGCCACGTCGAGCGAGAGTCCCGCCCGGCCGTCCACGGCGATCGGGTGAACGCGTTGTGGCCAGATGGCTTTTACGGAAGGCCAATAATCTAGCCACGAACGGCACGAACCCCACGAACTCGCGCGATTTTCATGGTTAGCGTCCGCGCTTCGCGCAAAGACCATGCCTTGTTCGTGGCGTTCGTGAAGTTCGTGGTTGAGATAGGGCGTTCACCCTATTGCGGTGGCCGGTCTTCCACGCCCTTGGCAAGCGGCAGTTGAATCTCGCAGGCCATGCCGGTGGGCGCCCAGTCGAATCGGATGTCGCCGGCCGCCTGGGCGACGGCGGCGCGAATGACCTTGGTTCCGACGCCGACGCGCGCCGGCGCCCCCGCCGGCGGCCCGCCGGTTTCGGCCCATCTAAGCGCCAGCCGATCGGGCGCGACAATGCGCCAATCGACATGTACGCGCCCGGCCGGTGAGGACAGGGCGCCATGTTTGGCGGCGTTGGCGGCGAGTTCGTGGAGGATCATGGCCAGGCATTGGGCGACGGCCGCGGACAGCGGCGTCGGATCGCCGTCGATCCGGGCTCGGGGCCGGTCGCCGCCGAGGTAGGGTTTGAGTTCTTCATCGACCAGGCGCCGCAAATCCGCTCCGGCCCACCGGGATTGGGCGAGGAGGTTGTGGGCGCGGGCCAAGGCCCCGATCCGCCCCTCCATGACGCGCCTGAACTCCTCGACCGTCGAGGCCCGCGTCAGGCGAAGGGCGGCTTGGATCACGGCGAAAATGTTGTTGGCGCGGTGATCGACCTCGTTGGCCAGCAGCGTCTGACGCTCCTCGGCCTGCTTGCGGTGGGTGATGTCCACCAGCATGTTCACCGCCCCGACGACCGCGCCGGACTCGTCGCGCAACGGGGTGGGATAGGGGACGAACCATACGCGGCTGCCGTCGGGGCGTTCGGCGATGGCCTCTTCGCCGCGCACCGCCCGACCCTCTTTCAGGGCCACGGCCATGGGGCACTCATGGTGCGGCAGGGGCGAACCGTCGGGCTTGTAGAGCCGCCAGGTGACGCACCACTCGTCCGTTCCGAGCACCGGCCGGCGGCCGGCCAAGGCCACCGCGGCGTCGTTGTAAAAGGTGATCCGGCCAGCGGCGTCGGTGGTGTAGATGGCGGCGGGAAGGGCGTTGAGGAGTTCGCGATACCGCGCCTCGCGTTCGTGGAAGCGGGCTTCGGCCGCCACCAGATGCGTCACCTTCCCGGAGCCGGGCCTCGACAGGGAATCGGGGGCGGCCTCGATGGCCGACTGCTCCGTCGTCGATCCCACGCCGCTACCCTCGCCTCATGGCCGTCCCCCGGCGGAAAATCGTAACGCTGACGAATTCTTGGCGTCAAAGGCCGAAGGGCCACGCCCGCAACGCGCGAAACTTCCGACCGTTCCAGGGTCGGCGTGCGGCTCGCTCAGTATGGCTCGGGTGGGGGATAGTAGTACGGCTCGGGCGGGGCATGGTATCTCCCGCCCGGCTCGCCGTCGCCGTCCGGCGAATAGGCCGCTTGGCTTTCCGCGGCATAACCGTCTCCAGGGGAGGGCCCGGCGTCCTGGCGATCGCCAATTTCAACGTAGCGAGGCCCGGCTTCCGCATACCGCGAATAATCCGCCGCGCCGACGTACGGCGAACCTTGGTCGGCGTAGCGGGAGCCTTCCCACCGATCCGGGCGCCGCCAGCCGCCGCGTTCGGCTCGCGCGCTCGCCGATGCGCCGCGGAGCGGGGAGGTGGCTGGCGGTTCGTTCATGGCGTAGGCGGCGGGGGGCGGCGCGTCGGCGGGATCGGCGGCGGCGGGCGGCGCGACCGGGGCGGAAAGGGTGACCCGCGGGCCCGCCGGCGCGAAACCGTCGGCGACCGCCTGGTTCTTGGCGTAGGCCTCGTTGAGCGGGACCAACGCCAGTCTGGCGGCCCCGCCGCCGGCGATAAGTGAAATAACCGCTCCGGCGGTAAGAAAAGAAATCTCAAGCGGTTTCACGGCGAGTGTCCCTGGGCCTGTCCCTGGAATGCGCAAACGCCCGGATGGCCGATCGGATGCAAAAGGGGCGCCGGCGCCAGTTCCGTGCCGACCCGGAACCGGCGGCCACGGCGACACGTTGCCATGAGGACGCCAAACGCTGGAGGAAATATCCATGTCAGACATCGACCCCGTCACGGGCGTGACGGAAGTTCGCACCACCTACGATCCGGCGACGGCCACGACGACGGAGGTGCGCCGGGAGGTCCGATCCGGCGGAGGGCGCGCCGGTTGGTGGTTGGCCGCGATGGTGGCGGTGGTCGCCATTCTCGCCGTCGCCTATTTGCTGCGTGAGCGCGCCACGCCGCTCGCCCCCGACTCCGGGATCGCCGCCGCGACCGCCCAGGGTAGCGCCGAGCAGGCCGCCGTGGATGCGCAAAACGCCGCCGCGACCGCCCAGGCCAACGCCCAGGCTTCCATGCAATCGACCCAGGCCGCCATCCAGCAATCGACTCAGGCCGCGGTCCAGACCGACGCCGCCCACGCCGCCGCCGATCGCGCGGCGGCGGAATCGGCCGCGACCCGCGCCGCCGCCAACGCCGACCGGGCGAGCCGCCCGCCCGCCGATGCTTCGCCAGACAGCGCGCCGCCGGAGCAGTAGCGGGTCGAACCAAATCGAAGGAAAGCGGTGGAGGCCTGGCCGAGAATCGAACTCGGGTGCGCGGATTTGCAGTATGGCAGATCAATTGTCTGTGATCGCCTTTCGCCGGCCTAAAGCCGGTGAAAACGCCGTCAGATCAGTGAGATAGGCCAAACCGGCCATTCTGGTCGGTTCCTGAACGTGCTGCCGAGGTCTACGACCGAATTTCACCGGAATTACACAGACCCGCTCGGCGAACAATTCGCGAACGAAAGTCTTGCGGCGAGGCCGCCGAGCGTTCCAGGGTTCCGCCGCGCCATTTCGGCGCTCAGGGTTCCTACATGGTCCAGGTCCGCCACACCGGCATAGCCAGTCCCAAGGCCGCGTTCGATGAGCTGCGACCGCTCCGCGATCACCTGTTCAAGATGCAGCAGGCTTTCCGTCCCTTTGGCCCGGATTATCTGATCCTGTCGGCCGTCACGAAGGCGCTGGACACGGCGGCCTATCACTTCACCAGCGAGCCGGACTTCTTCGCCCTTAGGCCTGAACAATCGAAGCATGGGTCGCCGACGGACAGCTAACAACCAGAATGTTCGCCGGAGAGGGGGGCAATGGCAGCTCCAGTACCGCCCAGGCGCGCCAAGCCCAGATTCCAAGTGCGGCACCGCCGTTCATGGGTTACTTTGATTTAACGCCCCGATGACGATGATCGCCGTCGTGGGAATCTAAAATCTCCGGAGAAATCGAAAATCCATGCGCAACATCTTGCCCATCCTGCTTGTCACCGTTTCCCTGGGGATAGCATCGCCCGCCGCCCCCAGGAACTTCGCGCCGACGGAAGCCACCTTCACCGCTGAAGGCTTCATGGCGCTGACCTCCCGGCGGTCAGTCACCTGCGCCGCCCACTTTCGCCTCTCAACCGGCGACAAGAACGCGAGCATCACCGCCGCGTCGTTCACCGGCCACCAATGCGCCACCATCCGGGCCGCCCAGCTTCCCTGGCGGGTGTCCTCCGAGCCAGGCGGCTTCAGCGGCTTCCATCCCATCCTGATCCACGGCCTGACCCTGCAGTTCGTCCACGGGGCGACCTGCGGCCCGACCGACATAAGGGGGAAACTTAATCCGCACGGTCGGATTACGTTCAAGGAAATTGGCTTCGAGGGCACCACACCTTGCTCGATCGACGTGGGCGTTTCGACCACCCCGCACCTGGAGGTCGAGGGCGAGCACTGATAACGGGCAGCCTTAATCTTGAAAGCGGCGCTATTCCTTCCTGCGCGTCGCGCGCCGGGGAGCGACCAGAAAAGTTGGACGGAACTATCGCGCCATTCGGTCCGTTGATCGAACTCCAAGGCACGAACCAATGAGGGTGAAGATGAGCCAAAATCGCATCGACGGCGCGGCCAAGAAAGCGGCTGGGGCCGTCAAGGAAGCCGCCGGCAAGGTCACCGGCAACACCAATCTGCAGGCCAAGGGCGCGGCCGAGAAGGCCGCCGGAACCGTCCAGAACAAGGTCGGCAAAGCCCAGGACAAGGTCGGGAACGCCATCAAACGTTGATGGGCGCGGGGGGGCGGCCTCCCTCACTCCTAGGTTTGGCCAGGCCGATCTGGCCCTTGCCGGACTGGGGCGGTTAGGCGAGGGTGGCGGACCATCTGGGGAGAAACCACCATGCGTGTTCTGATCCTGACCGCCCTCGCGGCCTTCGCCATCGGCTCCGCCGCCAATGCGGCGCCCTGCCGCGATCCGACGACACACAAGTTCGTCAAGTGCCCGCCGGCGGTGACGACGCCGGCCGTGGCGACGACAGCGCCCACCCCGGCCATGAAGCGCGCTCCGGCGAGCCGTCCGGCCGCTCCTATGACGGCGATGGCGGGACATCACCCGAATTGCAAGAAGGGCAAAGCCTGCGGCAATAGCTGCATCGCCATG
>JBBRQW010000077.1:0-13725 GCA_038225765.1 Caulobacterales bacterium | reverse complement strand
TCCGCATCGCCTGGTTGGCCACGCCCTCGTCGTCGAACGGTGACGAGCCGAGACCCCGGGCCCGGTGGGGATCGTCGATGAGGGTGACTCCCCTGGCGAACAGGGGCGCGTCCAGGTGGCCCTGCAAAAACGACACCCCCCTGGCCACCGAGGGCCCGGAAATGGCTCCGATCAAAGGCCCCAGAAGTGACGCGGCCAGCCGGTTTTCGAAAATCACCGGGGCGGTGGTCGAGGCGATCTTGCGCGCCCCCAGGCTGGCCACGGCGCGGCGGCCGGCTTCGGCCCCGATGGCTCGCGGAGAGGGCAGATCCCCGGCCCAGCGGGCCGCGCGGCCCTCGCCGCCCTGCTCCATTCCCGAGCCTTCGCCGGCGATAACCTGGGCGGAAAGCGAGAATCCCGTGGCGCGATGTTGGCCAGAAAACCCGTCGCTGGTGACCAGCCGCCAGGCCGAAGACGACCAGCCCGCCGATCCGCCTTCGGAATTAGTCACCCCGGCCACCGACCGCGCCGCGTCCTCGGTGGCGCGGGCCCGCGTCTCGAGGTCTTCGGCCGACCATTCGGTTGAATCGTAGAGCTCCAGATCGCGATGATCGCCAGCCGCCAGACGGCCGGGGGGGGCGAGGCCGGCCCAGGGATCCTCCGCCGCCAGCCGCGCCATGGCGACCACGCGCTCGACGAGCTTGGCGCGGCCTTCCCGAGACACGTCGGAGCCGGAAACGCTCGCCTGCCTTCGCCCCACGAAAACCCGCAGCCCCAGATCGCGGGATTCTTCGCGCTCCACCTCTTCCAGCGCCCCCAGCCGAACGGTCACCGACAGCGACGCTCGCTGAGCGAACACCGCCTCCGCCGCGTCCGCGCCGGCGGCGGCGGCGGCGGCCACCACATCCTGAAGCAGGCTCTCGTCCATGGGGCCATATGGCGGACAGGACCCGGCGGGGCAAGCACCCCAGAAGCCAATCCTCAGGCGATGATGTCGGGCGTCAGGCGATTGTCGAGTTTGGCGATCTGGTCGCGCAGGATGAGCTTCTTCTTCTTCAGCCGGGCGATCCTGAGTTGGTCGGGCTGGGCACCCGACTCGAGGGCGGCGACGGCGGCGTCGAGATCCTCGTGGGCCTGGCGCAGTTGGGCGAGGCCGAGGCGAATCGCCTGTTCGGTTTCGCTGTCGAGCTCGTCATCGTGCATGGGCGTTCATCCGCGGACTGGCGCATCTCAAGGTGTAGCAGACCGGCGGGCGTCGGCAAGCGGGCCGTCGGGCCGGGCGGCGAGGACCAGCCGCCGCAAGCCAGTCTCGGACGGCGGCCGTCCCCACGTCGCGCCGGTCGCGCGCAGAGCGGTCAGGGCATCGGTCGCGGCGCCGCCGGGCGGGGGCGTCAGGGCGCCCAGCGTATCGAGCAAAATCCGCTCGGCCGCCAATTCGGCGGCGGTGACCTGCTCACGCAGGGCGGCCAGCGCCGGATCGGCGATCAGCGGCCAGGGGGTCTCGAGGCCGCGCCTGGCGCCACGCAATGGGGCCGTCACGGCGCCGTCCCAGCGCCGCGCGATTTCCACCGCGCGTTGCAGGGTCGGCGCATCCACCGGCCGGCTCTCGTGAACGCTCCACAGCCGCCACAGCATCAGAGGCGCGCACTGGCCCTCCCCGTCCTGAAGATCCAGGCAGGCCGCCTCTACCGCCGGCCACGCCCAGAGCGCCGCCGCGTAGTCCCAGGGTGTCATCCGTCTCCCTCGCCGAGCGCCGGCGCCGCGCCGTCCCACCGGCGCACCGCCCCCCAGGAGAGGCCAAAAAGATCGAGGGCCCGGCCGACGCTCTGATCGATCAGATCGGCGAGGCTGGACGGGTGTGCGTAAAAAGCGGGTACCGGCGGGACGATCGCCGCGCCCATCTCGGCCAGGCGGACCAGGGTGCGCAGGTGGCCCAGGTGCAGCGGCGATTCGCGCACCATGAGCACCAGAGGCCGCCGCTCCTTCAAAGTCACATCGGCGGCGCGGGTGAGGAGCGAGGAGGTCACGCCCGTCGCGATCTCGCTGAAGGTGCGCACCGAGCAGGGCGCGACGATCATGCCCAGGGTGGGAAACGACCCCGACGCAACCGCCGCGCCCACATCGACGGCCCGGTAGGTCACGCCGGCCCGGGCCGACAGATCGGTCAGCGTCAGCGCCGTCTCTTCCTTGAGGGTCAGGGCGGCGGCGCGGCTGACAATGAGGTGACTCTCGACGCCCATTTCGTTGCAGGCGTCGAGGACGCGCACGCCGTAGACAGCCCCCGACGCCCCCGAAACGCCCACCACCAGCCGCCGTTCGCCGCTTCCCGCCATGGGAGGTCCGATTTTCAACGCGCCCACCTTGGCGCCGCCACGCGCAACCATATGTGAACTGACAGGGCGCCGTCACGGGTGTTCACTTGACCCCGTCCCGTCACCACAGGAGTTCAAGAGCCATGGCCATCGAAGCCCGCATCCGCGAACTGGGTCAGCGTCATCAGACGCTCGAACGCGCGATCGAGGACGAGATAAGCCGGCCGGCCGCCGACGCGGTGCGCCTTACCGACCTGAAACGACAGAAGCTGCGTCTCAAGGAGGAGATGGAAAGCCTGAAGACCCGGGTGCACTGAAGGCCAAGGCGCCGAGGTTCGGCGCTAGCCCGCGTCGATGGCCTCGCCCGCCGTCTCCGCTTCGCCGACCGGCTGCAGCGACTCGCCCTGAGGCTCGGCGGCGGCCCGGCGCGCGTCGTCGCGGGTCTTCTTTTCGGCCGCTTTCTTGACCAGGGCGTCCAGTTCGAGCTGGCCGATCAGGCCCAGGGACACCGGGTCCACCGGCTTGACGTTGGTGGCGTTCCAGTGGGTGCGGTTGCGCACCTGATCGATGGTCGACTTGGTGGTGCCCAGGGTCTTGGCGATCTGGGCGTCGGTGATTTCTGGATGGTTGCGCACGAACCAGGCGATGGCGTCGGGGCGGTCGCCGCGTCGCGAGGTGGGCGTGTAGCGCGAGGTTTTTTTGGGCGGCTTCAGGAACGCGGCGTGTCGGCTTTGCTGCGCCTTCATGCGGTATTTGGGATCGGCCTGAGCGGCGGCTAGTTCCTCGCGGCTGAGCTGGCCGTTGGAAATCGGGTCGGCGCCGCGGATGTCGCGCGCCACCTCGCCGTCGGCGATCCCCTTCACTTCAAGGGGGTGCAGGCCGCAGAAATCGGCGATCTGCTCGAAGGTCATCGAGGAGTTATCGACCAGCCAGACGGCGGTCGCCTTGGGCATCAGAATGTCGGTCATGGGGGCCTTCCAGAAACAGCGGCGCCCGGCCTTGCGGCCGGGCGGGGATTGGCGATTGATATAGGGGTTCGGCGCGCGGAATGAAACGGCAATCGGACGGCGTCGCCAACGCTAAATGCGCAGGTGCCCTTCCAGAACCGTCACCGCGGCGCCGCGCAGCAGGACGCGATCGGCGCGATGTTCGCATTCCAGGTCGCCGCCGCGGCCCGGATAGGCCTGATGGAAACGCAGCGTTGGGCGGCCGAGCTTGGCGGAGAAGAGCGGCGAGAGAGCGCAGTGGAGCGAACCGGTGGCCGGATCCTCGGGAATGCCCGAGCCAGGCGCGAAAAACCGGCTGACCACGTCGTAGGCGGCCCCCGCGCCGGCGGGCGCGGTCACCGCGACGTTGCCCCGGCCTTGCGTCGCGGCGCTGGAGATCGGCTCGAGGGCGGCAATGTCGGGACCCAGGGCGCGCACCGCTCGTTCGTCCTCCAGCACGGCGATCAGGTAAGCCGCCGCCCACACCTCGCGCGGCCGGACGCCCAGAGCCTCGGCCAATCCGACGGGCGGCTCGACCTGTCGCGGCATATCGGAGGGGAAGTCCATCTGGTAGCCGCCAGCCGCGCGCTCGACCACGAGCGGCCCAGATTGGGTGTCAAAGGTGATCCGCTCGCCGCCGACGCCGATCTCCGTCAACAGCACATGGCCGCTGGCCAGGGTCGCGTGACCGCAGAGGCGAACCTCCAGCGCCGGGGTGAACCAGCGCAGGCCGAAACGAGCGGGATCGTCGGACCTGAGCAGGAAGGCCGTCTCGGCCTGATTGTTCTCCGCCGCCAGAGCCTGCATCCAGTCCGCGTCCGGCCAGGCGTCGAACGGCTCGACCACGCAGGCCGGGTTGCCCTTGAACGGGGCGGCGGCGAAGGCGTCGATGGTCCATTGGCGCATGGGGAGATTCCTTTTTTCCGAGACGTTCACAGGCTCTCCGCCACCACTTCGGGCCAGCGCCGTCTCGCCTTGGCGATGGTGCGGGCGAGGCCGGGGGACGGGCGCAGAGGGTTGGGCCGGACGCGCAGGGCGAAGAGGTCATCGAGACCGAACGGCGCGACGATGGTGATTTGGCCGTCGCCTTCCAGGCGGGCGCCGACGGCGAAGGTCGGGGAGGTGAAGCGGGTCAGCGCCTCGGCGCTGGCCGTCAGCGGCGCATAGGCTTCGCCGAACCTGGCTTCGAACCACAGATGGACCCGCGCCTGGTTGCGCGCCTCCACCAGATCGGCGAACGGAGGCTCGAAGGCGGCGGCGACGCGGCGGATGACCCGGTCCTCGGCCTCGTAGGAGAGATCGGCGGCGTCGAAATACGCCAGGTCGTAGTCGTTGACACCGAAACCCGGTGGGCGACCGGTGAGATGGTTCCACACCGGCTGATAAACGGCGCCGGAAAACACCATCCAGTCGGGAAGGTCCAGATCGCGGGCGACGGCGAGGACGCGCATGAGGCCAGGCGCCCCGCGAAGGATGTCGCGCATCCGATCTTCCAGGGCGCTCACCCGTCCCTCAGGGGCCAGGCGTGGTCGAGGGGTCCATGGCCGGCGCCGAATCCCGGCGCGCGGTGGATCGCCTCGGCGGTATAGCCCCAGGCGCGGGCGACGGCGGCCTCCAGGGCGAGGCCCTGGGCGAGTCCGGCGGCGCAGGCCGAGGCCAGGGTGCAGCCGGTTCCGTGGGTGTGGCGGCCAGCGATGCGGGGACCCTCGAAGGTCGTCTCTCCCGAAGGCGTCATCAGCACGTCGATGACCGATTCGCCGTCGATGTGGCCACCTTTCACCAGGACGGCGCGGGCGCCCAGCCGCAGAAGCGCCTCGCCGGCGCGGCGCAGGTCGTCGGTTGAGTCGGCCGGCATTCCGGTCAGGGCGGCGGCTTCCGGAGCGTTGGGCGTGAACAGGGCGGCGCGGGCGATCAGCAGGCTTCGCGTCGCCTCTAGCGCCCGGCCGGCGAGGAGGGGCCGGCCACCCTTGGCGATCGTCACCGGGTCGATCACGGCGGGAATGTCGGGCGCCGAGTCGAGCAGGCGGGCGACGGTCTCCACCGCCTCGGCGCTTCCCAGCATGCCGATCTTGAGGGCGTCGGCGCCGATGTCGTCCAGCACCGCGCGCGCCTGGGCCTCGATGAGGGCGGCGGGGAGGGGAAAGATCTCGTGAACGCCGAGGGTGTTCTGGACGGTGATCGCGGCGATCGCGGTCGCCGCGTAGCCGCCGAGCGCGGTGACGGTCTTGATATCGGCCTGAACGCCGGCCCCGCCGCCGCTGTCGGAGCCGGCGATAATCAGGACGCGGCCCAGGAACTCAGCCATCGATCGCCGCCTGGGCGGCCAGGGCCTGAACGGTCTCGCGCACATCGTGGACCCTCAGGGCGGCGACCCCGGCCCGGGCGGCGGCGAGGGCGACGGCGAGGGAGGCGCCCAGCCGATCGCCGGGGTTTTTCGCGGCCGGATCGACGGCGCGGATGAAGCCCTTGCGGCTGGCGCCCAGGAGGACCGGATAGCCGAGGGCGACGATCCGATCGAGGGCGCGCAGGAGGGCGAGGCTGTGGGCGGCCGTCTTGCCAAAGCCGATCCCGGGATCGAGCCAGATAGCCTCGCGCCGCACGCCCGCCGCTTCCGCCGTCGCCGCGCGGGCGGCGAGGAAGGCGACCACCTCGGCTGTCACATCGCCGTAGCGCGGATCGGCCTGCATGGTCGCCGGCTCGCCCTGCATGTGCATCAGCACCACGTCGCAACCAAGTTCGGCCGCGACGGCCAGGCTGTCCGCCGCCCAGCGCAGGGCCGTCACGTCGTTCCATATCGTGGCGCCGGCGGCGACGGCGGCGCGGGCGACGGCCGGTTTCATGGTGTCGATGGAAATCGGGATGTCGCTTTGCGCCCGGATCGCCGCGATGACCGGGATCGCCCGGGCGAGTTCCTCGGCCTCGGGGACCGGCGCCGCGACGGGGCGGGTGGACTCGCCGCCGATGTCGAGGATATCCGCCCCTTCGGCGATCAGGCGGCGGCCCTGGGCGACGGCGGCGTCCAGCTCGCCAAACCGCCCGCCGTCGGAAAAGCTGTCGGGGGTGACGTTGACGATGCCCATGACGAGGGGGCGGATCCCCCTCACGCCAGCCCCGTCTCCGGCCTGGGGGCGAGGGGGACGGAGACGCGGGGCCCGGCGGGAGCGCGATGTTCGGGCTCGTCGCGGTTGGGGCGCACCCCTTTCAAGGCGTTGACGATCTCCTCGCCCGACAGGGTCTCGAACTCCAGCAGGGTCTTGGCCAGGGTGTGCAGATCCTCGAGCCGTTCGGAGAGGATCCGCCGCGCTTCGTCGTGGGCGGTCTGCACCAGGCGGCGCACCTCGTAGTCGATCTTCTGGGCGGTGTCTTCGGAGACGTTCTGGGTGCGCGCCACGGAGTGGCCCAGGAACACCTCTTCCTGGTTGTCGCCGTAGGAAACCGTGCCCAGGGCGTCGGAGTAGCCCCAGCGGGTCACCATGTTGCGGGCGAGCGACGTGGCCGCCTGGATGTCGTTGGAGGCGCCCGAGGTGATCTTCTCATTGCCGAAGATCAGTTCCTCGGCGGTGCGGCCGCCCATCAAGATGACCAGGCGCGAGGTCATCTGCTCGTAGTTAAGCGAATAGCGGTCGCCCTCGGGAAGTTGCATGACCATGCCCAGCGCCAGGCCGCGCGGAATGATGGTCGCCTTGTGCACCGGATCGGCCGACGGCACCGACAGGGCGACCAGGGCGTGGCCGCCCTCGTGGTAGGCGGTGTTGCGCTTTTCCTCCTCGCTCATGACCATGGATTTGCGCTCGGCGCCCATCATCACCTTGTCCTTGGCGTCCTCGAAGTCGCGCTGGAGCACCATGCGGCGATTGCGGCGCGCCGCCATCAGGGCGGCCTCGTTGACCAGATTGGCCAGATCGGCGCCGGAAAAACCCGGGGTGCCGCGGGCAATCACCTTGACGTCCACGTCCGAGGCCAGCGGCACGTTGCGCATATGGACGCGCAGAATCTTCTCGCGACCGCCGACGTCGGGGTTGGGCACCACCACCTGGCGGTCGAAGCGGCCGGGCCGCAGCAGGGCGGGATCGAGCACGTCGGGCCGGTTGGTGGCGGCGACCAGGATGATGCCCTCGTTGGTCTCGAAGCCGTCCATCTCCACCAGAAGCTGGTTCAAGGTCTGTTCGCGCTCGTCGTTGCCGCCGCCCAGGCCGGCGCCGCGGTGGCGGCCGACGGCGTCGATCTCGTCGATGAAGATGATGCAGGGGGCGTTCTTCTTGGCCTGCTCGAACATGTCGCGCACCCGGCTGGCGCCGACGCCGACGAACATCTCAACGAAATCGGAGCCGGAAATGCTGAAGAAGGGCACCCCCGCCTCGCCGGCAACGGCGCGGGCCAGAAGGGTCTTGCCGGTGCCGGGCGGGCCGATCAGGAGGGCGCCCTTGGGGATCTTGCCGCCGAGGCGCTGGAACTTGGCCGGGTCCTTCAGGAAATCGACGATCTCGGTCAGATCTTCCTTGGCCTCGTCCACCCCGGCCACGTCGTCGAAGGTGACCTTGTTCTTGTTCTCGGTGAGCAGCCGCGCCTTGGACTTGCCGAACCCCATGGCTCCCCGCGCCCCGCCCTGCATCTGACGCATGAAGAACACCCACACCCCGATCAGCAACAGGATCGGCAGGGCGTTGAGCAGAATGGTCAGCAACAGGCCGGCGCCGGGCGGCTGGAAGGTGATCGACGCCCCGTGCGCCTCCAGGCGCTTTTCCAGATCGGAGGTGTCCTGCGGCCCGGTGGAGGTCAGGGCGCCGTCGCGGTCCTGGGCGGTGATCTCGGCGCCCTTGATGGTCACCGACTTCACGTCGCCGCTATCGACCCGGCTCAGCAGCTCCGAATAGGGGATCGCCTTCGAGCTCCCGCTCTGGGGTCCCTTGGTGATCACGCCGTAGACGGCGATGAGGGCCAGGACGATCACGCCCCAGATGGCCAGATTACGCAGGTTCATTTAGCTCGCCTCGTCGCGCTTGCTTCTCGCCAATCTAGGGCGTCGCGAGCGTTTCCGCCACGCGGCTCATGGCCGCCTCGCTATCGAACCCGCCCACGGCGCCCGCGAGGCGCGCGAAAATCAGCGATCGGATCGCCAGGCGCGGGTCGGCCACGACGCGCGGACAGGTCACGCGCCCCAACCCGTCGATCACGGCGGGAAGGCCCGGGCGGGCCGCCGGCGGCACGGCCTTAAGGGCGCCCCGATCCGCCCGGTCCAGCCGCCCGGCGAGGCCGCCCAGGGCCGCCACCGCCAAGCCGCCCGTCCGCGCCTCGATCTCGAAACGGCCGTCCCACACCGCCGTCGCGCCGGCCGGCAACCCCATGGCCACCCCGCCGCCCCGACGCCGGTCGCCGGCCTCGCGCTGTACGCGGACCCAGGGATCGCCCGCCTCGATCCGGGCGCCGGCGAGGGTGGCGACAAAATCCTCCCGCCCGACGAGGCGGCCGATCAGGCGGTCCAGGCGCTCGCCGCGCGGCGGCCGGGCGGTCCCGGCGACGCTGAGCAGGGCCGCGCCGATCAGGGCCCGACTGGCGTCCGCGGGCGCCCGCCGCAGCGCCTCGCGCGCCACGGTCAGATCGCCGGCCGCCCCCTCGATGACATGGCCCAGCAGTGAGGCGCCGTTTTGCGCCGACGCGCCGGGGCCAGCCTCGCCGCCGGCGGCCAGGGCCGCGCGGGCGCGGGCGCGAGGCAGGCGCATATCGACGTTGGCCGGATCGTCGATCCAGGTTTCGCCGGCGGTCGCCAAGCCCCGGCGAAGGCAAGCCCGCCGCGTCTCAATGAGTGGCCTGAGAATGAAGATCTCCCGCCCCTCCGGCCACACCGGCGACGGCGACCATTCGCGGGGTTCAGGCACGGCCCCACCCTCGGCCCGCATGAGCCGCGCTTCGAGCCGGTCGTCGGCGGTGTGACCCATCAGGATGACGCGCGCGCCGGCGGCCCGCGCCGCCTCGGCGATCAAACCGTGGCGGGCGCGCCGCGCCGCCGCCGCCAGGCCGGCGCCCGGCTTGTCGCCGGTCCAGATGAGGACGCGATGGCCCACCCCCAGGCGGCGCGCGCGCGCCTCGCACCAGGCCGCCCAGGCGGCCCCGGCGGCCTGAAGGCGATGATCCACGGTGACCGCCAGCAGGCGCCGGCCGGCCCCGTCGGCCCAGGCCTTGGCGGCGATCAGCAGGGCCAGGGAGTCCCCGCCCCCGGAGAAGGCGACGACCAGGGGGGCGGCGGCGTTCCGCCCCAGGCGCCGGTCAAGGCATGGCCGGGCGACGTCGGCGAGGTGGCCGGACGCCCCCTCCGTCACGCGATGCGAGAGGGCATCGCGCGCCACCTCCCCCGCGCAAGAGCGCAAGGGAGGAGTGAAAACCGCTAGCCTTGCTCCTTTCCTCCCTTGCGAAGCGGGGGAGGTGGCGCGGCGCTCTTTCTCGCGCCGTGATGGGGGGGGCGTCGGGGCGGATTTCAGCGGCGCGGGACCCTCATCCACACTGGGCCTTGACCCGCAGGTCGCCGGCCGCGCCTTTCACCGACGCCGACGCCTTGGGATAGCGTTTGGTCAGCTCATCGAGGGTCTGGCAGGCGTCCGACGGCTTGTTCAGCGCCACCAGGGCGCGGGAGAGATCGAGCACCGCCTCGGGCGCCCAGCGGGTCTGGGGCCAGCCGCGGATGGCCCCGATGTCGGCGGTGGCGGCGTCGGCGAAGGCGCGGCGGGCCAGCAGGGCGCGGCCCAGATAGTAGCGCCCCTCGGGTCCTCTGGGCGAGTCGCCGAAGCGATCGACGAAATCGTGGAACCCCGCTTCCGCCGACACCATGTCGCCGGCCTCGAACATGCCTCTGGCGGCGGCGAAGGCGGCGGCGGGATCGGCGGGCGGCGGCGCGGCGACCGCCTCGGCGTCGGGCGGCGGGGGCGGCAGCGGCGGCGCCGTCAAACCCTGGATCCTTTCCTCCATCGCCGCCAGCCGATCTTTCAGGGTGGCGTTCTGGGCGCGCAGATCCAGGGCCTCCTGCCTCGCCAGGTCGAGATCGTGCCGGATGACCTCGATCTGACCGTTGAGGCGCGACAGGGTCTGGTCGAGATCGTTCAGGCGGTCGGAAAGGCCGGTGATCCGCCCTTGCGTCTCGGCCGGCTGGACCACCACCGGCTGACCCGTCTCGCGGCCCTGGAAGACGATGGCCCGCAGTTCGCGCATCGCCTTTTCCATCCGATCGAGTCGCTTGGCGGCGTGCTCGTCGAGGGGTTCGTCCAGGGACACCTGAGCGGCGACGTGGCCGGCCAGGGTCAGGGCGAGGGCGACGCCGATGAGCGCGCCGAGGCGGCGGCGATGCGTCATGCCTGACCGCGCCTAGCGGGCGCCCTGGGTGATGGCGGTATGGGCGTTGCGGTTGTGGGCCTGGGCGTCCTCGCCGCCGCCGGTGTCGATCGGGTGCTCCTTGCCATAGGAAACGGTCTCGATCCGGCCGGCCGAGACACCGCGGCCGATCAGATACTCACGAACCGTATTGGCCCGCCGCGCGCCCAGGGCGAAATTGTATTCCCGCGTGCCCCGTTCGTCGCAGTTGCCTTCGATGCGGACATGGACGGCGGGGTAGCGGTCGAGCCACCCGGTCTGCGCGTCGAGGACAGGGCGGGCGTCGTCGCGCAGGTCGTAGCGGTTGAAATCGAAATAGACCCGGTCGCCGGCGTTGATCACGAAGTCGCGCTCCGAGCCGGGGACGGGAACGCCCGATTCCTCGCGCTCGGCGACCGGGCCGGGCGGCGGCGCGGGCATGTTCCTCCCATAGGGCGGCGGAGGGGGAGGCGGCGGGCCGGGTGGCGGCGGCCCCATGGGTTTGGGATGGGAGGCGCAGGCCGCCATGGAGAGCGCCGCCAGGGCCATCGTCGCCAGTTGAGCGGTGCGCCGATCAGGAAGATACATCGCCGACTCCTTGTCAGGGTCTCAGGTTGCCGACCGTCGCGCCGCCCCGCGACATAATCCCCAAGATGGATTAACGCCAAAAGAGATTCAATTGCGGCCTGGGCGTGGCGCCGCCTCGCCCGGGGCGATCAGCGCAGCAGCGGCGACCAGGCCGGGTCGGAGGCCCCCAGGGGGTAATGGGCCACCCGCGCCGGCCGCCCGGAGGTGTCCACCGACCACAGATGGGCGCCCGAACCCGGCGACTGGCGCGAGAACATGATCACCCGGCTGTTGGGGGCCCAGGTCGGCCCCTCGTCGAGGTAGCTGGTGGTGAGCAGGCGTTCGTCCGAACCGTCGGGATGCATCACCCCGATATGGAATTCGCCGCCTTCCTGCTTGGTGAAGGCGATCAGGCGGCCGTCCGGACTCCACACCGGCGTGGTGTAGCGCCCCGAGCCGAAGGAGATGCGGTGAACGCCCGAGCCGTCGATGCTCATCACATAGAGTTGCGGCGCGCCGCCGCGGTCGGAATTGAACACCAGTCGGCCGCCGTCGGGCGAGAAGGAGGGCGAGGTGTCGATGGCCGGGTCGGTGGTCACCCGCGTGAGGGCGTGACTGCCGAGGTCCATCACATAGACGTCCGAATTGCCCTGCCGCTCGACCGAAAAAGCCACCTTGCGCCCATCCGGCGAGAACCGCGGCGCGAACACCATGCCGGTGAAATGGCCCAGGGTTTCCTGCCGGGCGGTTTCGATGTTGAGCAGGTAGATGCTCGAGCCCGTGGGTCGAAGGGCCATGTAGGTGATTTCGTGGCTGTCGGCGGAGAATCTGGGGGTGAAGACCAGATAGGAGCCGTCGGTCAGATAGCTGGGATTGGCCCCGTCCTGATCCATGATCGCCAGGCGGCGCACCGGCTTGGCCCGCGTGCCGAACTCGGCGACGAAGACAACGCGGGTGTCGAAGTAGCCGGGCGCGCCGGTCAGCTTTTCATAGACCGCGTCGGCGATCTTGTGGGCGACGCGGCGCCAGTTTTCCGGCGTCGAGGTGAATTGCACGCCCAGAAGCTGCTCGCCGGCGTAGACGTCCCATAGGCGGAAATTCACCCGCAGGCTGCCGTCGGCGTCGCTGACCACCTGGCCGGTCAGGAGCGCCTGGGCGGCGATCGATTTCCAGGCGTCGAACCGGGGCTGGACGCCCACGTCGGCGATTTGTTCCTGGAAACCGGCCGGATCGAGGGGGCGGAACAGGCCCGACCCGCCGAGATCGGCGCTGACCACCTGGGAAATCTGCCCGCCGACCGAGGGGCCGCCGAAGGCCGGGATGGCGATCGGCAGGGGCTGGGTCGCGCCCTGATCGACGTTGATCACGATCTCGGCGCGGGCCGGCGCCGCGCCCGCCAAAACGGTCAGGGCGAAGATCGCGGCGATCAGGTTGAAGAAACGCATGGTGGAGATTCCTTGATCGAGATTTCCGTATCGTGGCGACCGCGCGGCTAGCCCACCCTAACACCGCGCGCAGGCCGTCTTGGCGTCGAAATTGACGGTGAAGCTCTTACCCCGATAGGGGGCGGCGTAGGGTTCGGCCTGATGGACCGCGTCGATGGCCCGGCGGGCGGCGGCGAACACCACCGGGTCGGAGGAGCCGGCGCGATCGGTGACCCGGCCGGTCACCGCCCCGTCGTCGCCGACGGCGAACTTCACCGGCACGACCACCCCCTCCCCGCCCTCGACGCCGCAGTTGGGATTCCATAGGCGTTCGAGCAGTTGCTGCAGGCCCTGCAGGTCGCTCTGCGAGACGCCCTGGCCTGCGTCCACGCGGGCCTGGGGCGCCGTCTCGGCGCGGGTGGGGCCGCGGGCGGCGAAGGCGGGGCGCGCCGGCTGGGCGCGCGCCGCCCGGCTTATGCTGGCCTGGAGGGCGTCGAGGCTGAAGGCCGGCTTGGCCGGCTGGGGTTTGACGGCGGGGGCCGGCTTGAGGGGCCTGGGCGTGGGCTTGGCCCTGGCGGCCGGGGCCGGGGCGGGCGTGGCCTGCGGCGCCGGCTGGGGCGGAGCGGGCGGGGGCGCGGGGGCCTTGGCCTGGGGAACCGGCGTTTCGACCTGGGCGGCCTGGGTCAGCGGCGCCGCCTCGGCGGGGCGGGAATCGGTGGTCGGGGCGCTGGAGACGATGTTGATCGGCACCGCGTCGCCCATGGGGGCCGGCTGGGGCCGCCGCATCAGGATGACGGCGGCGAAGAGGCCCATGTGGAGGGCCGCGGCGGCCAGGAAGGCCGGAGTCAGGCTCTCGCGCCGGCGCGCCGCCAGCGCGCTCATGGGGCGGCGGGGGCGCCCCCCGCCCTCTTGCCGAAATCGCCGAGCGCCGCACCCGAGGAGGGGCCGCCGGTGTCGGTGATCAGATTGATGCTGGAAAAGCCCGATTGCGACAGGGCCGCCATCACCTGGGCGACGATGGCGTAGGGGGCGCGGCCGTCGGCGCGCACATAGATCGGCTTGGCGAATCCCTGGCCGGCCATGTCGCGCAGGGCCGGCGAGAGGGAGGCGAAGGGGATC
>JBBRQW010000076.1:0-13753 GCA_038225765.1 Caulobacterales bacterium | reverse complement strand
AGGGTGTAGGCCCCTTTGGGCAGGACGCTGGGCAAGGCGGCGTTCGGCCCCAGGCCCTTGATCTGGAGATCGCCGGCGGCGTTGTTGGCGAAGTCGTAACCGCGCCCGCCGACCTCGAGTTTCACCGCCCGCTCGGAGCCGCGGCCGGTGACCTGGAAGGCGTAACGCGCGCCCTGCCAGGTCAGCACCTGGTGAGCCGGCGGCCCCTCGACGGCCATCATCGTGTGGCCGGCGACCAGCAGCAGGGCGCCGAACGCCACCGCCTTGCGCGCGCCCAGATAGCGATCCGCCAGCACCCCGCCGACCAGGGGCAGCAGATAGACCAGGGTGGCGTAGGAGCCGAAGGTCCCGTTGGCGAACTTGTCGTCGAACAGGAACTGCTGGGTCAGGTAGAAAACCAGCAGGCCGCGCATGCCGTAGAAGGAAAAGCGCTCCCACATCTCGGCGAAGAAGAGGATGAACAGCCCCCGCGGATGGTCGCGCAGCAGCTGGACCATCACCGGAACGCCGGTCGCCAGGGTGACCAGGACGCCGACGATGACCACGATGTTGTTCATGAAAGCCCGCCCTCCCGGCCGCGCGTCGCGAGACAATCACGCCGTTGGCGGTTTCACAAGCAAGGCCCTTTCGCGGCGGCCCAGGCGGCCCCACCTGTGGATTTGACGGGCGCCGGCTCGCAGGAGGCGAAAGCCATGGAAACCATGAAGGTCCCGGGGCCCGACCATCCGATCGCCATCGCGGCCAGTCCCCGCCGGGTGCGCGCCCTCTATAGGGGCCATGAGATCGCCGACAGCGCCGACGTGCTGATCCTCACCGAGGCCAGCTACAAGCCGGTGGCCTATTTCCCGCGCGGCGACGTGGACATGGCCTTTCTGACCCGCACCAACCGCGACACCTACTGCCCCTACAAGGGCCACGCGGCCTATTTCACCGTGGTCAGGGACGGCGTCATCGCCGAGAACGCGGCCTGGACCTATGAGGACCCCTACCCCGCCATGAGTGAGATCGCCGGGCGGGTGGCCTTCTTTCCGGGCGCGGTGACCATCGAGGAGTCCGCGGAGGCGCGCGTTGGATCGCCGGTGGACGAAGTGGTCCTGCACACCGACTCCGGCGCCGGCGCCTCGCAGCGGGAGCATTGGCCGGCCACGGTCAGTGAGCCCCCGACGGAGGGGTAGGCGCTTTTCGGCGAATTGTGCAAACGCGGCTATGACTCTTGACGGCATAGTCGGTCTATGACAGTTGACGACATATGCCGAAGGCGTGGTTCTGCATCGCAAGCGGCATTTCGACGATGGCACGATTTCGGAGATGACCCTTTGGCTCACGGCCGCGCCGGTTCGCGGGTCGCGTCACCCCTTCAAATACAGCCTGTGCTTCGGGCGGGCGGGCGAGCGCTGGGTCGGCTACGACAACGAGGCCGGCAAGGGCGATCACCGACATCGTGGCGGCCGGGAGGAAGTCTACCGGTTCACGACGCCCGAGCGGCTGGTGACGGATTTTATGGCCGACGTGCGCGACGAGCGACGGCGACGGCGCGAGGGAGATTGAGGGAAATGACCGAGATAAAGGTGGTGGTGGGTGGCGGCCTGGAGGATGACGCCGCCGCCTTTGTGAGCGCCTGGCGCCGCGCGGAGGCGGGTGAACGGATTGATGAGCGCGTGCTGGCGTTCGAGAGTTGGGAAGGGCTGGCCACGGTGATGACCGGCGAGCGCTACCGTCTCCTGCGCCATCTCCATGCCCATCCGGAGCCGTCCGTATCTGCCCTAGCCCGCGCCCTTCGCCGTCAGTATCGGCGGGTGCATGAAGACGTTTCGGTGCTGGAGCGGGCGGGCCTGCTCGATCGCTCCCAAGGCGTTGTCCGCGCCACGGCCGACAGGATCAGCGCCGAGGTGCGGCTTTGAACGAACTCGCGGCCACCCATTCAGCACTCTTCATTCAATAAGCGCACGCCTCGAACACCCGGCTCGCGTCTCCCTCCCACGGGCCGCGATAAAGCTCCAACAGGCGCTCCGCCGCCGTAACGCCACTGTCGGCGATGTCTTCGAGTTCGGCGAGGTAGCCGGTCTCATCGACCATGCCGGCGGAGACCCGGTTGCGGCGCTTCAAGCCCTGGTGGGAGAGGGCGAGCATGTCCCCCGCGATGGCCTGGACCGAGCGGCCGGCCACGGTCGCCTTCAGGCCAAGGCGGGCGACGTCGCCGCGCAGGGCGGCGCGATCCTCCGCCGTCCAATGCCTGCACAGATCCCAGGCCGCCGCCTGAGCGGCCGGGTCGTAGAGGATGCCGGCCCACAGGGCGGGCAGGGCGCACAGGCGCGACCACGGGCCGGCGTCGGCGCCGCGCATTTCCAGGTACTGCTTGAGGCGCACCTCCGGGAAGATGGTGCTGGTGTGATCGACCCAATCGGCGAGGGTGGCCCGCTCGCCGGGGGCCTCGGCCAGGTCGCCGTCCATGAAGGCGCGGAACGAGCGGCCGGCGACATCGATGTATCGGCCGCCCCGCTTGACGAAATACATCGGCACGTCGAGCGCATAGCGGGCGTAGGCCTCGAACCCGAAGCCGTCGTCGAACACGAAATCGAGCATGCCGGTTCGGTCGGCGTCGGTGTCGGTCCATACATTGGCCCGGGCCGTGAGGAAGCCGTTGGGCTTTCCCTCCGTGAACGGAGAATTGGCGAACAGGGCGGTGACAACGGGCTGCAGGGCGAGGCTGACGCGGAACTTGGCCACCATGTCCGCCTCGTCGGCGAAGTCGAGGTTGGCCTGCACGGTGCAGGTGCGCAGCATCATGTCCAGGCCCAGGGCGCCCACCTTGGGCATGTAGTCGCGCATGATCTGGTAGCGGCCCTTGGGCATGATCGGCACCTGATCGCGCCGCCAGATGGGCGAAAAGCCCAGGCCCAGAAACCCGAGGCCCAGTTCGGCGGCCACAGCCTTGACCTCCTTGAGGTGCTGGCCGGTCTCCTCGCAGATGTCGTGCATGGAGTGCAGGGGGGCGCCGGAGAGTTCGAACTGTCCGCCAGGCTCCAGGCTGACATTGGCCATGCCGCGGGAGAGGCCGATCAGGGTCTCGCCGCCGGTGGGGCTAGCCTCATAGGTCCCCGCCCAGCCGAACCTCGTCAGGCCTTCGAGAAGGGCGCGGATGCCGGCGTCGCCCTCGTAGGGGACGGGGGCGTGGTCGGCGAGGCGGAAGACGAACTTCTCGTGCTCGGCCCCGACCCGGAAGTCGGCGGCGCTCTTGCCGCCGGCCGCGAACCAGTCGGTCAGATCCCCGAGTGTCAGGGGGCGGTCGTCGCACACCGTCTCGGCCATCGCTCAGCCCTCGTCCCGCGCCTTTTCAAGTCAGGGTCACTTGGGCGCCCGGCAAAAGAACCTCAAGACCCTCGCCAATCGCCGAGCGCCGTCTGCCACAGGGTCATGGCGGCGATGGCGGCGGTGTCGGCGCGCAGGATGCGCGGCCCCAGCGAAACCGGCGTGGCGGCGGGCAGGGCGCGGATGGCGGCCCTTTCGACCGGGGAGAAGCCACCCTCGGGGCCGATCAGGATGGCCCACGAACCGGCGGGGACGGCGGCCAAGGCCTCCAGCGCGGGCGGCGCGTCGCCCGCCTCGTCGCAGAACATCAGCCGCCGCTCGGCGTCCCAGCCGGCCAGCGCCTCGGCGAGCTTTCGCGGCGCCAGGATTTGCGGAACGTCCAGGCGGCCGGTCTGTTCGGCCGCCTCAACGGCGATGGCGGTCAGGCGGGCGAGATTGGCGA
Source organism: Caulobacterales bacterium (assembly GCA_038225765.1). Taxonomy (GTDB): domain Bacteria; phylum Pseudomonadota; class Alphaproteobacteria; order Caulobacterales; family Caulobacteraceae; genus Acaudatibacter. Next base: position 10,002 of record JBBRQW010000076.1, on the reverse strand, counting down.
CGCCCGGGCTGGCGCGTTCGGTGACGGCGAGGCGCACCCGCCGGGCGCCCAGTTCGGCGGCTTTTTCCACGATGGCTTCGAGGCGTGGGCGCTTGACCAGGGCGACGATCAGATCGAGGTCGGGGCCGGCGGTTTGCGGGCGCACCGGCGCCAGGGCGAGAAGGCGCGCGCCTCGCTTGCCGACCTCGATCAGGCGCGCCCGCCACTCGCCGTCGCGGCCGTTGAAGAGCAGGATCTCGTCGCCCGGTCCCCGGCGCATCACGGTCGTCAGATAGCGGGCCTGAGCGGGCGTGGGATCGACCTCGCCATCGGTCTTCAGATCGCCGGCAACGAAAAGGCGGATCACAGCGGCCTCCCGATCGTCTATGGTTAGGGCCATGGCCAAGATGACGGACTACCAAAGCGACCTGCGCCGACTCCAGATCGCCCTGGTGCGCTACCAGAAATGGGCGATCAAGACCGGCGCGAAAGCCTTGGTCATCTTCGAGGGCCGCGACGGGGCGGGCAAGGACGGCGCGATCAAGCGGATCACCGAGCATCTGGCGGCGCGCAATACGCGCGTCATCGCCCTGCCCAAACCCTCCGACCGCCAGCAGAGCGAGTGGTATTTCCAGCGCTACATGCCCCATCTGCCGGCCGCCGGCGACCTGGTGATCTTCAACCGCTCCTGGTACAATCGCGCCGGGGTCGAGCGGGTGATGGGCTATTGCACGGCGCGCGAGGCCGAGGACTTCCTGCGCGATGTGCCGGCCCTTGAGCGGATGCTGGAGGAGGCCGACATCAGCCTGGTCAAGCTGTGGCTGGACATCTCGAAAAAGGAACAGGGGACGCGGCTGGACGCCCGGCGCGACGACCCCTTGAAGGCGCTCAAGGTCAGCGACCTGGACGGCGTCGCCCAGAAGAAGTGGAAAGACTATTCGGCGGCCCGCGACGAGATGCTGTGCCGCACCCACACCGCCATCGCCCCGTGGACCTGCGTGGTCACCGACCACAAGAAGGCGGCCCGCCTCAACATCATGCGCCATCTGTTGCACGCCCTGGCGCCGGCCGAGATGACCGACAAGGTCGAGACCCCCGACCACGCCATCCTGTTCCCCTTCGAGCAAGCCGCCCTGAGCGACGGCCGGCTGGCCAAGTAGAAGGACCCGAAAAGCGATGGACTATGTGCGTTTGGGAACGACCGGCCTGAAGGTCTCGCGCCTGTGCCTGGGCTGCATGACCTACGGCAGTTCCAAATGGCGCCCGTGGGTGCTGGACGAGGAAGCCGCCCTGCCGTTCTTCAAGAAGGCCCTGGAGGCGGGGATCAACTTCTTCGACACCGCCGACATGTATTCGGCCGGCGACAGCGAGCGGGTCACCGGCAAGGCGCTGAAACAATACGCGCGGCGCGACGAGGTGGTCATCGCCACCAAGGTGTTCAACCCCATGGGCGAGGGCCCCAACGACCGCGGCCTGTCGCGCAAGCATATTTTCGACGCCATCGACGCCAGCCTGTCGCGCCTGGGCGTCGATCACGTCGATCTCTACCAGATCCACCGCTTCGATCCCGAGACGCCGATCGAGGAGACCCTGGAGGCGCTGAGCGACGTGGTGCGCGCCGGCAAGGCCCGCTATATCGGCGCCTCGTCCATGTACGCTTGGCAGTTCATGAACATGCTCGCCGTCTCGCGGGCCAACGGCTGGGCGCCGTTCGTTTCCATGCAGCCGCAGTACAACCTGGTCTATCGCGAGGAAGAGCGGGAGATGCTGCCGCTCTGCCGCGAGCAGGGGATCGGGGTCATCCCGTGGTCGCCCCTGGCGCGCGGCTTCCTGGCCGGCGGGCGCGCCAAGCCCGGCGAGGGCGACACCGAGCGCGCCCGCTCCGACGAATTTTCCCCCCGCCTCTACTACCGTGAGCCCGACCACGCCGTGGTCGAGGCGGTGGAGATTATCGCCACGGCGCGCGGCGTCGCCAATACCCAGATCGCCCTGGCCTGGGTGCTCGCCAACCCGGCGATCACCGCCCCCATCGTCGGCGCCTCCAAGGCCCATCACCTGGACGACGCGATTGGCGCCCTGTCGCTGAAACTGACCGCCGACGAGGTGAAGGCGCTGGAAAAGCCCTACAAGCCCAAGCCGGTGCTGGATCACCTTTGAGGGGTAGGGATGGGGGCGAAGCTTTCGGCCCGCCAAGCCCGGCGGATCGCGCTTGCCGCCCAGGGGCTCGCCGCGCCGCGGCCGACCGGTCCGGTCACCACCCGGCGGTTGCGCGCCCTGATCGGGGCCTTGGGCGCGGTGCAGATCGATTCGGTCAATGTGCTGACCCGCGCCCACTACCTGCCGGCCTTTTCGCGGCTGGGCCCCTATCCGCGCGAGCTTCTGGAGGCGCAGGCGTGGGGCAGGAAGCCGAGCCTGTTCGAATACTGGGGCCACGAAGCCTCGCTGATGCCGGTGGCCCTGCAGCCGCTGCTGCGCTGGCGCATGGAGCGGGCCAGGGCCGGCGAGACCTGGACGGGCCTGGCCCGCTTCGGCCGCGAACGACGGGATTATATCGATCAGGTGCTGGCCCGCATCGAGCGCGAGGGGCCGCTCACCGGCGGCGATTTCGCCGACGGCCCGCGCCAGGCCGGCTGGTGGAACTGGTCCAACGGCAAGGCGGCCCTGGAATGGCTGTTCTGGGCCGGCCTGATCGCCACCAAGACCCGGCGCGGGTTCGAGCGGGTCTACGATCTGACCGAACGGGTCCTGCCGCGCGCCATCGTCGAGGCGCCGACGCCGAGCGAGGCGGACGCGCATCGGGCGCTGCTGCGGATCGCCGCCCGCGCCCTGGGCGTCGCCACCGAGGGCGACCTGCGCGACTATTTCAGAATGCCGGTCGCCGGGGCGCGGGCGCGTCTCGGCGAACTGGTGGAAGCGGGCGACCTCGAGTCGGTGAGCGTGGAAGGCTGGCGCCAGGGCGCCTACCTGACGCCGGGCGCGCGCCTGCCCCGCCGGGCCAAGGCGGCGGCCTTGCTCTCGCCGTTTGACAACCTGATCTGGCGGCGCGAGCGGGCGATGCGCCTGTTCGGGGCGCGCATCCGCCTGGAGATCTATACCCCGGCCCACAAGCGCCAGCACGGCTACTATGTCCTGCCGTTCCTGCTGGGGGACAAGATCGCGGCGCGGGTTGACTTGAAAGCCGACCGCCAGGGCGGCGTCCTCAAGGTCCAGGCGGCGCATCTGGAGCCAGGCGCCGACGCGGCCGAGACGGCGCTGGCGCTGGCGGCGGAGTTGATTCTGATGGCCGGCTGGCTGGGACTCTCCGACGTCGCCGTGGCCGGCCAGGGCGCTCTCGCGGCCGGCCTCGCGCACCGCCTGCGGGGTTAACCCGCCCCCTGAGTCACCGCGTGCAGCCGGGCGTAGGTCCCGCCCTTGGCGACCAGGTCGCGGTGGCGGCCTTCCTCGACCACCGCGCCGTCCTGAAAGACCAGGATGCGGTCGGCCCCGCGAATGGTGGAGAGGCGGTGGGCGATGACGATGGTGGTGCGCCCGGCCATCAGCTCCTCGGTGGCGGCCTGGACCCGCGCCTCGGTCTCCACATCCAGCGACGAGGTGGCTTCGTCGAGAACCAGGATCGGCGCGTCGGCCAAAAAGGCGCGGGCGATGGCCACCCGCTGGCGCTCGCCGCCGGAGAGCTTGACCCCGCGCTCGCCGACCAGGGTGTCGTAGCCGCCCGGCAGGCCGCGGATGAAGTCGTCGGCGCGGGCCCGTTTGGCGGCCAGGGCGATCTCCTCGGCCGTGGCCCCGGGCCGGGCGTAGGCGATGTTCTCGGCGATGGTGCGGTGGAAGAGGGCCGGATCCTGCGGCACCACGGCGATCGCCCGCCGCAGGCTGGCCTGGGTGACCCGCGCCACGTCCTGGCCATCGATGGTTATCCGCCCGCCCTGCAGATCGTAGAGGCGCTGGATCAGCTTGACGAAGGTCGACTTGCCCGAGCCGGTGGGACCGACCAGGGCCAGTCGCTCGCCGGCCGCGATCTTGAGCGAAAAGCGGTCGTAGATCGGCGCGCCGGCGGACTGGTAGCGGAAGGTCACGTTTTCGAAGGCGATCTCGCCGCGCAGGCCGCTGAAGGCGGGCGCGCCGGGCCGGTCGGCGACCTGGGGATGGGTCTTGGCGTAGCGGGCCACGTCCTCCACGTCGGCCAGCCCGCGCTGGAGCATGCGGATGTTCTCGCCGATGTTGCGCAGATAGCCGCTCATCACCAGGAAGGAGGTGATGACGAAGGCCACGTCGCCGGCGCTCGCCTGGCCCTTCGTCCAGCGAAGGATCACCAGGCCGGTGAGCCCCGCTTGCAGCAGGGCGACCAGCAGGTTGTGGATCAGCCACACGTCGGTGTAGCGGTTCCAGGTGACCACCGTGGCGGCCTGCCAATCGGCGGTGACCAGGCCGATCCGCCCTTCCTCCCGCCCCTCGGCGCCGAAACTCTTGACGGTGGGATTGGAGGAGATGGCGTCGGCCAGGGCCCCGCCGATGCGCGAATCCAGGGCCACCGAGCGCAAGTTCGCCCGCCGCACGTAGTAGGTGGAGAAGATCACGTTGGAGGCGATGTAGAGGGCCACCATGCCCAGGGAGAAGGCGCCCACCAGCGGCCAGCGGAGCATCATCTGGATGGAAAGGCCGATGAGGACGATCAGGGCCGGGCCAATCCACAGCACCAGGGCGTCGGCGACCACGTCGTAGCCCCACATGGCCCGCGACAGCCGCCGCACCGTGGCCCCGGCGAAGGTGGCGCCGTGCCAGTCGGCCGAGAAGGCCTGGACGCGGCTGAAGCCCTCGTTGGTCATCTCCCGCATGGTGTGGGCGGCCAGCGGCGTCCACACCCGGATGGCGAGGTTGCGCAGCACGAAGAAGGCCACGTAGACGGCGACGAAGAAGGCCCAGGCGAGCCAGGCCGAGCGGGCGTGGGCGGGCCCCAGGACGGCGGCGTCCACCAACCCCTGCGAGGCCCTGGGGACCAGCAGTTCGAAGGCGATGGCGATCAGATAAAGGACGACGGTGGCGGCGAACAGCCGCGGGCGCCGCGTCCAATAGGTCGCGATGAAGGCCAGCACCTGGCCATTGGAGAGCACCCGCGCCCGGGTCGCCTCATCGTCTTCGTAGTGATCCATGAGGCGCGTTCACATAGTCGTGTTTCGCTCCCGACGGGAGGCGCCCGCCGCCTTTCCCCCGGGGCCTGACGCACAAAAGCCACAGAGACCGGACTGCCCATCGGCCTTACTGGGAGCGCGGGCTTCCAGCCCGCTCCTTTCGGCGGCGCTGACGGCCCTTGGCGCAAGCGGGCTGGAAGCCCGCGCTCCGAAGAGGACTTGCCTCCGGTTCTTGCCAGCGCGCCCGTGGCGGGCTTTCTGGCGGGCGTGACCTCGCCGCTCCCCGACGCCAGGGCCGATAACTGGGTGGACCGCCACGCGCCGCGCGCCTGGCGGCGGTGGCTCAAGCTCGGTCGGTTCGACCGGCCGACCGGGATCTGGCTGCTGATGCTCCCCGGCTGGCAGGGGATCGCCCTTTCCGCCGCGGCGGTCGGCGACTGGCCGCGCCCGCGCCTGCTCATCCTGTTCGCGCTCGGCGCGGCCCTGATGCGCGCCGCCGGCTGCGCCTTCAACGACATCGTCGATCGCGACATCGACGCGAAGGTGGCGCGCACGGCCGGGCGGCCGGTGGCGTCGGGCCAGATAGGCGTGCGCGGGGCCTGGGTGTTCATCGGCCTGTGCGGCGCCCTGAGCCTCGCCATCCTCTTCGCCCTGAACATCCTCACCCTGTTTCTCGGCGTCGCCTCCCTGGCCCTGGTGGCGGCCTATCCGTTCATGAAGCGGATCACCTGGTGGCCGCAGGCGTGGCTGGGCCTGACCTTCAACTGGGGGGCGCTGATGGGTTTCGCGGCGGCCCAGGGCGGGCCGTCGTCGGCGACCCTGCTGGCCCTGGTGGCCGGCGCCACGGCCCACGGCTTCCACATCTCGGTGGTGACCCCGCCCCTGCCGTGGTGCGCCGGCCTGCTCTACGCCAGCGGGATCGCCTGGACGCTGGGCTACGACACCATCTATGCGGTGCAGGATATCGAGGACGACACCCTGATCGGGGTCAAATCCTCGGCCCGCCGCCTGGGCGCCGCCGCCCCCCGCGCCGTGCTGGCCTTCTATGTTCTGAGCGTGGCCCTGGCCCTGGGCGCCTGGCGATCGGGCGGCCTGGGCCCGCTCGCCCTGCCGCTCATCGCCCTTTTCGCCGCACACCTGGCCCGCCAGGCGCTTCGCCTGAAAATCAACGACGGCCCGCGCGCCCTCGCCCTGTTCAAGTCCAACACTCTGTCTGGCCTGATCCTCTTCGCCGCCCTGGTGGCCGGCCATTGGCGGACGTGAAGGCGCGGACTTACGCGAGGTGATGCTTTTGACCGGCCGCCGGGCGGGCTAGAAGGCCACGAACGCGCCAAAACAAGGGACTGGACAGACATGAAACTCGACTCTTCCATCGCCGCGGTGGTCACCGGCGGCGCCTCGGGCCTGGGCGAGGCCACGGTGCGCGCCCTGGCCGCCCATGGCGTCAAGGTGGCCATCTTCGACATGAACGACGCCAAGGGCGAGGCGGTGGCCAAGGACGTCGGCGGCGTCTTCTGCCAATGCAACGTGACCTCCGACGCCGATGTCGACGCGGCCTTCGCCAAGGCCCGCGCCGCCCACGGCCAGGAGCGCATCCTGATCAACTGCGCCGGCACCGGCAACGCCGCCAAGACGGCCGGCCGCGACCGCAAGACCGGAGAGATCAGGCATTTCCCCCTGGAGGCCTTCAACTGGATCATCCAGATCAACCTGGTCGGCACCTTCCGCTGCATCGCCAAGAGCGCGGCGGGGATGCTGACCCTCGAGCCCCTCGACGACGGCGAACGCGGGGCCATCGTCAACACCGCCTCGGTGGCGGCCGAGGACGGCCAGATGGGCCAGGCGGCCTATTCGGCCTCCAAGGGCGGGGTGGTCGGCATGACCCTGCCCATCGCCCGCGACCTGATGAGCGAGGGCATTAGGGTCAACACCATATTGCCGGGCATCTTCGACACCCCCCTGATGAACGCCGCCCCGCCGCAGGTGAAGGACGCCCTGGCCGCCTCGGTGCCCTTCCCCAAGCGCCTGGGCCACCCGGAAGAATACGCCCAGCTCGCCCTGACCATGGTCACCAATGGTTACTTCAACGGCGAGGATGTGCGCCTCGACGGGGCGATTCGCATGGCGCCGAGATAATGTTCCTCCTCCGCTGAGCGGCGGAGTCGCGCATCCGGGCGACGGTGTCAGCGCTCTTGCGCTAGGCCTCGGGCGGCAATCGGTCGAAATTCTTGTGTCCCACGGCTCACGTGTTCCGCGTTTGTTCGCGGCCGGCAAGAGGTGAGCGAATCAAAATCGACGGCTGCGACCGATCCGACGCGCCTGATCAAGATGCAGCAATGCTACCGTTGGCTTGGATTACCTCAAAATGCGTCAAAGCGCTGACACGGCGGCCTATCACTTCACCAGCGAGCCGGACTTCTTCGCCACGAAGCCCGAGCAGTCGAAACACGGAGGGCGGGATACGACGGGCGGCTAGTCGGTCGCGAGGGCTACCCGCAGCGGGTGAAGGCGAATCGCTGGCGCGGGTCTTGAAGCAACTGGATCGCGCTGGCCCGCCCCCCGCGTTCGTCGGGGTTGCCCCCCCCCGCCGGCCTCGATGGATAGCCGGGCATCGTCCAATGCGCGTGGATCAAGCCAAGCGCCAACCTCTATGAAGGCCAGTTCAAGAGCGGCGACACGCTTCTCAATCTCGCCCATGATCGTCCACCCGCTCCGGTGATCGCCGTCGAGCGGGCATCGGAACGATCGGCTGGCCTCAGTGAGGCGTGGGCATGAACGGGGCCGAACTGCCGGCGCACTTTACCAAGGGCACGAGGCGGAGGCACTTACCCTTCTGGTTCACGGCGGCCAAGGGCCGATGGCCGACACGCATCGGACGATGCGGTGGCGGCGCCCCAACCCGCCACCGTCGTTAGAAGCGCCGAGACCCAACCCTGATGGATTCTCTCGGGATACCTAGTTCGGCGACCCCGCGAGGGTGACGGTGCCGAAGAGGCCGTGGTTCTCGTTTCCGATGCCGGCGGTGAAGAACATCTGGCCGGCGCGGGCGCCGGCGCCGAAATGCATCGCCCACAGGCCGGGAAGGACGATCTGCTTGCCGTCCTGACGCAGGAGCCCCCTGAACTGGCCGGTGGTGGCGTCGAAGGCCGAGATGAAGCCCAGGGCGGGACCGTCGTTGAAGTTGCCGATCAGCACGTTGTTGCTGAACTTGCCGAAGCCTGCCGGGGCGATGGCCAGGCCCCAGGGAGAGGACAGCGTCCCTCCGGTTGCGAACCGCCGCACGAACTTGCCGTTCAACTGGAATATGCTGACGAAGCCCTGCCCCAACTTCGCCGCGGAAGCTCCGGGCCCAGGCACCGCGTAGGTGACCCACAGGTGGCCGGCGTCCAGGTTCTCGATATTGTAGGGAGCCAAGCCGTCGGGGTTGGGGCCGGGATCGACAAAGGCGCCACGCAGCGTCACCTTGTTGAAGTTGGTGTCGAAGACGTCAATGGCCCCGGTGATGCCGTTGACGGCATAGAGATGGGCCGATCCGCCCACATTGGCGACCTCAAGGCCGGTGTAGGCCGCCAGATTGCCGCCTGGCCCGCGCCCGGCCACGATCGTCCTGGCCGTGCTCGATCCGTCCCAGCCCGAGATCGAGCCGTCTAGGTTATCGAAGAGGTAGAGAGCGGGATTGCCGGCCGGCATCTTGAAGCCCATGCCGATGACATTGACCGCGCCGGTCGGGCCAAAGGGCGGGCCGGAACCTTCCGGTATCGAGACCGTCGGCCGCGCGATGATACCCGTGCCGCCATAGACCGTGGCCGTGCCGGGTGCGCAGCAGCCCGGGCCTCCGGCATTGGCGACCACCCACCCGCCGTTGGGGGTGGCGGTGGCGTCCCAGGGGTTGATCAGGGCCGGATCCGTGGTCGGCGCGGGGCCATAGGGCAGGGTCGCCAGGACCGACTGGTCGTCGGTGACCAGGGGTTGGACCGTGTAGCCCTCCGCCTGAGCGGCCGAGGCGCCCAGAGCGAGCGCGACCAGGCTCGCGCCGGCGATAAGCAGCGACCGTCCGGCCGTCCGCAGGGAGATGGATGTGATGGTGAATTTCATGAAGTGGCCCTCCAAAAACAGCGCCGCCAATCGGCGCCCGCTATGTGCCCCCTCGTGAAACTCGCTTGCCCGAGTTTAGCGGGGCGCTCCGGGTTATAGGCGCAATTCCCTGCGCCGCGCGTCATTTTCGGAGTGGAAGCGCGTTTTCGGTCGTTCTGAGATCAATCTTCGTTGTCTCGCGGCAGATGCCCCGGAGCTCCAGCGCCTGACGCTGCGCCAGGCACCGACCGTTGTCATCGAAGACCGGCGCCTAGCCTTCACATTAAGGGGGGGGCGACCTCGAACTAGCCGATGAAGACAACATCGGCGGCGTAGGGAGATGGTCCCGATGTCGCGTCGTGGGACACCGGGCGAACATCACCGCGCTTAAGATTTTCCGCCGGCGTGGCCCGCGCCAAGTCCTTCAGCAGCTCGCCGGATCGGCGAGAGCAAGATTCTCGACGGGAATCTTGCGGAGTCGCGGCGGCGTCTGCCTGCGAGGGTCCGCCTATAGGCGTATGCTGGTTGGCACCCTTCGGCAGCTTCGCCAATTTGGCGCCGACTATGGCCCGCTGGTTTTCGTCCAAGTGGTGGTTGCCGACAGGCTCCCGTGATGTCTAGCCCGGCGACCGCCTCTCGCTCAGCAGCGGACGAACCGGCCGGCGGCGTTGCGGCAGCGGGCGGCCCGACCAATCCTGACAACCGGCCGTGCGATCCCGACAGGTCTGACGGCCACGCGTGGACCGACGACCACTGGCCTCGCAACAACAACGGGCCGAGCCACGACCACGGGCCTCGCGACCACGGCGGCGCGGCGGCATTT
>JBBRQW010000075.1:0-13939 GCA_038225765.1 Caulobacterales bacterium | reverse complement strand
TATTTCGCCGCCGCCGACCACGCGGTGATCGCCTCGGCGCCGCTGGTCCCCAGGGACGATCCCACCCTGCTGTTCGTCAACGCCGGCATGGTTCCGTTCAAGAACTATTTCACCGGGGCCGAGGCGCCCCCCGCGCCGCGCGCCGCCTCGTCCCAGAAGTGCGTCCGCGCCGGCGGCAAGCACAACGACCTGGACAACGTCGGCTACACCGCCCGCCACCACACCTTCTTCGAGATGCTGGGAAATTTCTCGTTCGGCGACTATTTCAAGGAACGGGCCATCGAACTGGCCTGGGACCTGGTCGTGCGGCGGTTTGAGATCGACCCCGCGCGCCTGCTGGTCACCGTCCACGCCTCCGACGAGGAGGCCGCGGCCCTGTGGCGCAAGATCGCCGGCCTGCCGGACGGTCGGGTCATCCGCATCGATTCGGCCGCCAACTTCTGGTCGATGGGCGACACCGGGCCCTGCGGCCCATGCACGGAAATCTTCTACGACCACGGCGAGCACGTGGCCGGTGGCCCCCCCGGCTCGGCCGATGAGGACGGCGACCGGTTCACCGAGGTCTGGAACCTGGTGTTCATGCAGTACGACCAGGGCGAGGGCGGGGCGCGGCGCGATCTGCCCAGGCCATCGATCGACACCGGCATGGGTCTCGAGCGCCTCGCCGCCGTCCTGCAGGGCGTCCATGACAACTACGACATCGACCTTTTCCGCACCCTGATCGCGGCCAGCGAAGCGGCCACGGGGGTCAAGGCGCGCGGCGAGGCGGCGGCGTCGCACCGGGTGATCGCCGACCACCTTCGTTCGACCTCGTTTCTCCTCGCCGACGGGGTCAGCCCCTCCAACGAGGGCCGAGGCTATGTGCTGCGGCGGATCATGCGCCGGGCCATGCGCCACGCCTATCTCCTGGGCGCCCAGGAGCCCCTGATGCACCGACTGGTCCCGGCCTTGGTGGCCGAGATGGGCGGGGCCTATCCCGAACTCGTCCGCGCCCAGCCGACGATCGTCGAGACCCTGCGCCAGGAAGAGGAGCGTTTCCATCGCACCCTCGGTCGCGGCATGGCCCTGCTGGACGAGGCGACCGCCGCCATGGGGCAGGGCGATGTGCTGCCCGGCGACGTCGCCTTTCGGCTCTATGACACCTATGGCTTTCCGCCCGATCTCACCGAAGACGCGGTTCGGCCGCGGGGGATCAAGGTGGATTTGGCGGGCTTCGACGTGGCCATGGATCGGCAGAAGGCGCTGGCGCGCGAGAGCTGGTCCGGGTCGGGTCAGCAGGCTCAGGGGGCGATCTGGCTCGCCCTGCGCGGGCGCCTGGGGCCGACCCGGTTCCTGGGCTACGACCAGACCGAGGCGGAGGGCGAAACCCTGGCCCTGGTCCGGGACGGTCAGGAGATCGCCGCCGCCGGCGCGGGCGAGACGGCCCTCGCCCTCTTCGACGCCACGCCCTTCTACGCCGAGAGCGGCGGCCAGGCGGGCGACCGGGGACGCGCCGCGTGGCCGGGCGGCGGCGCGGAGGTTGTCGATGTCCGCAAGGAGGCGGGCGATCTGCACGCCCACGTCCTGCGGATAACCGAGGGGCGCCTGGAGGCAGGCGTCGCCGTCCGCCTGGCGGTGGATGCCGAGGGCCGGGCCCGCACCCGGCTCAACCACTCCGCCGCCCACCTGGCCCATGCCGCCCTGCGTCATGTGCTGGGCGAACACGTCGCCCAGAAGGGCCAGATGGTCGATGCCGACCGCATGCGCTTCGACTTCAGCCACGGCGCGCCGCTCAGCCTCGCCCAGATCGACGCCATCGAGGCCGAGGTCAATGCGGTCATCCGCCAGAACCTGCCGGCCGAAACCCGCGAGATGGCCCCCCAGGCGGCCATCGAGGCCGGCGCCATGGCCCTGTTCGGCGAGAAATACGGCGACAAGGTTCGGGTGCTCACTCTGGGAGAGGCTCTGACCGGGGAGGGGGGTTCGTACTCGGTGGAACTGTGCGGCGGCACCCATGTGGCGCGCACCGGCGACATCGCCCTGTTCAAGATCGTTTCCGAGCAGGGCGTCGCGGCGGGCGTGCGGCGGATCGAGGCGCTGACCGGCGAGCCGGCGCGGCGGTATCTTCTCGACCAGGCGGCGGTGGCCAAGACGCTCGCCGACCAGTTCAAGGCTCCGGTGACCGACGTGATCGCCCGCGTCGAGGCCCTGGAAGCCCAGCGGCGAAAACTGGAACGTGAGCTGGCGGCGGCGCGCAAGCAGATCGCTGTCGGCGGAAACGCCGCGGTCCCCACCACTGAGGAAATCGCGGGGGTGAAATTCGACGGGCGGGTGATCGCGGGCGTCTCGGCCAAGGACATGCGACCGCTGGTGGACGAAGCCAGGAAGCGCCTGGGCCAGGGCGGCGTCGTCGCCTATGCGGCGGTCAACGAAGGCAAGGCGTCGATCGCCGTCGCCCTCACCCCCGATCTGGTCGGCCGCCTCGACGCCTCGGCGCTGGCACGCGCGGCGGTTGCGGCCATGGGCGGCCAGGGGGCGGGCGGCAAGCCTGATTTCGCCCAGGGCGGCGCCCCGGACGGGGCCAAGGCGGCCGATGGCGTGGCGGCGGTGCGGGCGGCGCTGGAGACGGCGGACCCGCACCAACCCGTTGACAATTCATAGCTCGAAGGCTATTTCGACGCGTGTTGTGGACGATCGTTTTTCACCCGGACTTCGAGCCCGAATTCGAGGCTCTCGGTTCGGGGGTTCAGGACGAATTGTTGGCTTCGGCGATGGCCCTCGGACAGAAAGGGCCGTCACTCGGCCGGCCGCTGGTGGATACGCTCAAGGGATCGAAGTTCACCAATATGAAGGAATTGCGGTTTTCTGCCGAAGATGGCGCCTGGCGCGTCGCGTTCGCTTTCGACCCCCGCCGTCGGGCGGTTCTGCTCGTGGCGGGCGACAAGTCGGGCGTCGCAAAGGATCGTTTTTATCGGCCGTTCATCAGGCGAGCCGAGGGGCGCTTCGCGAGCTGGATTAAGGGAATCTGACGTGGCCCGCTCGCTGGACGATATCCTGGCCGCCCTGCCCGCCGATCGCCGCGCTAGGATCGAGGCGCGCGCCGCCGAACTGATCGAAGAGGTCGAGGGTTTGAAGGCGGTTCGCAAACTGGCCGGAAAAACTCAGGAACAGATTGCCGCGGCGCTCGGCAAGAAGCAGCCATCGGTTCAGAAGATGGAATCCCAGGCCGACCTCTATGTCTCGACGCTGCGGCGTTTCGTCGAGGCGGCGGGGGGCACGGTCGAGATCCGCGTCTCACTTCCCGGCCATGCGCCCGTGAAGTTAGCCGCGTTTTCCGAACTCGACGCGCCCGGCTGAAGAACGGTGGTCTGGCCGGCGCGCCCGGCGCCGGTGGATAACTCCATACGCCTCTTGCGAGACAAGTCGCCTAAGCCGCCAGCGCCCGTTCCAGATTCTCCGCCACCTTGTCCAAGAAGCCCTCGGTGGTCAGCCAGCCCTGGTAGTCGCCGACCAGCAGGGCAAGATCCTTGGTCATGAAGCCGGCTTCCACGGTGTCGACGCAGACCTTTTCCAAGGTCGAGGCGAAGCGGTCCAGCTCGGCGTTTTCGTCGAGCTTGGCGCGGTGTTTCAGGCCGCGCGTCCAGGCGAAGATCGAGGCGATGGAATTGGTCGAGGTGCTCTCGCCGCGCTGGTGCTGGCGGAAGTGGCGGGTAACGGTGCCGTGCGCCGCCTCGGCCTCCACCGTGCGGCCGTCGGGGGTCATCAGCACCGAGGTCATCAGGCCGAGGGAACCGAAGCCCTGGGCCACCTGATCGGACTGCACGTCGCCGTCGTAGTTCTTGCACGCCCACACGAAGCCGCCGGACCACTTGAGCGCCGAGGCGACCATGTCGTCGATCAGGCGGTGCTCGTAGGTGATCGACGCCGCCTTGTAGAGGCCCTCGAATTCCGCCTCGTAGATGCGCTGGAAGATGTCCTTGAACCGCCCGTCGTAGGCCTTGAGGATGGTGTTCTTGGTGGAAAGATAGACGGGGTAACTTCGCGCCAGGCCGTAGGTCAGGCTGGCGCGGGCGAACTCCTCGATGGACGCATCGAGATTGTACATGGCCAGGGCCACCCCGCCGCCTGGATAGTCGAACACCTCGTGCTCGATGACCTGGCCGTCGTCGCCCTCGAAGCGGATGGTGAGCCGCCCCTTGCCCGGGACCACGAAGTCGGTGGCCTTGTACTGATCTCCGAAGGCGTGGCGGCCGATGATGATCGGCTGGGTCCAGGTGGGGATCAGGCGCGGCACGTTCTTGCACAGAATGGGTTCGCGAAACACCACCCCGCCCAGGATGTTGCGGATGGTGCCGTTGGGCGATTTCCACATCTTCTTCAGGTGGAATTCCTTCACCCGCGCCTCGTCGGGGGTGATGGTGGCGCATTTGACGCCGACCCCGTGACGCTTGATCGCCTCGGCCGCCTCCACCGTCACCCGGTCTTCGGTGGCGTCGCGGTTTTCGATGCCCAGGTCGTAGTAGTCGATCTGGATATCCAGGAAGGGGAGGATCAGCTTGTCCTTGATCATCCGCCAGATGATGCGGGTCATCTCGTCGCCGTCGAGATCGACGACCGGATGGGCGACCTTGATCTTGACCATGGCTGTCTAGGGGCTCTCAGGGCTGTTGGCGCGCCGGCTTTCAGGTTCGGCCGCGCCGATCTTGCCGCAGCCCGCCTATAGAGGCTTGCGCGACTGATCGCAAAGCGGCGGTGGCGTTGGGCCGGCGCTCCTCAGCCGATCGCCTTGGCGGCCAGGCGGGCCGCGTCGGCGAACAGGCGGTCGCGGGCGGCCTCGGTCGCGGTCGAGCCGGCCAGGAATCCGGCGATGGCGAAACGACGGCCATCTTTCAGGGTGACGAGGCCGATGTCGTTGGTGGCCGGGGTGAAACCCAGATCGGTGCGCGCCGAACCGGTCTTGTGGGCGAGGATCGCGCCAGGCGGCAGGCCGGCGGCGAGCCGGTGGATCCCGGTGCGGGTGGCGCCCATCAGCCGCAGCAGCAGGCGCGTGGAGGCCGGCGACAACAGCTCCCCGAGGTTCAGCTTGTAGAGGAAGTTCAAGGCCGCCGGAACGGTCGTGGTGTCGCGCGGATCGGCCAGATAGGCGTTCATGGCCCCCTCGCGGGTCGCCGCCGGAACGGCGTCGCGGGCGGCGATCCACGCCGCCTCGCCCTTCCAGGCGGGGCGGAAGGAGTCCATGCCGGCGACCTCCTGCTGCAGCTCGCGCTCGTAGCGGTCGATCCTCATGTCCACGATCTGTTTGGCGCGCAGCCAGGCGGTCACCGCGCCGGGGCCGCCGATCCGCTTCATGATCGCGTCGGCGGCGGTGTTGTCGCTTTGTTGCACCGCCAGGGCGATCAGATCGACGGCCGGCAGGTTCATGGCATGACCCTCGGGCGGGGTCGGCCACGCCCGATTGATGGCGCTGGGCGGCGGGGAAAGATCCAGGGCGCCGATGGCGACGCGCTCGTCCAGTTTCAGGCGGCCGGCGTCCACCTCGGCCAGGGCGGCGGCGGCCAGGGGGGCTTTGAAGACGCTTTGCATGGGCATCCGCGCCTCGGCGTTCCAGCACCAGAGCTGCTCGCCGCGCGCCTCCAGAACGCCGAGGTTGAAATCGCCGGGGCGGGCGCGGCCGGCCAGGGCGGGAAATTCGCGGCCGAGCAGGCCGGTGTCGAGGGTCCCGGGCTTGGGCGCGATGGAAGATCGCCCGCAGCTCGCCAGGCCGGCGCCGAGGGCGGTGAGAAAGAGGCGGCGGGCCATGGCCATCGGCGGTACGCGAAACTCCTGTTGAGGCGGACGCAAAGAGCCTATCCGCGCCGGCCGCGAAATCGGCTATGGCCGTGGCCCATGAACGCCGCCGCGCCCTGCGTGATCCTTAACGAGCCCCAATTGGCCGAGAATATCGGCGCGGCGGCGCGGGCGATGGCCAACTTCGGCCTCGAGGATCTGCGCCTGGTCCGCCCCCGCGACGGCTGGCCGCAGGCGCGCGCCTGGGCCAGCGCCTCGGGCGCCGACTGGCCGCTGGACGGGGCGCGGGTGTTCGAGCGCCTGGAAGAGGCCATCGCCGACCTGCGCCTGGTGCTGGCCACCACCGCGCGGCCGCGCGAGGCGGCGTTGCCAATCCTCACGCCCGCCCGGGGAGCGGCGCGGCTCGCCGCCGCGGTGGGCGACGGCCTGGCCGCCGGCCTGCTGTTCGGTGGCGAGCGCGCCGGCCTGCAAGCCGACGACATCGCCCTGTGCCAGGCCATCGTCACCCTTCCCGTGGACGCCCGCCACCACTCGCTCAACCTGGCCCAGGCGGTGGCCATCGCCGCCTATGAGTGGCGCCTGACCCAGGCGCCAGGGGCGCCGGCGACGTTTCGCGACGGCGCACCGCCGGCCGGGCAGGCGGCGGTGCTCGGCTTTTATGAGCAGCTGGAGGGCGAACTCGACGCCGCCGGCTTCTTCCACCCGCCGGAAAAACGCGCCTCCATGGTCCGCAACCTGCGGGTGGCGTTCGGCCGCGCCCAGCTCTCCGACCAGGAGGTGCGCACCCTGCGCGGCGTGGTGACGGCGCTGGCCAGGGGTCGCGGCCGGGTGCTGGCCAAGCTGGCGGCGGCCAAGGCGGACGCCGAGGCGGCGGCCGGCCCCCCCAAGATTTCTTGACATTGAGGCCGGCGGCCTCGATAAGCCGCCCTCCCGCCGCCGGGCCCGCCTCGCGGCGTGGAGCCTTATGACGGGTGATCCGCCAGCCGCCGTTGAGATCGCGCTTCCCTTCCCGGCGGCGCCGGCCCGGGTCGGACGAAAAGAGAACGCAAACGCATGTCGAAGAGGCATTCGGCGAAATACAAGCTCGACCGGCGCATGGGCGAGAACATCTGGGGCCGGCCCAAGTCGCCGATCAACCAGCGCTCCTACGGCCCCGGCCAGCACGGCCAGCGGCGCAAGAACAAGGTTTCCGATTTCGGCCTGCAGCTTCGCGCCAAGCAGAAGCTGAAGGGCTATTACGGCAACCTGACCGAAAAGCAGTTCTCCCGCACCTATGACGACGCGGCGCGGCGCAAGGGCAACACCTCGGAAAACCTGATCGCCTTGCTGGAATCGCGGCTCGACGCGGTCGTCTACCGCGCCAAGTTCACCCCCACGGTGTTTTCCGCCCGCCAGTTCGTCAACCACGGCCATGTGACGGTGAACGGCAAGCGGGTGAACATCCCCTCCTATCGGGTCAAGGCCGGCGACGTGGTCCAGGTGCGCGAGCGCTCGCGCAACATGGCTCTGGTCCTGGAAGCCCTCCAACTGGCCGAACGCGATATTCCCGACTACGTCGAGGTCGACCCCAAGGCCATGACCGCCAAATACATCCGCGCCCCGGAACTGGCCGAAGTGCCCTATCCGGTGAAGATGGAACCCAATCTGGTGATCGAGTTCTACGCCTCCTAGGGCCTTCGTAGCGTAGCGCTGGGCGGGACGCCCGCGCCAAGGGCTCGGCGGCCGAGACGTCCGCCCTCCCGCCATTGCCGGAAGTTACGAACCTCGCCACAAGAGGCCATGACCGAACGGGCCGCCGAACCCAGCACCCGCCGCGCCGCCGGGATCGTGGGCGTCGCGGTGATCGCCTCGCGCCTGTTCGGCCTGGCGCGCGAGATCGTCTTCGCCGCCATGTTCGGGGCGGGCAAGCTGCTCGACGTCTACATCGCCGCCTTCCGCATCCCCAACCTGCTGCGCGACCTGTTCGCCGAGGGCGCCCTTTCGATCTCCTTCACCACCCTCTTCACCCGAGCCTGGGACAAGGAAGGCGAGGCCACGGCCTGGGAGCTGGCCAGCCTCATCCTGACCGCCATGATCTTCCTGATGGGGATTTTGTGCGTCGTCGCCGTGGCCTTCGCGCCGGCGCTGGTCGAAGCGACCAATTTCGGCTTCCACAATGTGCCCGGCAAATTCGAACTGGCCGTCCAGCTCACCCGGATCCTGTTTCCCTTCATCCTGTTCGTGTCCCTGGCGGCGGCGGTGATGGGGATGCTCAACGCCCGCTTCGTGTTCGGCGTGCCGGCCTCGGCTTCGACGGTGTTCAACATCGTCTCGATCGTGGCCGGGGTGGGCCTGGCCTTCGCTTTCGACGCCGGCGCCCGGGCCGATTGGCGCCATCCCGTGTTCGACCAGCGCGCCCTCTACGGCGTGTGCCTCGGCGTATTGCTCGGCGGGGTGGCGCAACTGGCCGTGCAGCTTCCCTCGCTCTACCGCCTGGGCTTTCGCTTCCGCTGGCGGCTCAATCTACGCGATCCCCGGCTGGGCGAGCTTTGGGCCCTGATGTGGCCGAGCGTCATCGCCGGCGCGGCGGTGCAGGTGAACGTGCTGGTCAACGGCCTGTTCGCCTCGCAGATCAACGGCGGCCAGTCGTGGCTGGCCTGCGCCTTTCGCCTGATGCAGTTTCCCATTGGCCTGTTCGGCGTATCGCTGGCCACCGCGACCCTGCCGGCGGTGACCCGCGCCTTCGTGCGCGGCGACATGAAGGGTTTTGGCGAAACGGCGCGCGACTCTCTGCGCCTGGCCTGGTTCCTGGCCCTGCCGGCGGCGGCGGGCCTGGCGGTTCTCGCCCACCCGATCATCGGCCTGATCTACCAGCATGGCCGCTTCAGCGCCCACGACACCGACGAGACCGCCCTGGCCCTGCAAGCCTATGCCGTGGGCCTGGCCGGCTACGCGGCGATCAAGGTGCTGGTGCCGTGCTTCTACGCCCTGAGCCAGCCGCGCACCCCTTTGCGGATCAGCCTGATCGGCATCGCGGTCAATCTCGTCCTGAACCTTATCGGTTTCGAGGTGCTCCGCCTGGGCCACGCGGGCCTGGCCCTGACCACCTCGGCCGTGGCCCTGGTCAATGTCGCCCAATTGGCCGTCGCCCTGCGCAAGCGGGTCGAGATCGGCGGGGCGCGCGAGTGGACGGTGTTTCTCCTCAAATGCGCGGCGGCGGCCGGGCTTTGCGGACTGGCCGCCTGGGGGGTCAATCATCTGGTGGAGAGCGTGGTCGCCGAGCGGCTGCTCCGCGCCTTCGGCCTCGCCGCCGCGGTGGGGGTGGGCGTCGCCACTTACTTTGTGGCCGCCCGGTTGCTAGGCTTGCATGAGAGCGGCGAGGCTTGGCGGACGATCGCGCGGCGCCTGCCGGGGCGCCGGCGCGCCGCTTGACTATCGGAGAGGGAGGCGCGGCGCGCATGGCGCTCGATCGTTACGACTACATCGTCATCGGGGCCGGCTCGGCCGGCTGCGTCCTGGCCAACCGCCTCACCGCCGATCCGGCGGTGAGGGTTCTTCTCATCGAGGCGGGCAAGAAGGACAACTCGATCCTGGTCAGAATGCCGGCCGGGGTGGGGGCGCTGATCGCCGCCAAGGGCGACCACAACTGGGGCTTCTGGACCGAGCCGGAGCCCCATCTCGATAACCGGCGGCTGTGGTGGCCGAGGGGCCGCGGCTGGGGCGGATCGTCGTCGATCAACGGCATGATCTATATCCGCGGCCACCCGCGCGACTACGACCTGTGGCGCCAGATGGGCCTGGCCGGCTGGGGCTATGCCGACGTCCTGCCCTATTTCAAGCGAGCCGAGGCGCTGGAGGGCGGCGGCGACGCCTATCACGGCGGGGAAGGCCCGCTGCACATCTCCAAGGCGGCGTCCACGAGCCCGGTCTATTCGGCCTTCATCGCCGCCGGCGCCCAGGCCGGCCACCCCCTCACCGCGGATTTCAACGGCCATCGCCAGGAAGGTTTTGGCCCCTACCAGTTGAACATCAAGGACGGCCGGCGGTGGAGCGCGGCGAGCGCCTATCTGCGCCCGGCGCTCGGCCGGCCCAATCTCGTGGCCGAAATCGGCGCGCGCACTACCCGCATCCTCATCGAGGCCGGCCGCGCGGTCGGGGTGGAATACGTCCAGAACGGCCAAACGCGGCAGGCGCGGGCCGACGCCGAGGTGCTGCTCTGCGCCGGGACGGTGCAGTCGCCGCAGATCCTGCAGCTTTCCGGCGTCGGCGACCCGGCCGCCCTGAAGGCGGCGGGCGTCGCGGCCATCCACGATCTGCCGGGGGTGGGGGCCAATCTGCAGGATCATCTCGACGTCATCCTGTCGTGGGAGACGCCCGGCGTGAAGACCGCCTACGGCTACAACAAGGGGCTCAACCGACTGGCGACCGGCCTTTCCTACCTGCTGGCCGGCCGCGGTCCCGGGCGGCAGAACTTCCTGGAGGCTGGGGCCTTTCTCAAGTCGCGCCCGGACCTCGACCGGCCCGACTTGCAACTCCACTGCGTGCTGGCGATCATGAAGGATCATGGCAAGCAGGCGGTGGAGAAGGACGGCTTTTCCGTCCACGTCTGCCAGCTTCGCCCCGAGAGCCGGGGGCGGGTGGCCCTGCGCTCGGCCGATCCCTTCGACGATCCGGCGATCTTCGCCGGTTATCTGGCCACCGAGGAAGATCGCCGCGCCCTGCGCGCCGGCGTCGCCATCGTGCGCGAGGTGGCCGGCCAGAAGGCCCTGACCGCCATCCGCGGCGGCGAGATCGAGCCGGGGGAGGGGGTCCAGAGCGACGCCGACATCGACGCCTGGATCCGCCGCGCCGCCGAGACCATCTATCACCCGGTGGGAACCTGCCGCATGGGGGAGGCGGGCGACCAAGGCGCGGTGGTGGATGCGTCGCTGAGGGTCATGGGCGTGGCGGGCCTGCGCGTCATCGACGCCTCGGTGATGCCGACCCTGGTCGGCGGCAACACCAACGCCCCCACCATCATGATCGCCGAAAAGGCCGCCGACATGATCCTCGGCAAGGCGCCGCCGGCGCCGCTGGAGGTTCCGGTATTCGGAGAGGAGTCCGTCGTGGCTTGAGCGGACCGGCGGGCGGACGACGATTCAACCACGAAGACACGAAGGACACCAAGCCAATCGCCAAGGATAGGATTTTAGCGCTTCGCGCGAAGCGCAGTCTCTTTCTTCGTTGTGTAAATCTTCGCGCTCTTTGTGGCTTCGTGGTTAAAAAACGATCTCGCCCGATGGGTCGGCTGGCGCTGTAGGAACAAGAAGCATGGAAACGCGCAAACTCGGCCGCTCCGATATCGCCATCGCGCCCCTGGTCCTGGGAGGCAATGTATTCGGTTGGACGGCCGACGAGCCGACGTCGTTCGCCATTCTCGACGCCTTCGTGGACGCCGGCTTCAACGCCGTCGATACGGCCGATGTCTATTCGCGCTGGTCGCCGGGTGGGGCCGGGGCCTCGGAGCGGGTGATCGGCGCCTGGCTCAAGGCGTCGGGCAAGCGCGACAAGGTGGTCATCGCCACCAAGTTCGGCATGGAGATGGCCGAGGACCGCAAGGGCCTTTCCGCCGCCCACATGACGCGGTCGGTGGAAGCCTCGCTGACCCGGCTCCACACCGACCGTATCGACCTCTACCAGGCCCATTGCGACGATGCGGCGACGCCGCAGGAGGAAACCGGCAAGGCCTTCGCCGCTTTGGTCGCCGCCGGCAAGGTGCGGGCGGTCGGCGCCTCCAACTTCGGCGCCGCGCGCCTCATCTCGGCCAACGCCCTGGCGGCGAAGAACGGCTGGCCGCGCTACGAGACTCTGCAACCGCTCTACAATCTCTACGACCGCGCCGCGTTCGAGGGCGAACTGGCGGCGGCTTGCGCGGCTCAGGGTATCGCCGTCATTCCCTATTACGGCCTGGCCAGCGGCTTTCTCACCGGCAAATACCGGTCCGAGACCAATCTGGCCAAAAGCCCGCGCGGCCGCGGGGCCAAGAAATATCTCACCGAGCGCGGCTGGCGCATCCTGGCCGCCCTCGACGCGGCGAGCGCGAAGCTGGGCGCCACGCCGGGCCAGGTCTCGCTGGCCTGGCTGATGGCCAGGATCACCGCTCCCATCGCCAGCGCCACCAGCGTCGCCCAGCTCCACGAACTCACGGCGGCCGCCAAGCTGACGCTGGACGGCGAGACCCTGGCCGCTTTGGACGCGGCGAGCGCCCCTTGAAAGCCAATTCCCCTCTCGACGAGACAAGCCGCCCGATCCGGGAGCCGGCCTTCAACGCGCCGTGGACCGTCATGGTTCTGATCGGCGTTCTTATCGCCGCCCATGCCGTCAGGGTGCTCGCCGGCGTCGGCGTGGATCGTTTCGCCCTGACCAACGAGGACCTGAACACGGGGCGTTGGATCCCCCTGGTCGGCTATCTCTTCGTCCACGCCAGCTGGGCGCATGTGGCGATGAACGCCGCCTTCACCCTGGCCTTCGGGGCGCCGGTGGCCCGCTACCTGGGAAGCGGCGCGCGGGGCGCGGCGGCGTTCTTCGCCTTCTTCCTGATCTGCGGCGCGCTCGCCGCCCTGGCCTATGCCGGGGTTCTGGGCGCCTTGGACGACGCGCATCGCCCATGGGCGCTGGTCGGCGCCTCGGGCGCGGCCTCGGGCCTGCTGGGGGCGGCGGCCCGGCTGATCGAGGGGCGCGGTCGCCTTGGGCCGATCGGCGGGCGGACGGTGGTGGGGATGAGCCTGGCCTGGATCGCGGTCAACGCCGTCCTCGGCCTCACGGGCCTGACCCCCGGCGCGGCCGGCCTGCCGGTGGCCTGGCAGGCGCATATCTTCGGTTACTTCGCGGGTCTGCTGCTGATCGGGCCGCTGGCCAGAATGGCGGGGGTCCGCCCGTCGATCACGCAATAGCGCCTTGATTCGTCGCCGGATTGGGCGGACGCTGCGCCTTCCTCAACCGACAGGGAGGAAACCATGCTGGTGTCGCAAGTTCTGAAGGACAAGGGCGACCTCGTCTTCACCGCCTCGCCGCACGACACCGTGGCCGCCATCGCCGCCATGCTCGCCGAGCGCCGCGTCGGGGCCATCGTGGTGGTGGATGGCGACCGGGATGTGGTGGGGATCGTCTCGGAGCGCGATATCGTGCGCATCGTCGCCGACACCGGCGCCGAGGGGCTGGCCAGGCCCGTCTCCGCCTGCATGACCCACGATGTGATCTTCGCCGATCCGGCCGAGACGGTGGATTTCCTGCTGGGGCGCATGACCGACCGCCGCATCCGCCATCTGCCGGTGTGCGCCGACCGCCGCCTGGTGGGCATCGTCTCCATCGGCGACCTGGTGAAGACCAAGATCGCCGAGACGGTGGCCGAGGCGGAGGGGCTGAGGGCCTATATCTCGACCGCGTGAGGCCGGCCGCGCCGGCCGCGCCGAATAGCGCTTGATTTTCCTGGCTGGCCGACATATCTTCCGCCCCTTCAATCGAATCGCGGCGGACTGATGGGGGATGCCCCGGCGGCCCCAGGCGATGCTTGCGCCTCGATTCAGGGCTTTCCCGGAATAGTTCGCAAGCTGATTGACAGTCCGCCGGGGCGCGGATAGAGACGCCCCTCCTCGCCGCCGCCGGGCGTTATCGGCGGGTTCGGCGTGAAGCCGGATGGGTCTTTGACATCGTTGATTTGGAAAGAGAAACGCAGGCGGCGGCGTCCTGGCGACGGTCATAACCGTGACCGTCTATCGACGCTGACCAGAATGCGGTCTCTTGAAGACATACCATGGCCATTTGGCCGGGGCGAAAGCCCTGGGCGGATGGTTTTGGGAACTCGTCAATAGACTACGCAGACTACGCTCGTCGGCCTCCCAAGGCCGGCGAAAACGGAAGTCAGAACGTCAACTCAACCTGAGAGTTTGATCCTGGCTCAGAGCGAACGCTGGCGGCAGGCCTAATACATGCAAGTCGAACGGACCCTTCGGGGTTAGTGGCGGACGGGTGAGTAACACGTGGGAACGTGCCCTTTGGTTCGGAACAACTCAGGGAAACTTGAGCTAATACCGAATGTGCCCCCATCCTTAAACAAGATGGGTGGGAAAGATTTATCGCCATTGGAGCGGCCCGCGTCTGATTAGCTAGTTGGTGAGGTAAAGGCTCACCAAGGCTACGATCAGTAGCTGGTCTG
>JBBRQW010000074.1:0-14326 GCA_038225765.1 Caulobacterales bacterium | reverse complement strand
GGGTCGAAAACGCCTTCTGCCGCATCAAAGACTTCCGCCGCGTCGCCACCCGATACGACAAGCTCGCCGCCAACTTCCTATCCGCCGTCGCCCTCGCCTCGCTCCTCACTTACTGGCTGTGAATGAGTCTGGAGCCTAGGGCGGAAGTGAACTCCGCTTCTCGCGCCTTTTCGCCCACCATGACCCAAACTTTAGATCGTGCGGGCGGTTTCAGGGCCACGACCAGCGCGCCGGACGCTCCGGCGGTGGGTCCGGCGGCAGACAGGACTGCATTCGCCTTGGCGACGAGGCGTTTCGTATATGCGGCGAGGGCATCAACCTGTAAGCCGCGCTCCAGCAGTACGTCGTTTGGCTGATAGAGATAGATCATCTTCATTGCGAGGACATCGCCTGACGAGACTGCGGCGCTCGTGCGCGGCGCCGCCGCGAACGCCGTCGCTGAAACGACAAACAATCGTCTGCCAATCATTTCTTTTCCGACGAGACGGCCCGAATAAGCTTTAGCTTTCCGCCGATCCACTTCGAGGTCAACCGGGAATCCGGCAACGTGATAGCCGTCACCAGTGCGTCACAGACAGGGTTCACCCAGCATCCACGCTCCACCCACTGCGGCGGTCCGAACCGAGTAGCGACCATCGCTCCCGGGCAAAATCGTAGCCGCGCTCAGATCAGCCGGCTGTCGTAGGCCCAGTGGAGCAGGGCCTGGCGCTGGCGCGGGCGGCAGAAGAGGTCGCCGGCCTCGCAACGGCGCCGAATCTGCTGGGCGTGGCGGCGCATGGCTTTCCAGCGGCCGATCTGGCGCTTGTCTTCATCGGCCAGCCGCCGGCCCATGTAGTATCGACAGTACCACTGGAACCAGCCGCGCGGATCGTCGGGGTGGATCCAGCCTTTCGCCAGCCAGACCGAAAGGGGTTGGCTGGCATCGACTCCGAAGTAGTTCAGCGCCGCGTCCCGCGCCCGAGGCGAGAGCTTGGCCTTCGTGAACCAGCTCTTGGGGAATTCCGCCGTGCAATCGGTCATGTACTTGCCGCCGAAGACGCCCAGCGCGAGCATCTCCTTTGGCGTGAGTTCGGGCTTGAACTCCGCCGCGAAATTGCGCCCGGCCGGCTCCGTCAACGCGTAGGCGTAGCCTTGCTGCATCCGGTCATTGACGCTGACGAGTCGTCGCTTCACGCGGGCAAGTCGGACCGGGCCAGCCTAGCCGCCCAGCCCGCCCAGCAGCACGTACTTGATCTCGACATAGTCCTCGATCCCGTACTTCGACCCCTCGCGGCCGAGGCCCGACTGCTTCACCCCACCGAACGGGGCGACCTCGGTGGAGAGGATGCCGTCGTTGACGGCGACCATGCCGTATTCCAGCGCCTCGGCCACCCGCACCACGCGGCCCAGGTCGCGGGCGTAGAAATAGGCGGCCAGGCCGAAGATGGTGTCGTTGGCCAGGGCGATCGCCTCGGCTTCGTCGTCGAAGCGGGTCAAGGTAGCCACGGGGCCGAAGATTTCCTCCCTGGAAATGGTCATGTCGGGCGTCACGTCGGTGACGACGGTCGGCTCGAACCAGGTGCCCCCCAGGGCATGGCGATGGCCGCCGACCGTCGTCTTGGCGCCCGCCGCCAGGGCGTCGGCGAGCAGCGTCTCGACCTTCTCCACCGCCTTCATATTGATCAGCGGGCCCTGGGTGACGCCCTCGTCCGCGCCGTCGCCGACCTTCATGGCCGACACCCGCGCCGCCAGCTTGGCCGCGAAGGCGTCGTGGACGCCCGCCTGGACCAGGAAGCGGTTGGCGCACACGCAGGTCTGGCCCATGTTGCGATACTTCGACGCCAGGGCGCCCTCCACGGCGGCGTCGAGGTCGGCGTCGTCGAAGACGATGAAGGGGGCGTTGCCGCCCAGCTCCAGCGACACCTTCTTCACCGTCGAGGCGCACTGGACCATGAGTTGCTTGCCCACCTCGGTCGAGCCGGTGAAGGAGAATTTGCGCACCGCCGGATGCTGGGTGAGTTCCAGCCCGATCGCCGAGGAGCGCCGCGAGGGGATGACGTTGAAAACGCCGGCCGGGATGCCGGCCCGACCCGCCAGTTCCGCCAAAGCGAGGGCCGACAGGGGCGTCTCCTGCGGCGGCTTGATCACGAAGGTGCAGCCGGCGGCGAGCGCCGGGGCGCATTTGCGGGTCACCATGGCGTTGGGGAAGTTCCACGGGGTGATGGCGCCGACCACCCCGATCGGCTGCTTGATCACCACGATCCGCTTGCCGGCGTGGGTGGGGGGAATGACATCGCCATAGACCCGCTTGGCCTCCTCGGCGAACCATTCGATGAAGCTCGCGCCATAGGCGATCTCGCCGCGCGATTCGGCCAAAGGTTTGCCCTGTTCGGCGGTCATCAGCGCGGCCAAGTCCTCCTGGGCGGCCATGATCAGTTCGAACCATTTACGGAGCAGGCCGGCGCGATCCTTGGCGGTTCTGGCCGACCACGCCGGCATGGCGCGCTGCGCCGCCTCGATGGCGGCCCGGGCGTCGGCGGCGTCGAGGTTGGCGATGATCGCCAGGGTTTGCCCGCCCGCCGGGTTGGTCACGGCGAAGGTTTCGCCGGACGCCGCGTCGATCCAGGCGCCGTCCACGTAGGCCTTCGTCCGCAGGAGGGTCGAATCGTTCAGTTTGAGCATGGGTTAGCCTCGATTTTTCCGCCAAGGCGGCCAGTCCCGTTCTGGCCAAAACGCGCGTCCAGCATGGATGGCGCCGAGCGGGCCAGCCCGTCCAGGGGGCCGGACGACAATAGCAGCACCACCTCATCGCCGGTGAGACTCGATTCCAGGTCCGCCAACACTTCGGACCCGCCGGCGAAGCCCCGCGCCGCCACCCCCGCGCCGCGAATGCGTTGGAGGATTTCCTCCTGACTCAATTGCCGATGGCTCCCCGCCCCGTGCCCCGGCGGCGGCAGCAGCAGGACTCGCGCCACGCCGTCGAACACCGTGTCGTACCAGCAGAGCGACTCGGCGTTGCGCCAACTGAAGGTGTGGGGCTCGAACACCACCACCGCCGGGCGGCCGGGGAAGTGCAGGGCGATGGCTTCGATCGCCGAGCGCGCCTTTTCGTAGGAAGAGCCGAAGCCCTCGTAGGCCGGAACGCTCGAGGAGGCGGTCTTCTTGTCCAGCCGCCGCTCCACGCCGCGAAACCGGCGCACCCCGCGTTGCAGCGCCGCCGCGTCGATGTCGCCGCGTTCGAGCAGCAGCGCCGCCGCGCCGACGATGTTCTCGATGTTGTGCCGGCCCAGAAGCTCGGTCTCCAGGGCGATCCGCCGGCCGCGCGGGGTGATCAGGTCGAAGCGGCTGACTTCGCCGATCTCCACCCCGTCGGCGTGATAGCCGGGGCAGGGCGCGAGGCCGTACCAGACCACCGCTCGCCCCGCCGTGAGACGATGCAAGGCTTCGAATCCGTGCGCGCACACCAAAAGCGCCTCGCGCGGCAGCAGAGCGATCAGCTCGGCGAAGGCGGCTTCGTAGGAGGCGAGGGTCGGAAAGACGTTCAGATGGTCGTGGATCAACGAACTGATCAGAACGCAAGCAGGGTGATAGAGCACGAACTTGGAGCGCCGGTCGGCCTCGCCGACAATGTATTCGTCGCCCTCGATCAGGAAGGCGGGATCGCGGCCGGCATGACCGGTGGTTTCAAGATCCAGGGGAATCGCGCCGATGAAATACCCAGGATCGCGCCCCGCTTCGCGCATCGCCACGGCGCAGAGCGCGGTCAGGGTGGATTTGCCGAAACTGCCGGCGATGACGATGGTGTCCCTCCCCTCGGTGTGGCGGCCGAGGAATTCTGGGAAGCTGTAGCGCGGCACGCCGCGCCGCTTGAGTTCGGCCAATTCGGGGTTGCGGGTCAGATCGAGCTTGGCGCTGGCGCCGACGATCGCCGCGTCGATGTCCGGCGGGACGAGGCTGGCGGCGAAGCCGTCGCGCCAGGCAATTCCCAGGCGATCGAGATAGGTGCTGACCGGCGGGAAGACCTGGGCGTCCGAACCGGACACCCGGTGGCCCTCCGAGACGAGAATCGAGGCCAAGGCGCTCATCCCCGCGCCCGCGACGCCCAGGAAATAGTAGTTCATGGGGTTAGGTCACGCGGCCGGTCGAGCGCGCCGGGGCGGCCCGCCAGTCGCCATCTTGCATCACCTCATACAGGGTCTCGACGGCGCGCCACACGTCTTCATAGCCGAGATAGAGGGGCGTGATCCCAAACCGCAACACGTCGGGGTCGCGGAAATCGCCGATCACGCCGCGCGAAATCAAGGCCTGCACGATGCGATAGCCCTCCGGGTGGGCGAAGGCGATGTGGCTGCCGCGCCGCGCCGGGTCGCGTCCGGTGAGAAGTTCGAAGCCATGCCCGCCGCACCGCGCCTCGACCTGGTCGGCGAAGAGATCCCACAGCCGCGCCGCCTTGCGCTCCACCGCGCCCATCTCGGCCTCCAGGGCGATATCGACCCCCACCTCCAGGGCCAGCAACCCCAGAATCGGCGGGGTGCCGCACAGGAACCGCTCGATTCCGGCGGCCGGCCGGTAGTCGTCGGTGAAGTCGAAGGCGGCGGCGTGGCCCATCCACCCCGAGAGGGGCGAGCGCAATTCCTCCTGCAGACGTTCGGCCACGAACAGGAAGGCCGGCGCGCCGGGGCCGCCATTCAAGTATTTGTAACCGCAGCCGACCGCCAGATCGGCGCGGCAGGCGCTCAGATCGACTTCGACGGCGCCGGCGCTGTGGCTCAGGTCCCAGAGCGCCAGGGCGCCGACTTCATGGGCGCGGGCGGTGATCGCCGCCATGTCCCACCGCTCGGCGGTCTTGTAGTGGACGTGGGTGAGCAGGACGACCGCGACGTCGGCGTCGAGCGAGCCCTCCACCGCCTCGCGCGCCACCGCCCGGACCTCGACGCCGGGCAGACATGAAGCCACGCCCTGGGCGATGTAGAGGTCGGTGGGGAAGTTGCCGCTTTCGGTGAGGATCACCCGGCGGTCGGGGCGGCTGGCGAGGGCCGCGGCGAGCAGTTTGAACAGGTTCACCGAGGTGGAATCGGCGGCCACGACTTCGTGCGCCGACGCCCCGATCAGGCCGGCGATCTTGCCCCCGACCCGCGCCGGCGCTCCGATCCAGTCGGCGTCGTTCCAGCTGCGGATCAGCCCGATCCCCCATTCCTCCTCGACGGCGGCGGTGAGCCGGTCCTTGGCCGCCCTCGGCAGGGGCCCAAGGGAATTGCCGTCCAGATAGGTCACCCCCGGCGGCAGAACGAAGCGGTCGCGAAAGCCGCGCAGCGGATCGGCGCCGTCCCACGAGCGAACTTCTTCCAAGGTGACGCTCACCCCATCAGCTCCCTGAGGATCGCCCGCACCGGCGAAGCGTCCAGCCCCGCCAGCTTCAGCGGCAGGGCGATCAGTTCGTAGTCTCCCGGCGGCGGGTCATCCAGCACCAGGCCCTCCAGCACCCGCATGTCGGCCGCCAGCACGGCCAGATGGGCGTCCATGGTCTTGGAATCCTGTGGATCGAGCGAGGGCGAATCCACCCCGATCAGCCTGACGCCGCGCTCCGCCAGCCAGGCGATCGCCCCAGCATCGACGGCGGTGAAATCTCTTGTCCACGCATCGTGGGGAAAACGCCCATAGGTGCGGAACAGCACCCGTTCGGGCGGCGCGGGCAAGGCTTCCTGGACAAATTCGCGGGTGATCGCCGCCTTGCAACCACGCGCGTCCACCACCACGCATGGGCCGATGTAGGCCTGCAAGGACACCTCGCCGGCGCTCGCGCCCTGCGCCTGATAGTGCAGCGGCGCGTCGGCGTGGGCGCCGGCGTGAACCGTGGTCTCGAAGGCGCCGACGTTCACCGGCGAGCCCTCGTTCATCGACCAGCGCCGGCGATGCGCAAACGCCGTGTCGCCGGGCCACACCGGCAGCCCTGGCCGCAGCGTCTGGCTGATGTCCCAGATCCGGGGAAGCGGCGTTGCGGGCATCCTGGGCCGATCCTGCTTTGCCATGAGGCGATCACTCTCTACCATCATCGCCGCCCATGACCGCACTCTCGATCCTCGATCTCTCGCCCATTGTCGAAGGCGGCGACGCCGGCCAGTCGCTGCGCGGCAGCCTCGATCTGGCCCGCCACGCCGAGGGCTGGGGCTACAAGCGTTTCTGGCTGGCCGAACACCACAATATGCCAGGGATCGCCAGCGCGGCGACGGCGGTGGCGCTGGCGTTCATCGGCGCGGGGACGGCGAGCATCCGCGTCGGGGCCGGCGGGATCATGCTGCCCAACCATGCGCCCCTGATGGTGGCCGAGCAGTTCGGCACCCTGGCGTCTCTCTATCCAGGGCGCATCGACCTGGGACTGGGGCGGGCGCCGGGGACCGATCAACTGACCGCGCGGGCGCTGCGCCGCCACCTTTCCGGCGGGGCCGACACCTTCCCCCAGGACGTGGTCGAACTCCTGCACTATTTCGAGCCGGTGAAGCCGGGACAGGCGGTGCGGGCGGTGCCGGGCGCGGGGCTCGCGGTGGAGACGTGGATCCTGGGATCGAGCACCTACGGGGCCCAACTGGCGGCCATGCTCGGCCTGCCCTACGCCTTCGCCTCGCATTTCGCGCCGGCCGATCTGGAGCGGGCCCTGGCCATCTATCGGCAAACCTTCCAGCCTTCCGAACGCCTGGCGCGCCCGCATGTGATGCTGGGCGTCAACGTCATCGCCGCCGGGACCGATACCGAGGCGCGCCGGCTGTTCAGCTCCCTGCAGCAGGCCTTCGTGGCCTTGAGGTTCGGGACGCCGGGCCTCCTGCCGCCGCCCGTGGACGACATGGAAAGCCGCCTCGATCCGGCCGCGGCGGCGATGCTGGGTCAGGCCCTTTCGTGCGCCATCGTCGGCGCGCCGGAGACGGTCAGGGCCGGGCTGGCGGCGTTCGTCGAGCGGACGGGCGCCGACGAGCTGATGGTCACCGGCTCGATCTTCGACCACGCGGCGCGCTTGCGGTCGTTCGAGATCGCGGCGCAATCTGCGGCTTCCATCCTTGGCTGAGGACGCCGCCATGCCCACCGACCTGGTCCAGCGCCAAATCGACGGCCCGATCGCCCGCCTGGCCCTGAACGATCCGGGGCGGGCCAACGTCCTTTCCGAAGCCATGATCGAGGCCTTGGGCGCGGCGATCGCGGCCAGCGCCGCCGACCCGGCCGTGCGGGTGGTCGTGCTCGCCGCCGCCGGCAAGGTCTTCTGCGCCGGCCATGACCTGGGCGACCTTAGGGCCGACGACGACAAGGCCGGGCACGAGGCGTTGTTCGCCCGCTGCAGTGAACTGATGCGGGCCATCGGCGCCTCGCCCAAGCCGGTGATCGCGCGGGTGCATGGCGCGGCGGTGGCGGCGGGGTGCCAATTGGTGGCCAGTTGCGACCTGGCCTATGCGGCCGAGGACGCGCGGTTCGCGGTGTCGGGGATCGACCTGGGCCTTTTCTGTTCGACGCCATCGGTGGCCCTGTCGCGCAAGGTCGGGCGCGGGGCGGCGCTGGAAATGCTGCTCACCGGCCGCTTCGTCGGCGCCGTCGAAGCCCAGGCGATCGGCCTGATCAACCGGGCCACGCCCGCCGCCGATCTGGACCGGATGGTGGACGAGGTCGCCGGCGCCATCGCCGCCAAGGCCCCCGAAGCGGTGGCGCTGGGCAAGGCGCTGTTCCGGGCGCAGGTCGAAATGACCGCCGCGGACGCATACGCCCTGGCCGGCGAGCGGATGGCCGAGAACCTGAGCTTTCCCGCCGCCAAGGCCGGCATCGACGGATTCCTGGCCCGGCGAGGCGGGGCCGCTCACCGTCCCCAAACCATATTTCGGACATGAGGCGCCCCGATACGCCGGCCAGACCACGGGGCCAGATCTGCATGACCTTGTTGAAATCACGCTCGATCGCCGCGCTCGCCGCGCTCGCCGCGGCGCCCGTCGGCGCCCACGCGCAGGATTGCCAGGGGGCTCCCGGCGAGGCGAAGCTCTTCGTCGTCGTCACTGGGGTGCGCTCCGACAGGGGGCTGATGACCGCCTCGCTCTATCCGGGCGACAAGAGCCAGTTCCTGATCAAGAACGGGGCGTTGAAGGTGTGGAGCGTTCCGGCCCAGGCGCCGGAGACGAAGATGTGCATCTGGCTGCGCGGGCCCGGGACCTACGCCGTGGCCGTCTATCACGACGCCAATTCCAGTCATAAGCTGGACCTCGGCGTATTCGGCCCCACCGAGGCCTACGGTTTCACCAACAACCCTCGAATCCTGTTCGCCAAGCCGTCCTACGAATCGGTGAAGTTCCAGGCCAAGGTTGGTGAGACCACCGTGTACATCCGCTTGAACCACCCTTGAGGTGGCAGGGGCGGCGGGAGAGGCCATCTATGGGGCCAGTTGAACAAGATGGGTTTTCATGGCGGGCGTGACGTTGGGGGAGGGGCTGAAGGTCGCCGCAAGGGTGCTGACCTCGACGCGCCGGCCCATGCTCGCCCATGTGGTGGTGAGCCGATACTGCAATCTCGAGTGCGCCTATTGCAGCGAATACGACAAGGTCTCCAAACCCGTCCCTCTCGATGACATCCTGGCGCGGATAGAAGCCCTGGCGCGGCTGGGGACCCAGATCGTCACCCTGACCGGGGGCGAACCCCTCACCCATCCGGGCCACGACACCATTGTCGCCCGCGTCCGCGCCCTGGGCATGGTCGCCACCACCATCACCAACGGCTTTCTGCTGACGGTGAAGCGGATCGAGGGCATGAACGCGGCGGGCCTGCAGGAACTTCAGATCTCCATCGACGGCCTGAAACCGGACGCCATCTCCAAGAAGACGCTCAAATCCCTGGCCGGCAAGCTCAAGCTGCTCAGCCGGCACGCCAAATTCCACGTCAACATCAATTCGGTGCTCGGCATTTCGGATGAGCGCACCCAGGACGCCCTCGTGGTCGCCCAGGCGGCCAAGGATCTGGGGTTCAGCCATACGGTCGGGGTGCTGCACGACGCGGAAGGGACCCTCGCGCCCCTGTCGGCCGGCCAGCGGCGGGTCTACCACGCCCTGATGGCCAAGGGCTCCCTGGCCCATCGGGTCAACTATCTGATGTTCCAGAGGAACTTGATGGCGGGCAAGCCCAACGCCTGGCGCTGCCGGACCGGGGCGCGTTACCTCTACATCTGCGAGGACGGGCTGGTTCACTATTGCTCGCAGCAGCGCGGCGCGCCGGGAACGCCCCTGCTCGAATACGGATCGGCCGACATCGCCCGCGAATACCGCACCGCCAAGCCCTGCGCGCCGTTCTGCACGGTGAGCTGCGTCCATCAGGCGAGTTTCCTCGACGCCTGGCGCTCGCCCCAGCGGGCGGCGGCGGCTTAGGGGCTAAGGGAACCTTTAACCCGCTCATCGCGGGCATTCACGCCTCCTCCATGCCCCGTTTCAGCCGCGCCAGCAAAACATGCCGGAAGCGGACGCTTCGAACTTCCGAGAGGGGTGGTTAGCGGCCCCCGCCTGGAAGTGGGCATCGCCGATAGATGACGCCTCGTGCGCCGGGCTCGGTGAGGCCCTCGCCGCCATCCACAAGACGGAAGCGCCAGACCGTTTTGCTGGGTGGGCCGAATGCAGCATCACTCACGGCTGACGCTTCAAAGGAAGCGGGACTTAGCAACTTCACGCTGCGAACATGCCAAAGAACCTCAAATTCGGAAATCTCCGTTGAAGAGATATGATATCGCGATTCACGGTCTGCGCATCTGTCCTGAACTTCCTCATCCCAGCCGCCGCCAAACTGCTCCGGAATCCTCTCTACCCAGTGAGGATATGATCCAACCACTGTCTCCTTGCTACTAACGGTGGGGCCATAGAGAAAAGCGCAGGCGACCAGGGCGAGTGCCAATTTCATCTACATAGCTTGGCACCGCCCGTGAATGTCAGCAACAGCCGAGCTATGGATCGAGCGGCAAGCAGACTTTCACCGAGTCAGCCATGGGTCGATTCCGGTCAAAAGAATCCGCGCCCAAAGCGGCCCGGTCACGGCCCTAACCCCGCCAGTCGATGGCGGTTCGCGGCGCCAGCCTTGCGCCTTGGATCAGGCGGTCGGCGAGGTGAAGGGCGAGCGCGCCGACGGGACCGGCCAGGGCCGAGGGGCGATGGGCGCCGGCCGGCAGGGCGCCGGTCAGGGCGGGCTCGACGATCCGCCGCTGGAAATCCGCGATCAGGGCCGGCGACGCGATCACCGCCAACAGCTCTTCCTCCGCCGTCCAGCTCACGAAATCGAAATTGGACGAGCCCACCACCAGGGCCTCGCCGTCGATCAGCATCGCCTTGAGGTGACTCATCTCCGGCAGGAGCCGCACCTCGAATCCAGCCCTCGCCGCGGCGGCGAGCAGGGCTTCGCGCACCATGGGCTTGTTGTTGGCGAGCGGCGTGATCAGGCGGACCGGCGTCCCCCGTCCCGCCGCCCGCGCCAATTCGTCGGTGAAGGGGAAGGTCAGATAGGGGCTGAGAACGGTGATCTCCCGCCGCGCCGCGTCGATCAGATCCATGACCGGCGCGAAGCCCCGCGCGTTGCTCCGCCCGTCCAGGGAGAGGAGCTGGACCTCGCCCAGGTCGGCCCGCCAGGGGCGCGGCGCGCCGGCGAAGGTGGCCTCGAAATCCCCGGCCAAAAGATCGGCCGCCGCCGCGCCCTCCAGGCGGATCATGAAGTCGGGCCAAATGAAGTTGTGGTCGCTGAAGTTGATCCCGCCCACATAGGCGACATCGTCGGCGACGATCAGCTTCTTGTGGTTGCGGGCCGGGTAGCGCAGGAACAGCGGCCCGACCGGATTGGTCAACCGCACCTTCGCGCCGGCCCTGGCCATCTCGCCGAAAAGGACGCGGGTGGCGCGCGCCTCGCCGCGCAGGCCCCGGTCCAGGAGGGCGGCGGGAGCGTGAATGAAGCGGTCGTTGACCACATGGAGCGAATAGCAGTCGATCAGCACCCGGCGCTCCGCCGCGCGGCTGGCCACGATGGCCGCGGCGACCGGCCGCCCAGCCGCGTCGCCCTCGAAGGTCATCGCCTGAACGTAGAGGCGACGCCGCGCGCGGGCGATGTCTTGCGCCGCGCGCGCCCAGAAGTCGCCCGCGCCGACGAGGAGTTGGAGATCGATCAAGCCTCCCCTTTCAAGCGCGGCTGGAACACGACAATCATTGCTTCTTCTCGCCCGGCGAGGCTAGAAGCTAGGCCACGGGGCGGATTCGCCGGCGGGGACTTAGCATGATCGAGCGTCTGCGCGTCATGCTCCTGCTGTCTTCGCTCCATGGCGGCGGGGCCGAGCGGGTGGCGGTGCATCTGCTCAACCGCTGCGATCCCGATCTGATCGACGTGCGCATGGGCCTTTTGCGCAAGGCCGGCCCATTCCTGGGCGACGCCGACGCGACGCGCATCGATGTCTCGCCGATCGGCCAGGACTGGCTGGCCTTCGAGGGCCACAACTCCAGTTTCTACCGGCCGCGCAAACTGATCGCCGGGGCGGTGTTCGCGCCGGCCAACGTCTCCAGCATGATCCGCGCCCACCGCCCGCACGTGGTCATGAGCTTCTCGAAGGGCATGAGCGTCCTCACCTACTTTGTCCTCAAAGGCCTGGGTGAGGCGCGGCCGCGCTGGATCGCCCGCGAAGGCAATAACACCGACGCGGTGATCGACGACGAACTGACCAATCCCACCGGCCGGGCCCTGATCAAGGGGCTTACCCGCCGTTGCTACCGCGCCGCCGACTGTTTCCTGGCCAATTCCCACGAGATGGCGCACGGCCTGCGCGAGGCGCTCGATCTCGACCGCGGCCGCATCCGGGTGATCCACAATCCCATCGACCTGGCCGCGATCCAGCGTCTGGCGGGGGAGGCTCTGCCCCGGCCCCCGGCGCGGCCCTTCATCGTCACCGCCGGGCGGCTCGAATACCAGAAGGGCCACGATGTCCTGCTCAAGGCCTTCGCGGGCAGCCGGGCGGCCAAGGATTACGATCTGGTGATCCTCGGCCGCGGCAGCCTGGAGGCCGATCTCAAGCGCCAGGCCGCCCAGCTCGGATTGGGGGGCCGGGTGATCTTCCCGGGTTTCGCGGTCAATCCGTGGGCCTGGCTGTCGAAGGCGGCCTTGTTCGTCCTGCCCTCGCGTTGGGAGGGGTTCCCGAGCGTGGTGGCCGAGGCCCTGGCCTGCGGCGCGCCGGCCCTGGTCACCGCCTGCGACTACGGCCCCCGCGAGGTGGTGGAGCATGGGGTGAGCGGCTGGGTGGTCCCCTCGGGCGACGCCGCCGCCTTCGGCTCGGCCATCGACCGGCTGCTGGAACAGCCCGATCTGACCGCCCGCCTCAAGGCCAGCGGCAAGGCCCGCGCGCTCAACTTCGACATCGGCAAGATGATCGAGGCCTACACCAGCCTGTTCGTCGAGCAGGCCGCCGCGCCCAGGGCCCTGGCGGTGGGGGCCTGAGCTCTCCCGCCGTTCGTCAAATGTCACTCGGAGGCAACGATGAAGACGCGCCACACCGTCGCATTGTCGATCCTGGCGGGAGTGGCGCTCGGCGCCGCCGCCGTCCAGGCCCTTCATGCCCAGGCCAGCCCGCCCGCCTACGTCGTCGCGGAGATCGACGTGAAGAACCCCGTTCCTTACGAGAAGGAGTATGTACCGGGCGCGGTGAAGGCCATCGCGGCGGGCGGGGGGACATATCTGGTTCGCGGCGGGGCGACCGCCGCCCTCTTCGGCGAGCCGCCCAAACCGCGCATTGCCATCATGGTCTTCGGCAGCCTGGAGAAGGCGCGGGCCGCCTTCGGGTCTTCGGCCTATAGGGAGGCCAAGAAGATGGGAGACAAATACGCGAATTTCCGCGTCTATGCCGTGGAAGGCCTGTCGCGGTAGCGTTTGGGCTGCCGTGGCCGGTCAGCCGCCGCCTTCGGCTCGGTCCAGCACGCCCACAACCTTGCTCAGACGGTCGAGCGTAGCGCCTCAATCCGTGTCACCCCCGAAATGAAAAGTAAGGATCCGCGACCAACGCTTTGAAGGCGGCCAGGCCCTCGCCCTGCAGTTGGAAGCCGTGTTTGCCGGGGGCGTCGAAATACATGATCGCCTTGATCTTGGGGAATTTGGGCGCGTCTCGGGCGATGCCTCGGATAAAGGCCGCTTGGTCCTCGGCCGGCGCGCCGGTCGCGCCGACCATGATCGGCTTGTCGTGGCTGGGGAGGCTGGCGAAGAAATCGCCGAACATGATGGCGAAGGCCGATTCGCCCAGCGAGCGGCGGTCGAACTTGTCGCCGGCCACCCAATCCACGTAGGCGTCGCCGGGATAGTAGGGGGCGACGTCGCCGTGGCCGCTGGGGCACCAGACGAAGGCGGCGTTGGTCGCGCCCTCGGACCTGAAGATGGTCCGGATCCGCCGCCACGCGGCGATGAAGGCCGGCCCATGGCCATAGGCGTCGCACGACTTGGCCTTGTGCTTGTCGAGGTTCATCTCCCAGTACCAGCGCAGGAACATGGGCTTGCCGAACGCCCGGACGCCCTTGGCGTAGGCGTGGATCAGGTTGTCGTACTTGCCGGCGTTGATATCGACGAGATTGCCGCAATGCCAGTCGAGAAGCGGGATCGAGCCGTTGTTCTCGATGGCGGCGAGGGTCTTGACCGGCAGCGGATCGGTGAAGCTGGAAAAGGCGTGGAGGATGGCCACCGGGCGGCCGACCGCGGCGTTGAAGGCGGCGAGCTGGCCCACGATCTTCATCGGCTTCTCGTCCCCCGCCGGGCCGGAGAGGCCCTTCGGGTTGACCAACGCTCCCAGATAGGCCCCGTGCGCCGGAATCGCCGGCGGTCGGAGCGTGGACGCGGGCCAGGCCGACAGCGGAAAGAGGGCGACCAGGGCCAGCGCCAACGACGACAAAATCCGTTTCATTTTCCGCTCCTGCCCCACGAACTCATCGGCCGGCCGCGCCGCGCCTCAACGGCGGCGCAAGTTATTGGCGCGCTCGGAGCGATTCGAACGCCCGACCCCCAGATTCGTAGTCTGGTGCTCTATCCAGCTGAGCTACGAGCGCGCGCCGCCTTATCGGCGAAGGCGGGGAACCTAGGCGGACGGGGAAGTTAATTCAAGGCGTCCGTTCAGCGGACCGCCACATAGGCCTTCAGCCCCTCGACCAGATGATCGAACATCAGGCGCATGCGGCGGCTGGCCTTGAGATCCTCGTGCATGACCACCCAGGCCTCCAGGTCGAAGCCGAAGGCGCCCGCCAGTATGGGGACGAGGTCGGGGTCGCGGCGGGCGATGGCCGGCTGGCAGGCGCAGATGCCGAAGCCGGCGCGCAGGGCGGCGAGCTGGGCCAGGTCG
>JBBRQW010000073.1:0-14470 GCA_038225765.1 Caulobacterales bacterium | reverse complement strand
CCCCGCCGCCGCCGGTCGCCGCCGAGGCGATGGCGCCCGCTCCCGAGGCGTTTGGGGGCGAGAGGTCCGCGGTCTCCGCGGCCCCGGCCAGTCCGATCGAAATCGTGCGCTATATCGGGGTGGACCGCTCGCGCTGGCCCGCCACCGGAGCGCCCCGCAATCTGGCTGAACTCTACACGCGCATCCTGGTCGAGACCGACCGCGCCGCGGCGGGCGGGGCCTGGGCCCCATCGGGCCGGCTCCGGGCCTATGACAAGGAGCGGCGCGGGGCGCTGGCCCGGCTTTTCGCCAACAGGACGGTCACCATAACCGCCCTGGCCACCGCCAATCTCAACGATCCCGATCTCACCGTCCCGCTGCCGCTCTATTCGATCTCCCACTCCAGCGTGCGCGGGACCGGCGAGGTGTTCGTCACCGACTTCATGTCGTCGCACGTGCAGGCGCCCCTATTCAGGATACGGCCCAACACCGCGATCACCCTCCACCTGAACGCCAAGATTTCCGATGACCTGAAGGTTCAGGGGACCGCCATGGTCCTCAAGGCGGTGCAGACGGCGGTGGGCATCGCCTCGCCGACCTCGACCCTTCTGACCACCCTGTCGAAGACCGACCTGAGCAACGCCGCGGCCGCCATCGACGGCGCGCTGGGCGGCCTGTGGTCACAGGATCTGACCGAGGACATAGAACTGGGGCGCCTGGCGCAGAACTGGACCGCCGACGCCGAGGTCGAGATCGCCGGAACGGTACCCTGGGGCCTGGTCCGCACCCAGGGCGACGCCGCCGACCTCCCCGACGCCGATGGCCGCGGGAGGGACAAGCCGGTCGGCGTGTGGCGTATCCGCTTGGCCTGTCCGCGCCCTTCCTATTTCGATCCCCGCGACCTTTGTTCCTATGAGCCGGGCGGCCCGGCGGCCGTCTTCCATCCCGACGGGGTGGAGGCGTTGAAGGCGGACATAGCGGCCCACGCCAGCGACGCCTCCATCCTGCAGGAATCGCTATCCTCGCAGGTCACCATCCAGGATTTCGTCAAGACCCAAAGCTGGTACACCGCCTTCCTGGCCAATAACGCCAAGAAGGCGTCCGACACCCAGGCCTTCTGCGCCAACACCCTGACGGCGCTCTACGCGACCGGGCTGAGCCGGTTCGACGCCTCCCTGGTGCTGCGGGCCATGGGGCGTCAGATGCCGGGCGTCTTCACCCTGGGCAAGGCCGTCGCCATCAACGCGGCCAACTGCGGCGCCCTGGTCGACACCGCCGTCGCCCTGCCGGGGTGACCGGGCGGTTCACCCGTCGGCCCCAAGCCGGTAGGTTGACCGCGATGACCGACGAAGCGTTTCCCCCTACCACGTTCGATCACGGCGCCAGCTTGTGGTCCGCGGCGACGCGCCGCGCCCGGCCGATCAGGCGGCTCC
Source organism: Caulobacterales bacterium (assembly GCA_038225765.1). Taxonomy (GTDB): domain Bacteria; phylum Pseudomonadota; class Alphaproteobacteria; order Caulobacterales; family Caulobacteraceae; genus Acaudatibacter. Next base: position 13,058 of record JBBRQW010000073.1, on the reverse strand, counting down.
TGGCCGACGAGGCGGCGATCGGCCTTTCCTACGACAGCCGCCCCTATGTCGTGGTGATGGGGACGCCGGCCGATGTGGAGGACCTGGCGGTGGGGTTCACGGTCACCGAACGCATCGCCGCCTTCGCCGACATCGAGAAGGTAAGCGTCGGGGTCGCCAAGGAGGGCCTGCTCGCCGACGTACTGCTCGCGCCCCGCGCCGGAGCGGCCTTGACCCTGGCCCGCCGCCGCACCCTGGAGGCCAGGTCGAGCTGCGGTTTGTGCGGCGTGGAAAGCCTGAAGGAGGCGGTGCGGCCGATTGCGGCGGTGGGGAAGGGGCCGCGCGTTTCCCGCCCCGCCATCCAGGCCGCGCTCGCCGCTCTGGAGAACGGCCAACGCCTGGGGCGCCTGACCCGCGCCACCCACGCCGCGGCCTGGGCCCATGCGTCCGGCGCCGTCGCCCTGGTGCGCGAGGATGTCGGCCGCCACAACGCCCTGGACAAGCTGGTCGGCGCGGCCCTGCGCGCCGGGCTCGATCCGGCCGGCGCCTTCATCGTCGTCACCAGCCGCCTTTCCTATGAGATGATCGACAAGACCGCCGCCGCCGGCGTCGCCTTGCTCGCGGCGATCTCGGCCCCCACCGCTCTGGCCATCCGCCAAGCCGAAGCCGCCGGAATGACCCTGATCGGCCTGGCCCGCGATGACGGTCACGCCATCTTTACCCATCCCGAGCGGATCGTCGATCGATGAGCGAGCCCCGGCGGGTCTGGCGAATTCGTGAGCGCCTGGCCCGCGCGGCCCCGCACCCGCCGCCGCATGGCCGCCTGGGCGCCCTGGCCTACCTGCGCCGCCGTATCCGCGCCAGCGAGCTGTGGCTGGCGGTCATCGCCGCCGCCATCGGCGCCGCCGCCGGCCTGGCGACGGCGGCGGTGAGCGCCGCCGCCCACGGCCTGCAGATCGTCCTCTACGGCCTGGGCCCCGGCGAGCGGCTGTCGGGCCTGGCCGCCCTGCCGGCCGCCCGCCTGATCGTGCTGCCCGCCGGCGGCCTGCTCTTCGGGCTCGTCACCTGGCTGTGGGTGGCGCGGCGGCCCAAGCCGGCGGTGGACCCGGTGGAGGCCAACGCCCTGCACGGCGGCCGCATGTCCATGCGCGACAGCCTGTTCGTCGGCGTGCAGAGCATAATCTCCAACGGCTTTGGGGCCTCGGTGGGGCTGGAGGCGGCCTACGTCCAGATCGGCTCGGCCATCGCCTCGCTCACCGGCGGCGCGCTCAACCTGCGGCGCAACGATCTGCGCACCTTCGTGGGTGCCGGGGCGGGGGCGGGGATTGCGGCGGCCTTCGGCGCCCCCCTCACCGGCGCCTTCTACGGCTTCGAGATCATCATCGGCTCCTACGCCGTGGCCAATGTCGCCCCGGTGGTCGTCGCCGCCCTGGCCGCCACCCTGGTCACCGGCCTGATGCGCGTCCAGCCGCTCTCCATCCACGCCTTGGCCACCGACACCCTGACCGTCACCCACTATCTGCTGTTCGCGGCCCTGGGCCTGATCTGCGCCCTGATCGGGGTCGCCATCATGCGCCTGGTGGCGGCGACCGATCGGCTGGTCGGCGCCCTGCCCGGGCCGGCTTGGCCGCGGCCGATGCTGGGCGGCCTGCTGCTCGCCGCCCTGGCCTTCGCCGCGCCTCAGACCCTGTCGTCGGGCCACGGGGCGATGCGGGCCGGCCTCTTCGCCGACCTGGCCATGGGGACCTTGATCTTTCTCATCCTCGCCAAGTCGGCGGCGTCGATCGTCGCCCTGGGCTTCGGCTTTCGCGGCGGCCTGTTCTTCGCCTCCCTCTATCTGGGCTCGATGATCGGCCGCCTGTTCGTCCTTTGCCTCGCCGCGGTCGGGTTCGACACCGGCATCGACCCCCTGGCCGCCTCCCTGGTCGGCATGGGCGCCCTGGCGGTGGCCATCGTCGGCGGGCCGTTCACCATGACCTTCCTGGTCCTGGAGACCACCGGCGACTTCGCCCTGGCCGCCGCCACCCTGACCGGGGCCATGGTCGCCAGCGTGGTGGTCCGCGAGACCTTCGGCTACTCCTTCTCCACTTGGCGCCTGCACCTGCGCGGCGAGACCATCCGCAGCGCCCACGACGTGGGCTGGCTGCGCACCCTGACAGCCGGGCGGATGATGCGCGCCGACGCCGCCACCACGCCGGCCGCCGCCTCCCTGGAGGAATTCCGCCGCCGCTTCCCCCTGGGGTCCACCCGCCGGGTGGTGGCCGTGGACGCGCAGGGCCGCTACGCTGGGGTGATCCGCCTCGCCGCCGTCTACGCCGATCACGACCAGGCGGGGCCGGTGGGCGCTTTGGCCATCAACCGCGACGCCTGGCTCACCCCGGCCATGACCATCAAGGACATCATGCGCGTCTTCGACGCCACCGAGAGCGACGAACTGGCGGTCCTGGGCGAGGCCGGCGAGGTGCTGGGCGTCCTTTCCGAAGCCTACGCCACCCGCCGCTACGCCGAGGAACTGGAAAAGGCCCGGCGGGACCTGGTGGGGAGGGAGTGAAAGGGAGCGGCGGCGCTCAAACCTTGCGGAACAACAGGGCCAGGTTGTTGGCCGGCATGGCGATGCGCTCGGCAAGGCCCAGGCCGTGGCGGGCGGCCAGGGCGGTCACCGCGTCCAGGCGGCGCAGGCCCCAGGCGCCGTCGCGGCGCTTGAGGTCGGCGTCGAAGGCGAGGTTGGAGGGCGCGGTCTCGATGTCGGACTCAATGAAGGGGCCGTAGAGAAAGAGGACGCCCCCCGCCGGCAGAAGGCGCCCGGCGCCGGCCATCAGGCCCTTGGCCGCCGCCCAGGGCGAGATGTGGATCATGTTGATGTTGACCACCGCGTCGATGGGGCCTGGCGGCCAGCTGTCGGGAACCAACACATCGAGGCATAGCGGCGCCAGCAGGTTAGGCGGGCCGGCGTGGCCGCGCCAGGCGGCGATGCTGGCCAGGGCGGCCGGGTCGGCGTCCGTCGGCCGCCACTGAACGCCGGGCAGGGCGGCGGCGAAACAGGCGGCGTGTTCTCCGGCCCCGGCGGCGACCTCGAGCACCATGCCGCTCGCCGGCAGGCGGGGCCTCACCGCCGCGAGGATGGGATCTCGGTTTCGCGCGGTGGCGGGCGAGGTTCTGGCGCCGGGGGGAGGGCTGAGCATGGTTTCGAGGATAGCGACCCCCGGCCGGGGGGGCGATACGAAACCTATGGCCGTCGCGCGGGTTGACGATGGGACTTCAACCTTTGGAGACCAGCCCGTGATCCTCTATTTCGCGCCGGGGGCGTGCAGCCTCGCCGACCACATCGCCCTGCATGAGGCGAACCTGCCGTTCGACCGGGTCAAGGTCGATCTGAAGAACCACGCCACCGAGGACGGCCGCGACTTCACCCAGATCAATCCCAAGGGCTATGTGCCGGCCCTCGCCCTCGACAGCGGCGAGACGCTGACCGAGAACATCGCCATCCTCTCCTGGATCGCCGACCAGGCGCCGGCCCTCGCGCCGCGCGGCGCGCTCGGCCGCTACCGGCTGCTGGAGACCCTGGCCTTCATTTCCACCGAGATTCACAAGGCGTTCAAGCCCTTCTTCACCCCCGGCGCCAGCGACGCCGACAAGGCCAAGGCGGGCGAGGCGATCGCCGGGCGCCTGCGCTTCATCGCCGGCCAAGCGGACGGCGGATACCTGTTCGGCCCCGACGCGAGCGTCGCCGACGCCTATCTCTTCGTCATGCTGATGTGGGCGAAGAAGAACGGGGTCGATATCCCCCCGCCGCTGAACGCCTTCTTCGACCGCATGAACGCCCGCCCGGCGGTCCAATTGGCCCTGAAGCACGAGGGCCTCGGCTGAAGGGGACGCGTGTCAGAAGCGCTCGCCCACCATCGTCTCGCTCTTGGCTCACTCACGGCTCCCTATCAGCGCTCGAATCGACCAGGATTATCGCCACGGCCCCACCGATTTCCATGGGGGCGGCGCGGTTCGCCTCCATCGCGTCCAGGTTATCGGGTTTGTTTTGTGGAGCCCGCCCGACCTCCGCGCCCGCCGTCGAACAGAAAGGCGATGCTCGCGGCGGCGCCCAGGGCGGCGAGGGCGCCGGCGATGGCGGCGATGTGGAAGGCGCCGATGAAGGCCGGGCCGCGGGTGGCCAGCACGGCCCCGATCAGGGCGATGGCGACCACTCCGCCGAGCTGGGCGACGGCGCTGTTCAGCCCCGAGGCGGCCCCTGTGTGGCGCGCATCGACCGAGCCGAGCACGGCGGCGGTGAGCGGCGCGGCGGCGCAGGCCATACCCAGGGCCACCGTCGCCACGGCCGGCAGGACGGCGGTCCAATAGCGCGCCCCGGGCCCGGCGCGGAGCGCCAGGAGGAGCCCGGCCGCCACCAGCAGGGCGCCGGCGATCAGCGGCGTGCGCGCCCCGATCCGGCCGGCCAGGGCCCCCATGGCCGGCGAGACCAGGCCCACGATCAGGGGAAAGGGCAGCAGGGCCGCCCCCGCCGCCGTGGCCGAATAGCCGCCCGCCGTGATCAGCAGATAGGGCAGGAGGAGCATGAAACCGGTCAGGGCGCCGTAGAGCAACAGGGTGAGCAGGTTCAGGGCGACCAGCGGCTTGGCGGCGAACAGCGCCAGGGGCGTCATCGCGCCGTCGCCCTTGCGTTTCTCCGTCCGGACGAACGCCGCCGCCAGGAGGGCGCCGACGGCCACCGCGCCGATGGCCGGCGCGTTCCAGCCCCCGGCGCCCGAGCCCTGCGTCAATCCCCAGGTCAGAGCGGCGAGCGCCTCCGTGGCCAGGGCCGCGCCGGCCAGATCGAGCCGCGCCTGGCTGAGCCCGCCGCGGTCGGCCGGAACGGCGTGGAGGGCGATGGCGATCGCGGCCGCCGCCAGAGGCAGATTGATGAGGAAGATGGCGCGCCAGCCCACCGTGTCGATCAGCCAGCCGCCCAGGACCGGGCCGATGGCGCCGGCGATCGCCGCGGCGGCCGCCCACAGGCCGATGGCGCGGCTCCGCGCCGCCCCCTCGAAGGCCTCGCCCAGGATCGCCAGGCTGCCCGGCAGGACGAGCGCCGCCGCCAGGCCCTGCGCGCCTCGGGCGAGGATCAGCCACTCCAGCCGCGTCGAGAGGGCGCAGGCCGCCGAGGCGGCGCCGAACAGGGCGACGCCGACCACCAGCAGGCGTCGGCGGCCATAGCGATCCGCCAGCGCGCCGCCCAGAAGAAGCAGCGCGCTCAGGGGCAGGAGATAGGCGTTGACCAGCCACTGCAGGTCGGCCGCGTCGGCGTGAAGGCTACGCCCGATCGCCGGCAGCCCGACGTTGACCACCGACCCGTCCACGAAATCCAGGCTTGAGGCCAGGACGGTAGCCGCCAGCACCAGCCGAGGCCGGCCCCGCCCGCGCGGCGCGCGCGCCTGGCAGGCCAGGGCAATGGTCCGGTCGCACAGGGACTGAGCGGTCATCCAAAGGCCCTCTCGAGTTGGCGGCGGCCCGGCTCCCGGCCATCGGCCGGGTGAACGGGCCCCGGCCAGGCGGCCTTGGCCGAAGGCCCAATAAAATAGGCCACGAACCTCACGAACGTCACGAACGCCCGCGATTTTGCATAGGGAGCGCCCGCGCTTCGCGCAAAGGCGGGCGCCGTGTTCGTGAGGTTCGTGAGGTTCGTGGTGGAGATAAGGCGTTCACCCGGTTGCCCCGCACACCGATCGCCAACGGGTTGCCGTGGCGGCGGCGGGGGTGGAGAGTGAGATGATTGGCGAGGCCCTCCCATGCGCGATCCAGAACCCGACGAGCCCTGGCCGACCCTTCCCTACGCCGAATGGGCGGACACCTGCCATACCCTGCACCTGTGGACCCAGATCGTCGGCAAGGTGCGGCTGGCCCGCACGCCGTGGCTGAACCATTCCTGGCAGGTCCCGCTCTATCTGTCGGCCCGCGGCCTGACGACGGGGCTGATCGCCTTCGGGGCGCGGGCCCTGGAGCTGGAGTTCGATTTCGTGGGCCGCCGCCTGTGCCTCCGCACCGATGGCCCGGCGGCCGAGCTGGCCTTGCGCCCGATGTCGGTGGCGCAATTCTACGCGGATGTGATGGCCGCGCTCGATGGGCTCGGATTGCCCGTCGTCATCCACCCGGCCCCGAACGAGGTGCCCGACGCCATTCCCTTCGCCGAGGATCTGGCCCCACGCGCCTATGACGGCGCCTGGGCCGAGCGTTTCTGGCGGGTGTTGTTGCAGGCCGATCGGGTTCTGAGACTCTTCCGCACCGGCTTCCTCGGCAAGGCAAGCCCGGTGCATTTCTTTTGGGGGAGCTTCGATCTGGCGGTCACCCGATTTTCCGGCCGACGCGCCCCGCCCCATCCCGGCGGCGTTCCCAATCTGCCCGACGCCGTCGTCCGCGAAGCCTATTCGCACGAGGTCAGCAGCGCCGGATTCTGGCCCGGCGGCCCGGGAACACAGGACGCGGCCTTCTATTCCTACGCCTGGCCCGAGCCGCCCGGTTTCCGCGGTCGGGCCGTGGCGCCGGACGCGGCGCGCTTCGACGCCGGCCTGGGCGAGTTCGTGCTGCCCTACGAGGCGGTGCGCACGGCGGCCGATCCCGACGCCGCCCTGCTCGCCTTTCTTTCGTCCACCTACGCCGCCGCCGCCGACGCGGCGGGTTGGGATCGCGCCGCCCTCGAATGCGGCTTCGGCCAGCCGGGCCGGCCGCGCCGCGTTTGACGCCGGCGGCGCGCCCGCCCTACCGCACCAGTTCCCGCATCGCGCCGTCCAGGCCCTGGATGGTCAGGGGGAACATGCGGTCGTTCAGCAGCTGGCGCATCACCCCGATCGAGGGGGTGTGGTCCCAGTGGCGGGCGGGGGTGGGGTTAAGCCAGGCGACGGCGTCCCAGGCGGCTGTCGCGCGGGCCATCCACACCGCCCCCGGCTCCTCGTTCCAGTGCTCCACCGAACCGCCCGGATAGGTGATCTCATAGGGGCTCATGGTGGCGTCGCCGACGAAGATCGCCTTGTAGTCCCGGCCGTATTTGTTGAGCAGGTCCCAGGTGTCGATCTTCTCGGTGTGGCGGCGGCGGTTGTCCTTCCACACTCCCTCGTAGAGGCAGTTGTGGAAGTAGAAGAACTCCAGGGTCTTGAATTCGGTGCGGGCGGCGCTGAACAGTTCCTCGCAGAGGCGGATATGGCTGTCCATCGAACCGCCGATGTCGAAGAACAGCAGGACTTTTATGGTATTCCGCCGCTCCGGCCGCATGACCAGGTCGAGATAGCCGCGGTTGGCCGTCTCCTTGATCGTTCCCTTCATGTCCAGCTCGTCGGGCGCCCCCTGGCGGGCGAACCTACGCAGGCGGCGCAGGGCGATCTTGATGTTGCGCGTCCCCAGTTCGACGGTGTCGTCGAGGTTCTTGTACTCGCGCTTGTCCCACACCTTGATCGCCTTGCCGTGACGGCCTTTGTCCTGGCCGATGCGCACCCCCTCGGGGTGATAGCCGTCGGCCCCGATCGGGAAATTGCGGCCATTGCCCCGCGCCGTCTCGTCGCCGTCACCGTCCTCGCCGCGGCCCTTCTTCATGCGCTCGGCGAGCATCTCCATGAGCTTGTCGAAACCGCCCATGACCTCGATCTCTTTTTTCTCCTCGTCGGTGAGGAAGCTCTCGGTGAGGCGCTTCAGCCACTCGGCCGGGATGTCCGCGGCCTTTTCCACCGACACCAGCTCCAGGCCCTTGAACACATGGCCGAACACCACGTCGAAGCGGTCCAGGTGGCGCTCGTCCTTCACCAGGGCGGCGCGCGACAGATAGTAGAAATCCTCCACCCGCCGCGCGATCACGCCGCGGTCCATGCCCTCCATGAGCATCAGGTATTCCTTCAGCGTCACCGGCACCTTGGCCGCCTTCAGCTCGGTGAAGAAGCGCATGAACATGGATGGCTCGCGGGGTCGAACGGGTGTTTCAATCGAAAGGATGGGGGCGGGAGCCTTGCCTGTCCAGAGGCGACTCACCCCCGGCGCAGGATGAACTCGCGGTCGCGGGCGGCGCCGACCTGGAAATGGTATTCGCCGACCTTTTCGAAACCGAGCCGCTCGTAGAGCCGCCGGGCGCCCTCGTTGCCCGACCACACGCCGATCCACAGCCGCCGGGGCCCGTGGCGCTCCAGCCAGGTCAGGGCCTCGCCCATCAGACGCGCGCCGAGGCCGCCGCCCTGAACCCTCTGCGCCACATAGATCCGCTTCAGTTCGCCGCAGCCGGGCGTCACCTCCCGATGGGGCAGGTCGCACGGGCCGGCCACGGCGTAGCCCACCGCCTCGCCCCCCGCCTCGGCCAGCCATACGGCGATCGTCGGATCGGCCAGCTCGCGGCCGATCCGCTCCACGTCATGGACCTCAGCCAGAAAAGCCTCCAGATCGGCCGGCCGATAGAGGTGGCCGAAGGCGGCGGCGAAGGTGGCGCGCCCGAGGGCGGCCAGGGCGGGAGCGTCGGCGAACCGGGCGCGGCGAATCGCCGTCATGGTTTCGTCCATGGTTTCGCGGGTCATCTCAAACTAGGATCGGCTTCATGGCGCTGGCTTACTACACCCACCCCGACATGCTCGACCATCGGCCGGGCGGGCGCCATCCCGAGCGTCCCGAGCGCCTGGCCGCCGTCATCGACGCCCTGGCCGGCGCCGCCGATCTCGATCTGGAGCCGCGCGAGGCGCCGCTCATCGACCGGGCCGATCTGGCCGCCGTCCACGGCGAGGGGTTCATTCAGGCCCTGTTCGACGCCGCGCCGGCCGCCGGCCTCGTCGCCCTCGACCCCGACACCCGCATGTCGCCGGGCAGCCTCGCCGCCGTCTTGCGCGCCGCCGGCGCGGTCACCGCCGCGGCGCGGGCGGTGGCGGCCGGCGAGGCCCAGCGCGCCTTCTGCGCCGTGCGCCCGCCGGGCCATCACGCCGAGCCGAAGCGGGCCATGGGGTTTTGCCTGTTCTCCAATGTCGCCGTCGCCGCCCGGGCGGCGCAAGCCGCCGGCCTCGCGCGGGTGGCGGTGGCCGATTTCGACGTCCATCACGGCAACGGCACCCAGGCCGCCTTCGAGACCGATCCGACCCTCTTCCTCGCCTCGGTCCACCAGAGCCCCTGCTATCCGGGCACGGGCGATCCGAGCGAGAGAGGGGTCGGCAACATCGCCAACGCCACCCTGCCGCCCGGCGCGCCCCGCGAGGCCTGGCGCGCCGCCTTCGCAAGCCTGATGGATCGCCTGGACGCCTTCGCCCCGGACCTCATCCTCATCTCGGCCGGCTTCGACGCCCACGCCCGCGATCCTCTGGCCGAGCAGAACCTGGAGGCGGAGGATTTCGCCTGGGCCACCCGCGCCATCCTGGCGGTGGCCCGGGCGCGGGCCGGCGGCCGGGTCGTCTCCTCCCTCGAGGGCGGCTACGACCTCGAGGCCCTCGGCCGCTGCGCCGTCGCCCATGTGCGCGCGCTTCAGGAGGCGTGAGGCGGTTGGCGCGCGAAAAGTCTCCGACAGCCGCGACGGGCCCCGGCGCGGTGATCCTGGTTCGCCACGGCGAGCCGGCCCTGTCCCGCCGGGTTCGCCTGTCGTCGGCCGGCTACCGCGACTGGTGGGCGGCCTATGAGACCGGCGGCATCAAGGCGGGCCAGGCCGTCCCGCCGGCCCTGCTGGCCGCGGCGCGGGGGGCCGGCCATCTGATCTGCTCGACCCGCCCGCGCTCGGGGCAGACGGCCGCCGCCCTGGCCTGCGGTCGCGCCTTCGAAGAGGACGCCCGCTTCGTCGAGGCCCCCCTGCCGCCGCCGGCCCTGCCGGGTTGGATCAAGGCCTCGCCACGCGTCTGGGGCTTCGTGGCCCGGTTCTGGTGGTGGGTGTTCAACCATCATCAGGGCGAGGAGACCCGCGCCGAGGCCCGCGCCCGCGCCGCCGCCGCCGCCGCCCGCCTGATCGATCTGGCGGCCGGCGGCGAGGATGTCCTGGTGATCGCCCACGGCTTCTTCAACGGCATGGTGGCCGGCGCCCTCAAGCGCCGCGGCTGGCGCTGCACCTTCGATGAGGGCTATCGCTACTGGTCGGCGCGGCGGTTCGAGGCGCCATGGCCGCCAAGCTGAAGGTCTATGTCTCGAATCTCGACGGCGTTCACCAGTGGGTCGTCGCCGCCCGCAACCAGGCCGAAGCCCTGAAGGCCTGGGGGGTCGGCCAGAACCTGTTCGCCCACGGCGCCGCCAAACCCACCGAGGATCCGGCGGCGGTGAAGGCGGCCCTGGCGACGCCGGGCCGGCCGCTGCGACGCCTGGCCGGATCGCGGTCGGCCTTCGCCGAGGTCGAGCCGCAAGGCGATCTCGCCGGCTGGCGCGCCGCCGCCGAGGCCGCCGGTGTCACCGCCGCCAAAATGGGGTCGCGAGCCAAGCCCGCCCGCGACAGCGCCCCCCTCGAAGCCGCCAAAAAGGCGCTCGTCAATTTCGAAGCGGAGGCGGCGGCGCGCCGGGCCGATGTCGAACGGCGCCGCCGGTCGCTGGAAAACGAAACTAAGGCGCTGGAGGAAACCCTCGACGGCGACCGCCACCGACTCGAGGCGGCGGTGGAAAAGGCGCGCCGCGCCTTCGAGGCGTGACGGAGCGCCCATCGCGGACCTTGGCCTTAGGAACCACGTTCGCCGACGGGCATTGGGTGGGGGTCCCCGCCCCATGAACGGGTCGCGGCGCCGTCCACGGAGTTCCCATGCGCAAGACAGCCGCCGGCGGCCCGACCATCGACGGCCGCCTTGCCGCGCTCATGCGGCGCCGGTCCCCCCGCCGCCCGATCGCCGGCGTGCGGGCCTGACATGCTCCCCGCGACCTACGACAACGATCATCCCCTGGCCGCTCGGTTTCGCCGTTTCGTGGAGCGCTCGTCCTTCCCGTGCGTCGGGGCCAAATCGGCCCTGGCCCGCCGGCAGATGCGCTTCGTGGTCGCCAGGGACATGACCTCGGCCTGGGACGATCTGCGCATCTATCCGGCCCTCTGCGCGTTGGCCGCTGACTACCGCGCCGCGCCGAAGCCGTTCCAGAGCCTGGTGGTTCTCTTCCAGGGGCCGGCGGCCTTGCCCGAAGCCCAATTCGAACGCCACCTGTGGGCGCGCGCCCAGTCGCTCTCCGACAAGGACGATTGGCACGGCCAGCGCCACGATGAGCGGGTCAGCGCCGACGCCGCCAGCCCGCACTTTTCCTTGAGCTTCGGCGGCGAGGCCTTCTTCATCGTCGGCCTGCATCCGGAGGCCAGCCGGCCCGCCCGCCGCTTCGCCGTCCCGGCGATGGTGTTCAACTTGCACGACCAGTTCGAACAACTCCGCGCCAGCGGCCTGTTCGGCAAGCTCAAGACCGTGATCGCCGAGCGCGACCTCGCCCTGGCCGGCTCGGCCAATCCGATGTTGCAGGCCCATGGCCAGGGATCGGAAGCGCGCCAATACAGCGGCCGGGCCGTCGATGCGGATTGGGCCCGCCCCTTCACCCGCGGCGGCGAGGCCGATCGTGCCGCTTGAGATCGCGCCCCGGACCGGCGTCGCCTTCCTCCTCGAAAAAGGCCGCCGGCTGAAGATCATCGACCCGGAGGGCGAGCAGGTCTGCGATCTCCTGGCCTACAACGCCGCCGACACCGGCGAGGCCATCTCCTCGGGCCGCACCCTGGACTACGCCGGGCGCCTCTATCTCACCGCCGGCGACGCCCTTTATTCCAACCGCAGCCGCGTTCTTCTGCGCATCGTCGAAGACACCGTCGGCCGTCACGATTTTCTGCTCACCCCCTGCTCGGCCGACACCTTCCGCATCCTCTACGGCGACGAGCACCCGCATCGCGGCTGCTTCGGCAATCTCGCCGCCGCCCTGGAACCCTACGAGATCGGCCCCGACCGCATTCCCACCGCCTTCAATGTGTTCATGAATGTCACCGTCGATGGCGGGACCGGCGAACTGAAGGTCGAACCGCCCTTGAGCCGGCCCGGCGACCACCTCGTCGTCCAGGCCGAGATCGACCTCATCGTCGCCCTCACCGCCTGCTCGGCCCCGATGTCCAACAACTTCGCCTGCAAGCCCATCCATTACGAAATCCTGTAGAGGCCGCCGCTTCCTCCCCGTTGCCCCGCCCGCATCCTCTCGGCTAGGGTGAGCCATGGCCGACGCCGACGACATCGCGACCCTTTCCTTTGAGGCCGCCCTCGCCGAACTCGAAAGGATCGTGGCCGAACTCGAATCCGGCAAGGCCGAGCTGGAACGGTCGATCGCCGTCTATGAGCGTGGCGCGGCGCTGAAGGCCCACTGCGAGGCCAAGCTGAAGGGGGTCCAGCTTCGGGTGGAGAAGATCATCGTCGGGCCAGCCGGCCCGGTCGGCGTCGAGCCGGCCGAGTTCTCGTGAGCGCCGCCGTTGCCCTGACCCTCGAACGGCGTGTCGCCCAGGCCGCCGATCTGGTCACCGTGGCCCTCGACGAACTGCTGCCCCGCGCCGAGGGCCCAGAGGCGCGGCTCACCGAGGCCATGCGCTATGCGGCCCTGGGGCCAGGCAAGCGGCTGCGCCCCTTCTTCGCCCTGGAGGCCGGCGCCCTGTTCGGCCTGGCCGAGCGCTCGGTGCTGCGCGCCGCCTGCGCCCTGGAATGCATCCACGCCTACAGCCTGGTCCACGACGACCTGCCGTGCATGGACGACGACGACCTGCGGCGCGGCCGGCCGACCGTCCACAAGGCCTATGACGAGGCCACCGCCGTGCTGGCCGGCGACGCCCTGCAGACCGTGGCCTTCGAGATCATGGCCCATCCCGACACCCACGAGGACGGCGATGTGCGGGCCGAACTGGTGCGCATCCTGGCCGTGGCGTCGGGCGCCCGCGGCATGGCCGGCGGTCAGATGATCGATCTTCTCGGGGTGCGCGACGACCTGGGCGCGGTGGCGCGGATGCAGCGGATGAAGACCGGCGCCCTGATCGTCTGCGCCTTCGAACTGCCCCTGGCCATGGCGGCGCCCAAGGAGGCCGAGCGCGCCGCCCTGCTGGCCTTCGGCCGCGACGTCGGCCTCGCCTATCAGATCGTCGATGACGTTCTGGACGCCGAGGGCGATGTCGCCTCCCT
>JBBRQW010000072.1:0-14541 GCA_038225765.1 Caulobacterales bacterium | reverse complement strand
GCGGATCGCCGCCGGCGGGGCGATGGCTGAGCAGCTTCAGCAACGCCGGATTGCCGACCGAAAGCTGCGAGCCGGAATCCAGCACCACGAAGACCCGCACGCCGCGGATCCTGGCGTTCACCAGGATCAGTTGGCCAAAGCGGCCGTGGCCGTGGACCACGATGGTGTGGCCGTCGAACGGTTCGGCCTGGCTGGGCGAACTCGACATCCGCATGGTCTTGAAATCCATGACCAGATGCAGGTTGCGCAAAGCATCGACGCCCAGCATGCCCGCCGCCCCCAGATCCTCGGCCGCCAGGGCCGGCGCCTCGATATGGTCGATGATCCGGCTGCCGATCGCCAGATGGTCGATCAGCACGGTCTGAACCTCGTCCGAGCCGGTGGTCTCGTGCATCAGCACATGCGGCCCGGGCGGCAGGGCCAGGGTGGCGGCCAGTTCGCGCGAGATCACCGTGCGGTCGGAGCCGGTGTCGACCAGGAAGTCGAAGGGCCCCTGGCCGTTGACCATCACCGCCAGGGTCAGTCGCGAAGTCGGGTCCTGGGCCAGGGGCAGGCTCTCGGCCGCCGCTTCGTCCGGGGCGGGCGTCGATGCGACGATGGGCGCGGGCGCGACCGGCGTCGAAGCGCTAGCCGCCGCCCCGCCCGCCCACAACCCGGCGGCCAGAACGCCGACCATTCCTCCCACGATCCTCGCGGCTCCGAACATGGGCTCGCCTCTCGCGCCGGGACAATATGCGCCTGTTTCAGAATTCGGGGTAAAAATCATCCGCCACGTTCGCCCGACATCCCGCACCCGCGTCGTTCGCGGGACCGCTCCGGTTTATCGCCGGCCCGTTCTGGTTCTTCCTGGCCCGCTCTGGTCCTTTTTGGTCCGGTCGCGGCGGGTCAGCCATGGATGGTGAAGGTGCTCTCGATCTCCCGGCGGTCGTCGGCCTCCTCGCGGTCGGCTTCGCGGCCGAGCCGCCAGAGTTCGAGCAGGGTGAGACGGGCTTCCTTGACGGCGGCCGGGCTGGGCGTCTTGTCGTCGAGCTGGGCGATCCTGGCCAGGGCGGCGAGGATGGCGCGCGGGCTGACGGCCTCGATCTCCGCCCGCCGCCCGGCGCGCAGCTCGGCGATCCGCTCGGCCACCTTGGGCTCCTTGTTCAGGCGACAAGCGTGGCTGCTGTTGGGGACATAGCCGACGGCGGCGTAGGCTTCCCCGACCCGCGCGCCGTCGGCCCGGGCGGCGGCGAAGGCTTCGTGACGGGGATCTTTCAACGGTGGCATTGGGGGGCTCCGGGCGCTTTGCTTCCATAGCATATTGCAAAGAAATTGCAATATGTCAATAACAGAAGCGTCGAGGCTCCGTCTCGCCCGCGCCTCTCCGCTTTGCGGCGCCTTATGCCGCCGTCTTGCCGCCTAAGCGATCGCCCGCAGCCCGTTCTTCTTCACCACGGTGAGCAGGCGCAGCGCCGGGCCGCCGGGGCGCTTGGCCCCTCGCTCCCACTCGGACACTAGGTTCTTCGAGACGTTCAGATAGCGGGCGAACACCGGCTGCGACACGGCCTCGCGCTCGCGGATGGCCCTGATCTCCCCAGGCGACAAGGGCGGCGTCGGCGCAAGGCAGGCCTCGTCGAATTCGCGCATGGTCTGCTTGCCGATCGCACCGCTCTGGCGGAACCCCTCCATCATCTCGTGGACGGCCGCCATCGCCTCGCTCTTATGGACCATGGCTCGGGTCATCGCCCACGATCAAGGTGACGGCAAGTCCTGTCCGCATCCTCCGTCCGCGCCTTCTCCGCACGACTTGGCGCGCCGCCGCCCCCTCCACCGCTTCGCGGTCCCCCTCCCCCGCTGCGCGGAGGAGGATCATAGGGGCCCTACCCAAACCCCTTCCCCAAGCCCGCCAGCCCCGCGTCGATCAGGGGATCGCTCTTCGCCCCGGCGATGCGGGCGGCGAGGACGGTCTCGGCGGCGTGGGTGGCGAGGTCGGCGGCGGCGGCTTTGACTTCGGCGGCGGCGGCGGCTTCGGCGACGGCGATCTTGCGGACGGCCAGGTCGCGCATGCGCCGCACGTCCTCTTCCAGGTCGGCGGCGGCTTCGGCGCGCAGGCGCTCTGCGTCGGCGGCCGCGGCGGCCAGCATGTCGGCGGCGGCCTTTTCGGTCTCGGCGCGCTGGACGTTGATCTGGGCCAGCAGCGCCTTGGCCTCCTCGCGCAGCAGGGTGGCCTCGTCGAGCTGGGCCTGGATCTTGGCCCCGGCGTCGTCCAGGGCCTTCATGGCCATGCCTGGAACCTTGGCCCGCCACAGGATGATGGCGAAGACGATCAGGGCGACGAAGATCCAGAAGTGGGCGTCGGCGGGATTGGTCAGCACGGACACGGCGGGCCTCCCTAAGCCTGGGCCGCGGGAGCGCCCAGCGCCCCGTCGATTTCGGCCGAGCTGGCCGCCGCGCCGGTGAGGCGTTCGATCATGGCGGCGGCGGTTCCGGCGGCGATGGCGCGGACGTGGCCCATGGCGTCGGTCTTGGCCGCCGCGATGCGCGCCTCGGCTTCCTCGAAGCCCTTGGCCAGGCGCCCGGCCTCCTCGGCCCGGCGGCGGGCGGCGGCGGTCTTGGCTTCCTTCTTGGCGGCGGCGGCGACCTGGCGGGCGTTGTCGCGCGCCTGGTCCATCTCGCCGGCGGCGGCCTTGGCCTGGGCCTCGGCCTCGGCCTTGAAGCGGCGCGCCTCGGCGATGTCGCCGGCGATCTTGGCCTCGCGGGCGTCGATGGCCCCGCCGACGCCGGGCACGAACACCTTGGCGAACAGGACATAGAGGACGGCGAAGACGACCAGCACCCAGATCATCTGACCGGGCCACTGGGCCAGGTCGAACTGGGGCAGGCCGCCGGCGCCGCCCGAAGCCGCGGGATCGGCCATGAAAGGGCTAGACCTTCACGAACAGGATGATGAAGCCCATCACGAAGCCAAAGATGCCCATGGACTCGGCCAGGGCCATGCCCAGGAACAGCCACACCCGCTCGCCGGCGGCGGCCGAGGGGTTGCGGATGGCGGCCTGCAGATAGTTGCCGAACAGGATGCCGAGGCCGGCCCCGGCCCCGATCAGGCCGGTCATCGCCAGGCCCGCGCCGATGTATTTGGCGGCTGTAATGTCCATGTCGAGTGGTGTCCCTTGGTGGTGAGTTGCGGTTGAAGCCTAGTGGCCGTGATCGAGGTTCACGACCTCGTTGAGGTAGACGCAGGTCAGCGCCGCGAAGACGAAGGCCTGCAAAAAGGCGACCACGAATTCCAGCGCCATCAGGGCGACGATCATCAGGAACGACACGGCCGAGCCGATCAGGCCCAGCTTGGCCAGCCCCGCGCCGCCCAGGCCAAAGAGGCCCAGGCCGATGACGAAGGAGGCGAACATATAGGTGACCACATGGCCGCCCAGCATGTTGCCGAACAGTCGCATGGCCAGGGTGAGGGGGCGGACCGAGAAGGAGATGAACTCGATCACCATCAGGAAAAGGCCCATGCCCGGATGCACCCCCGACGGCCAGAAGAGCTTGAAAAAGCCCAGGCCGTTGCGCGCGAAGCCGACCACGATCACGGTGGCGAAGGTCATCACGGCCAGGGCGGCGGTGACCGCCAGTTGCGAGGTGACGGTGAAGCCGCCGGGGGCCAGGCCGATGATGTTCAAGGTGGCGATGAGCAGGAACAGGGTGAAGACGAAGGGCAGGAAGGCCCGCCCGCGCTCGCCGATGATGCCGCCGGTCAAGGCCCCGTCCACCATGCCGTAGAGCATCTCGGCCAGGGCCTGCATCCGCCCCGGCACCAGGGCGCGCCTGGCGGAGATCAGGAAGAAGCCGGAGATCAGCACGGCCGCGATCAGCATGAAGAGGACGGAGTTGGTGATCGACAGGTCGATCAGGCCCAGGCCCGGAATCCGCACCGGCGGCAGCGGCACGATCCTGCTGACCAGGAACTGCTCCATCGGTTCGATCGCCGCCATCGCTAAAGCTCTAGGTCCTTATTCGTCGTCGTCGTCATATTCGTCTTTGGCCGGAGGTGGCGCGGCCGCTCCCAGTTTCGCCTCGGCCCGCGCACTGATCCGCGACGCGGTCTGGACGGTCGCGTAGATCGACAGCCCCGCCCCGATCACCAGCCCGCCGATCACCCCCCACGGCCCGGTGTGGGCGAAATGGTCGAGCAGCCAGCCCAGCCCGATGCCGCCCAGGACGCCGCCGAGCATCTGGCCCAGCAGGCGGTAGCCGTCGCCGGCCGATTCCCCGAGGCCTTGCCCGCCGGGCCTGGCCGCCCGCCCGGCGTCGAACGCGTCGAGCCGCCCTTCGAGACGGCCCAAGGCGCCCTGACTCGATTCCTCCGGCTTTGGCATGGACTTCTAACAGGGTCCTTCGGCCGACCCTTGAACTTGCCAGACACGGCCCGGCCAGGTCGCGGCGGAAACTATAGGCGCGGGGCCGATGCGTCAAGATAACGTGATCGGCGCCTAATTGACTGATATGGAACGGATAAACCTTACCTGGCGTTTGCGGCGATCCATCGATGAGGCGGTCCCATGCTGAAACTGTTCCACGCCCCCGGTTCCTGCTCGCTGGCCTCCCACATCGCCCTGGAAGAGGCGGGCGCCGACTACGAGGTGGAGCGCGTCGATCTGCGCGGCGGCGGGCAGCGGGCGCCGGCCTATCTGGCGGTCAATCCCAAGGGCCGGGTGCCCGCCCTGGCGACCGACCGGGGCGTTCTCACCGAGAGCCCGGTCATCCTGGGCTACATCGCCCAGACGCATCCGGACGCCCACCTTGCCGCCATCGGCGACAGCTTCGCTTTCGGCGACATGCAGGCCTTCAACATGTTCCTGGCCATCACCGTTCACGTCGCCTTCGCCCATGTCTTCAGGCCCGAACGCTATGGCGATGGCGAGGAGGCGGCCAGGGCCATGCGGGCCAAGGCGCCGGAGTCCCTCGCCGCCGCCTTCGCCCTCATCGAGGAAAGGTTCGCCGACGGCCGCCCCTTCGTCCAGGGCGAGGCCTATACGGTCGCGGATCCATACCTCTTCACCTTTTCACACTGGCTGGAAACCCGCCGCCTGGACGGCCGACCCCTCGGTCGGCTGGCCGACTTCCCCAAGGTCGCCGCCCACCACGCCCGCGTCGGCGAGCGTCCGGAGGTGGTCAAGGTCCTGGCGGCGGAAGCGGCGGGGTAGGGCGACGGCCGGACGCCCCCTCCGTCACGGCGCGAGAAAGAGCGCCGCGCCACCTCCCCCGCTTCGCGAGGGAGGAAAGAAGCAAGGCTAGCTGTTTTCACTCCTCCCCCGTCCTCTTACGGGGGAGGTGGCGCGCGATGCCCTCTCGCATCGCGTGACGGAGGGGGCGCAAGGCGGCGCCAACTCGCCCTACCGCGCCGCCATTTCCTCGGCCTGGGTGAGATCCACCGAGACCAGTTGCGAGACGCCTTTTTCGGCCATGGTGACGCCGTAGAGGCGCTCCATGCGGGACATGGTCAGGGGATTGTGGGTGATGACGACGAAGCGGGTGGGGGCGCGGCCGCGCATGTCGGCCAGCAGGTCGCAGAACCGCTCCACATTGGCGTCATCCAGTGGCGCGTCCACCTCGTCGAGGAAGCAGATCGGGGCCGGGTTGGCCAGGAAGACGGCGAAGATCAGGGCCACGGCGGTCAGCGCCTGCTCGCCGCCGCTCATCAGGCTCATCACCGCCATCCGCTTGCCGGGCGGGCAGGCGTAGACCTCCAGGCCCGCCTCAAGCGGATCCTCCGATTCCACCAGGCGCAGTTCCGCCTGGCCACCCTGAAAGAGGGTGGTGAACAGGGCGCGGAAGTGGCCGTCGATGACCGTGAAGGCGGCCATCAGGCGCTCGCGGCCCTCGGCGTTCAGCTCGGCGATGGCGGCGCGCAGGCGGCTCAGCGCCCCGGAGAGGTCGCCGCGCTCGGCGTTGAGGGTGAGGAGGCGGGCGGCCAGTTCGGCGGCGTCGGCCTCGGCCATCAGGTTGACTGGGCCGAGAGCGTCGCGTTCGCGCTCCAGGGCGGTCAGGCGGGCGTCGGCGGCTTCGGCGTCCTCGCCCCGGTCGCCCGCCGCCGGTTGGCGTTCCAGATCTTCGACGGCGACGCCGGTGGCGGCGGCCAAGGCGTCGGCGTGCTCGGCGAGGCGCTCGCGGGCCGCTTCCAGGCGGGCGGCCACCCCGGCCCGCGCCTCGCGGGCGTCGGCCGCCGCGGCGTCGGCGGCGCGGGCCGCGCGGTCGGCGTCGGCGCGGGCGCTCTCGGCGCCGGCCAGGGCGTCGGCGGCCGTGTCGCGGCGCGCCTCGGCCCCAGCCAGTTCGTCCAGGAGGCGGGCGCGCCGGTCTTCCACCGCGCTGGGCGCCGCCCGCGCCGCCGCCAACTCGGTCTCCAGCCAAGCGCGGCCCTGGGCCAAGGCGCCCTGCCGGCGACGGGCCGCTTGCGCCCTGGCCGACCAGTCGGCGAGGTCGGCGCGCAGCCGCTCCAGCCGCCCCGCCCGCCCGGCGCGCTCGCGAAGCTCGGCGTCCAGCGCCGCCCTGGCCGCCGACGCCGCCTCCCGCGCCTCGGCCGCCTCGGCCCGCGCGCCCGTCAGGCGCGGCGCGAGATCCGGCTCGGCCCCCGCCTCGTCGCTCTCGGCCTGGGCGGCGGCCAGGGCGGCCCGCGCCTCGGCGCCTTCGGCCTCGAAGCGGGCGATGGTCTCGGCCAGGGACTGAGCCTGGGCGTCGCGGCGGGCCCCGTCGCGCTCCAGGCGCTGGGTCGCCTCCCGCGCCCGCGCCAGGTCGCTCTCGGCCGCCCGGGCGGCGGCGCGGGCCTGCCGCACCGCGCCGTCCGCCGCCTCCACGGCGAGCCTGGCGGCGGCGTGGCCGGCCCGCGCCGCCGCCGCCTCCGGCTCCAGGCGGTCGATGTCCGCGCGCAGGGCGGCCAGGCGGGATTTCTGTTCGAGCCGCACCTGGGCCGGGCGGGGGGCCTCGGACTTGGCGGTGAAACCGTCCCAGCGCCACAGGTCGCCTTCGCGGGAGACCAGGCGCGAGCCGGGGGCGAGGGCGCCTTGCAGCCGCGGCCCGTCGGCCCGCGCCACCAGGGCGGTGAAGGCGAGGCGGGCGGCGAGCGCTTCGGGCGCGGCGATGAGGGGCGCCAGCGGCGTCGCCCCTTCCGGCCACACCGGCGCCGGCGCCGTCCGCCCACCCCAGAAGGCCGGGGCGCGCCGATCCAGGGCCGCGTTCAGGTCGTCGCCCAGGGCCGCCGCCAAGGCCGCCTCCAGGCCGGGCTCGGCGGCGACGCTGTCCAGAGCCGAGGGATAGCCGGCCCCGGCCGGCCCAGCGACGAGAGGCCCGGCGAGCTGGGCCAGGCCGCGCGCTTCGGTCAGCCGGGCGCCCAGTTCGTCCTCCAGCGCTCGGGCGGCGGCCCGCTCGGCGCCTTCCGCCTCGCCGGCGCGGGCGTGGGCGCTTTCGGCCGCTTCCAGGGCCAGCCGCGCCTGGGCGAGGGCGCCTTCCGCGCCGGCCAGAGCCGCGCCGGCCTCGGCGAGCCTGGGATCGGCGGGCGGGCCCAGGGCGGCGCGCTCGCCCTCGGCATGGGCCAGGGCGCGCAGGGTGCGCGCCAGCCGGCCCTTCGCCTCCTCCAGCCGCGCCTCGCCGGCCCTGGCTCGCGCCTCGCCCGCCGCCGCCTGCCCGGCCAGGGTCTCGACCGCGTCGTCGGCCAGGGCGCGCCGGCCCTCGGCGGCCCGCGCCGCCGCTTCCAGGGCCGGCACCCGCTCCGGGGCGGCGGCGATCTCGGCCTCGACCCCGGCCATCTCGCCCGCCGCCCGGGCCAGGGCGGCGGCGGCGTCCTCCACAACCTGGGCCTCGCGCGCCGCGTCGGCGTCCAGGCGTTCGAGATCGGCGATAAGCCGCCGCGTCTCGGCGGCGGCGATCTCGATCGCCCGCTCCAGCCGGTCCTTGTCGATGGCCAGATGGTGCAGCACGGCGGCCGCCGCCGTCTCTTCATCGCGCAGGGGACGGATCGAGGCCTGGGCGTCCGCCGCCGCCGAGGTCGTCAGCGCCGCCGCGCGGCTGGTGCGCTCGATCATCGCCGCGCCCTGGGCGTCCTCGGCCTCCAGGCGCGCCAAGCCGGCGCGGGCGTCGGCCCAGCGAGCCTGGAGCACGGCGCTCCTCAGGCCACGGATCTCGGCGGCCAGGGTCTTGTATTTGGCGGCGTGGCGCGCTTCTCGGCGCAGACGGGCTAGGCTCACCTCCAGTTCGCGGCCCAGATCGTCCAGGCGGGCGAGGTTGGCCTGGGCGGCGGCGACCCGCAGCTCCGCCTCGTGCCGGCGGCCATGCAGGCCCGAGACGCCAGCCGCCTCCTCGAGGATGCGCCGGCGGTTCTGTGGCCTGGCGGCGATCAGTTCGGAGATCTGGCCCTGGCGCACCAGGGCCGGGGAATTGGCCCCGGTGGAGGCGTCGGCGAACAGCAACTGCACGTCGCGGGCCCTGACCTCGGCCCCGTTGACGCGAAAGGTCGAGCCTTCGCCGCGGTCGATGCGCCGCGCCACCTCCAGGACCGGATGGGCGTTGAAGGCGGCCGGCGCCGTCCGGTCGGCGTTATCGACGGTGAGGGTGACCTCGGCGTGATTGCGGCCCGGCCGCCCGGCCGCGCCGGAGAAGATCACGTCGTCCATGCCCTCGCCGCGCATGGCCTTGGCCGAATTGGCCCCCATCACCCAGCGAAGGGCCTCCAGCAGGTTCGATTTGCCGCAGCCGTTGGGGCCCACCACGCCGGTCAGGCCAGGCTCGATGCGGAAATCCGCCGCCTCGACGAAGGACTTGAATCCCGAAAGGCGCAGCCTGGAGAATTGCACGGCTCTTAACTCTCGAGCCCTCCCTCAGCGGCGCGGGGCGGCGGCGATGGCGGCGGCGAGATCGGCGAGGCTCTGCTCGCCTTCGAGCTTGCGGCCGGCGATCACGAAGGTCGGCGTGCCGGTGATCCCATCCTGTTTCTCATGAAGGTCGGCCCGCGCCTGGAGGGCGGCGAGCGCCGCCTTGTCCTGGAGGCAGGCGGTGAATTGGGCCGGGGTCAAACCCGCGTCCCCGGCGATATGGGCCAGGGTTCCGGTCGGGCCGCCCTCGCGGGCGATCTGGGCCTGGGCGGCGAAGACGGCGTCCGCCACCTGGAAATACCGGTCCCGCCTGGCGCACCGCGCGGTGAGGGAGCCGGCGGCGGCCAGGGCGGGATCGCCGTAGAGCATCTCGCGGAACACGAACCGCGCCTTGCCGGTATCGATGTATTTGGCCTTGAAGGCCGGAAACACCTCGCGCGCCCAGGTCGCGCAATGAGAACACCCCAGGGAGGCGTATTCGATCACCGTCACCGGCGCCTTGACGCTGCCGAGGGCCATGTCGCCCGGACGATCCGCCGGGGCCGCGCTCGCCATGCCGACCCAAAGCCCCAGGGCGGTCAGAAGGGCGCCCAGCCCCAGGGCGCGCGGCCTAAAAGGGCGCGGGACGTTCACCCCGCCGCCTTGGCGCCCGCGACCGCCCCGGCCATGGCCGTATCCATTTCGGGCAGGGTCATCTCGCCCTTGTCATAGACCTTGCCGTTGATGACGTAGGTCGGGGTGCCGGTGATGTGGTCGTCCTTCGCGTAGTGTTCCCAGCGGGCATTGAGGGCGTTGAGCGCCGTCTCGTCCTTGATGCAGG
Organism: Caulobacterales bacterium; assembly: GCA_038225765.1. Taxonomy (GTDB): domain Bacteria; phylum Pseudomonadota; class Alphaproteobacteria; order Caulobacterales; family Caulobacteraceae; genus Acaudatibacter. The sequence goes on along the minus strand of JBBRQW010000072.1, from coordinate 4,881 downwards.
CCTCGAACTGGGCCTCGGTGAGACCGGCGGAGCGGGCGATTCTGAGCAGCACGGCGTGCGGATCGCCGCCATTGAACATCTCCGGCTGGGCGCGATAGATTGCGTCCGCCACCTGGAAATACTTGTACTTGCCGGCGCAGCGGGCGGTCAGAAAGCCGGCGGCGGCGATGGAGGGCTCGCCGGTCAGAGCTTCCCGGAGCACATAGCGCGCCTTGCCGGTGTCGATATATTTGGCCTTGAAGGCGGGGAACACGTCGCGGTTCCAGTCCGCGCAGTGGGGGCAGGATACCGAGGCGTATTCGATCACCGTCACCGGCGCCTTGGGGTTGCCCATGGACATATCCTCGGCCGTGACCGCCGTCGTCGCCTTCTGGCAGGCGGCCAGGGTCAGAGCCAGGGCCAGGCCGGTCATCAGGGTGGTCAATGTGCGCATGAGGGCGAATTCCGATCGAGGGCTTGAGTGAGGCAGTAAAGCGCGATTCCCCCCGCGCGTCTTCAGGGGCGGGCTTTGGAGCGGCCTTTTGGCGCGGCGGCGGCCTTCGATGCAAGTCTATCGTCGCGGATCGCGCATCACCTCGCGGCCGAGCCGCTCCAGGGCGGCCTTCAGGCGGCCTTCCGGGGCTTTCGCCAGAGAGTCGGCCAGGGCCTGTTCGGCGGCGGCGTCCAGGGGACCCTTGACCCTCCGCCGCGCGGCGTGGAGGGCGGGCGCGTCGCGGTTGGCCAGTCCCCGCAGGGGACCCTGCACGATGCGCAGCCTGGCCACCGCGCCGGCGCCCAGAAAGAGGTTCACCCTGGCTAGAATGTCGGGTGCCTGATGCTGGACGATCGCCGCCGAGGGCCCTTCCACCCGAAGCTCCAGGCTCGCCCCCCCACCCGCCCCCCCCTGGCCGGCTCTGGGCGCGGTGAGCTTGGCCGGTTCGGTCCGCCGGGCCAGGGCCGCGCCGACGATCTCGGTCCAGCGCGCCTGCAGGCCGCCGGCCCCCTGGCCGAAGCGGGCGTCGAGAGCCTTGATGGTTTTGCCGAGCATCCGCGCCGCCGTCGGCGGCGGCCGGGGCGCCGGGCGGGTGCGTTTGGCGGCGAGAATCCGCGCGGTTTCCTGCGCCGAGGGGAGCGGGCGGGGCATGGAGCCTATACTAACGCCTCCGATGCCTTCCGTCGCCAAAATCCGCGCCCGCCTCTTGGACTGGTACGACGTCCACGCCCGGATTCTCCCCTGGCGGGCGCCGCCGGGCGAGCGAACCGATCCCTACCGCGTCTGGCTCTCGGAGATCATGCTGCAGCAGACCACCGTCGCCCACGCCACCCCCTATTTCCTCGCCTTTACCGCCCGCTGGCCGACCGTGACGGCGCTGGCCGGCGCCTCGGACGACGATGTCATGGCCGCCTGGGCGAGGCTCGGTTATTACGCCCGGGCGCGCAACCTTCTGGCCTGCGCCCGCGCGGTGGCGGGCGAACATGGCGGGATTTTCCCCGATACAGAGGAGGCCCTGCGCGCCTTGACGGGCGTCGGCGCCTACACCGCCGCCGCCATCGCCGCCATCGCCTTCGACCGCCCCGCCAACGTCGTGGACGGCAACGTCGAGCGGGTGATGGCTCGCCTCTTCGCCGTCGAAACCCCCCTGCCCGCCGCCAAGCCCGCCTTGAAGGCGCTGGCGGCGAAGCTGGCCACACCGGATCGTCCCGGCGACTGGTCGCAGGCCTTGATGGACCTGGGCGCCGTGGTCTGCCGCCCCACATCGCCACTCTGTGGAGGGTGTCCCCTGGCGACCGTCTGCCGCGCCTTCGCTTCAGGCGCGCCGCAGCTCTATCCCCGCCGTCTCGCCAAGACGGGCCGCCCCCATCGCCACGGCGTCGCCTATGTGCTGACCCACGCCGGCAAGGTCGCCCTGGTCCGCCGGCCGCCGCGCGGCCTCCTCGGCGGCATGTTGGGCCTTCCCACCAGCGAGTGGCGCGCCTCCCCCTGGACCAAGGCCGAGGCCCTCGCCGCCGCCCCGCTCGCCTCCCCCTGGCGCCGGGCCGGCGAAGTGAACCACGTCTTCACCCATTTTTCGCTTACCCTGGAGGTCTATGTGGCCAGCAGCGGGACGGCGCGCGCCGGCTTCGTCTGGACGCCCTTCGACGAAGCTATGGCCGCCACGCCGTCATTATTCCGAAAAGCTCTCCAACGCGGAGTCTAAACCGCCATCTCCGCCCTAATCTTCGAACGCAGCACGTCGATGGGGGCCAGGCCCTTGTCGGTGCGGAAGTGCCAGTAGGTCCAGCCGTTGCAGGCGCCCTGGGACTGGACGATGGCCCCCATCTTGTGGATCGAGCCGGTGATCTCGCCCACCGCCAGGGAGCCGTCGGCGCGCACCCGGGCGGCGCGCTCGCCCTTGGGGCACCAGACCAGATCGCCGGGGCGGAGCAGGCCGGCCTCGAGGATGCGGCCGAAGGGGACGCGCGGTTCGTCCTTCTTGGAGGTCATGACATCGAGGTCGGCCGGGGCGACGGGGACGACCTTGGCGATCCGCGCCCGCGCCAGGGCGGCGTAGCGCGCCTCCCGCTCGATGCCGATGAAGCGCCGCCCCAGCCGCCGGGCCACCGCGCCGGTGGTCCCCACCCCGAAGAAGGGATCCAGGATCAGGTCGCCCGGCCTCGTGGAGGCGAGGATCACCCGGTGCAGCAGGGCCTCCGGTTTTTGCGTGGGGTGGGCCTTGGCCCCCGTCTCGTCCTTGATCCGCTCCTCGCCGGTGCATAGGGGCAACGTCCAGTCGGAGCGCATCTGGACCTCGTCGTTGGCCATCTTCATGGCGTCGTAGTTGAAGGCGTAGCGGCGGGCGCCCGCCTCCTTGGCGGCCCAGATCAGGGTCTCGTGGGCGTTGGTGAAGCGGGTTCCCTTGAAGTTCGGCATGGGATTGGTCTTGCGCCAGACCACGTCGTTGAGAATCCAGAAGCCCAGGTCTTGCACGGCGCGCCCGACCCTGAAGATGTTGTGGTAGCTGCCGATCACCCACAGGGCTCCGTCATTCTTCAGCACCCGGCGGCAGGCGCCGAGCCAGGCCAGCGTGAAGGCGTCGTAGGTCGCGAAGGAGTCGAACCGGTCCCAGTCGTCATCGACGCCATCGACCCGGGAGTTGTCGGGGCGGGTGAGCTCGCCGCCGAGCTGCAGATTGTACGGCGGGTCGGCGAACACCAGGTCCACCGACTTCTCCGGCAGCCCCGCCATCGCCTCGATGCAGTCGCCGACGATGATGCCGCCCGCTTCGATATCCATGCGCGCCCTCGAAAATGACGGCGCAGGGTGACGCAAGGTGGTGAAGAGGGGGTGAACGCCCGTGGCGGCTTCAGGCTTCGGCCGGCGCCCCCTTCCACTCCACCCACGCGCCATGGGGATGGACGCTCGCCAGGACCCGCGCCTCGCCGCCGGGCCACAGGTTGAGGCGGACTTCCATGGCCGCCGGGTTGGCGGGCGCCGGCTCCATGCGCAGCCAAGCGAAGGGCGCGCTCGCGCTGGCCCGCGCGCCGAGGGCTTCGATCACGGCGGTCAGCGCCGCCTGGCTTTCGGCCGGCATGTACTGCCAGAACACCGAATGGAAGAGCACGGTGGCGGCCCCCTCGCGCGGGGCCGCCCGCCGCGCCGTCCAAGAGACCGCGTCCTCGGCTTCAACCCGGACGCCGGCGGCGAGCGCGGCGGCGATGGCGCGATCCAGGCGTTGGAGGCGGTCGAGCTGGTCGGCCCACACATAGGCCCGCAGCCGGCGGCGGGCGGCGGGATCGGCGAGATCGACGGGCTTGCGGTCGCAGGCGGCGCGCTCGATCACCGACACCTCCGCGCCCAGAGCCGGCGGCGGCCCGCGCCAATCGGTGTCGATGAACACCGGCGCGTCCGCCGCGCCCCACACGCCGACATCGCCCAAATGGTAGCGGTAGCGATCCCAGAGCTGGTTGAGGCCGGCGCTGGCCCCGATCTCGAAACACCGCAAAGGCAGGCCCGTCTCGCCGGCGACGGCGAGGAAACCGGGAAGGAGGCATGCGGAGCGCCGCGCCTCGTTGGTCTGCGGTTCGTGGACCATGAAGCGCGCCAGACGAGGTTCGTGGTCGGCCATCGCTTGCCGGGCCGCCGCCCAGGCGCTTGCCGGATCGCCGGGCCGACCGGCCGTCGGATAGGCGTCCGTCAGCGCCGGCGCCTCCCCGCTCAGGGCGAGATCGTGCAAGGCCCCGAGCAGTCTCAAGGTCGCCGCGTCGGCGATCAGGGCCCGCGTCGAAGCGGTCCCCCAGGGCGCGAACAGCCCCAGCGTCGGCCCGCCGCTCGCCGCGTCCGCCGCCGCGCTCTTGAGAAGAGCGCCCGAGAACGGCGATCCCATGGCCGCGCACACCGCCGCCTGGATGTTCAGCGCCCGGGTCAGGGAGTCCTGGTCGGCCATGCCGGCTCGGATCGCCTCGGATCGGCGGCCGGTCAATCTTGATTATGATCGTCAACCTTCGCCTCCGACGCGCCACGGATCGACGATCGGCCGGCCTCGGTCCTGAAAATGCCGCACGTTGCGGATGGCGATCGTCGGGAAAGTGTCGGGCGTAGGCGCCTTGTCCTACAGCTTCGCCCCGCGCAGCCGCAGCGCGTTGGCGATCACCGACACCGAGCTGAGCGACATCGCCAGGGCTGCCACCATCGGGCTCAGCAGGATGCCGAAGGCCGGATAGAGCATCCCCGCCGCGATCGGGATGCCGACGATGTTGTAGGCGAAGGCGAACCCCAGATTCTGGCGGATGTTGCGCATGGTCATGGCGCTGAGCGCCCGCGCCCGGGCGATGGCCGCCAGGTCGCCCCCCCAGCAGGGTGACGCCGGCGCTCTGGATCGCCACCTCGGTCCCGCCTCCCATGGCGATGCCCACATCCGCCTC
>JBBRQW010000071.1:0-14652 GCA_038225765.1 Caulobacterales bacterium | reverse complement strand
CCACGCTGACGTGATAGAATTGCGAGATCGGCAGGTTCTCGTTCTTGACCCAGCGATTGGCGCCGTCGTGGCTGATCCAAAGGCCGCCGTCGTCGCCGGTGATGACGTGCTTGGTGTCGGTGGGATCGATCCACACCGCGTGGTGATCGCCGTGCGTGCCGCCGTTCACCGAAGAGAAGCTCTTGCCGCCGTCCTCGCTGGCGATCAGCTGCAGATCGGGCTTGAACAGCCGGTCGGGATTCTTGGGATCGACGATCAGATTGGCGAAATAGAACGGCCGCCAGACCATGAATTGGCTGCGGTCGCGCTCCTTCCAGGTCTTGCCGCCGTCGTCGGAGCGGTAGAGGGCGCTGCGCGGGCTCTCGATCAAGGCGTAGACGATGTTGGAATCGGAGGGCGCTATGGCCACCGCCTCGCGGCCCCACGGCCCCTTGGGCAGGCCATTGGCCCCGTCGGCCTTGAGCTCGCTCCAGTTCGCCCCGCCGTCGGAGGTGACGAAAAGGCCGCTTCCCGAGGTCGCGTCGGCGTTCTCGCCGCCCGAGCGGAAGCTCCAGCCCTTGCGGCGAAAATCCCACAGGCCGGCGATCAGCTTTCTGGGGTTCTTGGGATCGATCGCCAGGGTGGAACAGCCGGTGGAGAGGTTCGGCCCCTTGAGGACGAGGGCCCAGGTCCTGCCGCCGTTGACCGTCTTGTAGAGGCCGCGGTCGGCGCTGTCGCTCCACAGCCGGCCCGGAACGCAGACATAGACCGTCTCGCTGTCAGCCGGATCGACGATGATCTTGGAGATATGCTCGGAGTTTGGCAGGCCGGCATTGGCCCAGGTCTCGCCGCCATCGACGGTCTTGTAGACCCCGTCGCCCACCGACACCGAATTGCGCATCCAGCTCTCGCCGGTTCCGGCCCAATAGGTGTCGGGATGATTGGGGTCGAGGGCCAGGGTGCCGATCGACTGGGTGGTTTCCTTGTCGAAGATCGGGCGGAAGGTGGTGCCGCCGTCGCTGGACTTCCACACCCCGCCGGACGCCGCGCCGACCAGGATGGTGGTCTTGCCGTCGGCCTCGGCGCGGGCGGCGATGGCGGCGATACGCCCGCTCATGGCGGCCGAGCCGATATTGCGCGCCCCCAGGCCCGAGATGGTGGCGCTGGTAACCGCGCCGGCGCGGACCGACGCGGTCTTGAGCGCATCCCGCGGCGCGGCGAGGGTCCCACCGGCCGCCAGGATGGTGGAGGCGGCGAGAAGCAACGAAAGTTTGCTCGGGTTCACAGCGAGGCTCCATGGGGCGCCGGCGGCCGGGCGACGGGCGGCTTGGAAGGGGCGGTCGGAACCGGAACCTCGGGCGGGGCCTTGGTGGGAACCGGCGCGGCCGACGAGGTCGGGGCGGGCGCCGTCTTGGGCGGGGCGAACGCGGCCGCATCGACCGGCTCGTTGGCCACGATCTTGTCGTAGGTGATCCGCTGCTGGACGGTCGAGCCCTTGGGACCGGAGGCCACCTCGAAGGGGAAATAGACGCCGGCCACCTTTTCGTAGTCGCCATAGTCGGTCTGGGTCAGCGTCTCGGCCCCGCGGATCAGTTGGCGGGCGACCACGCGCACCGTCAGCCAGGCGTCCGGGTCGAGATAGTAGGTGAGCTGGTCGCCGTTCTTCAGGCTCGCCCTGAGCGCCCAGGCCGGCGCGCCGTCCACATCGACATTGCCCAGGCTCTCGATCCGCGCGCCCTTGGCCTTGGCGTCGATCAGGAATCCTTCGAAGTCCGCTTCTTCCTGGAGAATCTTGGTGTCGTCCGCCGACAGGGTCTCGGGGTCCTTGCGGCCCTGGAAAGGCTGGATCTGCCAGCCGGCGGCCCCGTCGTAGGCCTGGACGATGGTCAGGCCCTGAATGGTGGCGTCGATGCGCACCTTGCCGGGCCGCTCGATGGTCTCGTCGTAGGCCAGTTGCACGTCGAACCCGCCAGGGCGCATCGAGCCGCTCATCTTCAGAGTCTTGATGGCCTGCAGGGCGGCCAGGCCGCCGCGCGCGGCGATATGCTTGGCGATCATCTCATCGGCGCTCTGCGCCGCCGCCCAGCCGGGCGCGAGCAAGGCCGCCAGCGCCAGAGCGGCCAGACCGTGTGCTGATTTCAAGGCATGTCTCCCAACCGTCGGGCCTTCTTAACCGGCCGGCGCGCGGCGCCAAATGAAATCGCTGACAGGTTCGCCTTATGAGCCGCCCGCGCCCAAGGCGGCGTTCAGGGCCGCCGACGCCAGCGCGTAGCCGGCTTCGGCGTCGGGGGTTGGCGCGCCGTCGGCGCCGCCCAGGGCCGCCGCCAGCTTGTCGAGCCGTTCGGATACGGCGACCAGGGCCTCGGCGCCCGCCTTGCGGGCGGGATCGGCCTTCAGGGCGGCGAGGGCGGCGCGCGCCCTCACCCGGTCGGCCTCGACGGCGCGGGACAGGGCGAACTGGCGGGCGAAGGCGGCCGGGGTCACCGCGACCCGGGGGTCGGGCGCGATTTCCAGCGGCGCGCGCCAGGTCTTGCCGTCCACGCTCAAACTCACCTGGTAGCGACCGGGCGGCGCCCACACCCCGGCCTCGCGCGGATCGTCCTTGAGGGCGGCGGGCAAGGGATAGCGCAGGTCCCAGGCGAAGCGATGCTGGCCCGCGCTCGCGGCCGGCGGCTCGGGGCGGGCGATCCACTCCGGCGCCGCGCCGATCTTGGCCAGATCGAGCGGCGGGGTCGCGTCGGCGGTGCTGAAGCGCGCCACCGGGGCGCCGGCGGCGTCGGCGATGGCGATCTCCACCGGCCCCTTGGGCTCGCCGGCCAGGAAGTAGTCGATATAGGCTCCGGCTGGCGGGTTGACGGCCATCGGCTCGTCCTTGGGCATGGGGGTGCCGGTGAAGAGGGGCGCCGGCGCGCGCACCGCCCGCGCCGGCCGGAACAGGCGCGTTCCCGCGGCGCCGCCGGCCGCCAGCTCCCGCAGCGGCTCGATATCGTCCATGACGTAGAAGCCTCGGCCGTGGGTGGCGATCACCAGGTCCTCGCCGTGGATTTCGATGTCGCGCACCGAGGTGACCGGCAGGCCGGCCTGGAGCGGGCGCCAGGCCGCGCCGTCGTCGAACGAGACGAAGGCGCCGCGCTCGGTCCCGGCGTAGAGCAGGCCCCGGCGCACCGGATCTTCCCGCACCACGTTCACGGCGTTGAGGGCGCCGCCCTCGGCCAGACCGGCCACGATCGGCGCCCACGATTTGCCGCCGTCGCGGGTGCGGTAGAGGTGCGGCGCGAAATCATCCAGCCGGTGGCGATCGACCGCGAGATAGGCGACGTTGCGATCGAAATGGGAGGGCTCGACGACCCCAATCTTGGACCAGGCGGTCAGATCCTTGGGCGTGACATTGACCCAGCGGGCGCCGCCGTCGGTGGTGCGCCAGACCCAACCGTCATCGGTTCCGGCCCAGATGTCCGTGGCGGCGAGCGGCGAAGGGCCGATGGCGTAGACCACCCCCTTGCGCGGGCCCTCGCCGTGATCGTCGGCGGCGGTCGCCGCATCCAGGGTGGCCGGAACGCCGGGGTCCGGTCGCGTCAGGTCGGGACTGATTGGCGTCCAACGCTGGCCGCCGTCGGTGGTGCGGAAGATACGCTGGTTGGCGAAATAGAGGGCGTGGTCGCGCGGTCCGAACACCAGCGGCAAGGTCCAGGTCCCGCGATAGCGATCCGGAAAGGCCAGTGTCGGATCGACGCTTCGGACCTGGCCCGAGCGCAGATCGAGCCGGTCCACCCGGCCGCCGTAGACGATGTCCGGGTCGTCCGGATCGGGGGCTATATTGTCGCTCTCGCCGCCGGCCGCCGATTCGTGGAACTGCGTCATGTTGACCCCGTCCCAGCCGTCGGCGCGGCTGGGAATATCGGCGGCGCCGCTATCCTGCTGGGCGCCGTAGACCCGGTAGGGGAACCGGTTGTCGGTGGCCACATGATAGAACTGCCCGGTGGGTTGATTGTACCACGAGCTCCAGGTCGCCCCTCCGTTCAAGGTCACCTGCGCGCCCTGGTCGGAGCCCAGGATGCGCCGATCCGGATCGGCCGGATCGATCCACAGTTCATGAAAATCGTCGCCGGTGGGATCGCCCTTGAGCGGCAGAAAGGTGCGCCCGCCGTCGGTGGAGTGCAGCACGATGGTGTCGCACACCCAAATCTCGTCCGCGTTCCTCGGATTGACCGTCAGCCCGCTGAAGTACCAGCCGCGCTGCCAGATGCGTGGATCGCCGTTCACCTTGGCCCAGTTGGCTCCAGCATCGTCCGAACGGTAGAGGCCGCCGCCGGCCTTGGCGTCGATCAGGGCATAAAGTCGGGCTGGCGCGCTTCGCGCCGTGGCCAGGCCGATACGGCCGGGCGCGTCCGGCAGCCCATGGCCCCGCAGCGGCGCCCACGAGAGGCCCCCATCGCCGGATTTGTAAAGCCCGCCGCCCGGGCCGCTCGACGGCGGATAGACGCTCCACGGCGGCCGGCGGGTTTGCCACATCGCCGCATAGAACGTGTTCGGGTCGCCCGGCTTGAACGCCAGATCCGTCGCCCCGGTGTCGGGGTTGGCGTAGAGGGTCCGGGCCCAGGTCTTGCCGCCGTCGGCGGAGTGAAACACGCCGCGCTGTTCGCTCGGCCCGTAGGGATGGCCGAGCACCGCCGCCAGCACCACTTCGGCGCTGCGCGGATCGACGACGATCCTGGCGATCTGCTGGCTGTCGGCCAGGCCGCTCGCCGCCCAGGTCCGCCCGCCATCCACCGACTTGAACATCCCCACGCCCTGGGCGATGTCCGAGCGCATGTCCGCCTCGCCGGTGCCGACGTAGAGCACCGTGGGGGCCGACGGGGCCACGGCCAAGGCCCCGATCGAGCCGACCGGGGCGGAATCGAAGATCGGGGTCCAAGTCCGCCCCGCGTCGCGGGTCTCCCACACCCCGCCGTTCACCGCGCCGAAATAGAAGTGCAGCCGGTCGTCGCTCGCCCCCGACACCGCCAGCACCCGGCCGCCGCGAAACGGCCCGATGGACCGCCAGTGCAGCGCCCCATAGTCGGCGGGCGTCACCCTCGCCGCGCCGGCGCCGGCCGCCGCCAGGGCCGCCAAGCCGACCGCCGCCGCCCATTTCATCGACATGCCCAAACGCCTTTCCTCGATTCCCGGAATTTGCGATTCTAGCCCTCGCCGGTATCGCGCGGGCAATGATTTGGCAAAGGCAAGACCCATGAGCCGAGACGAGATCCTGATCCGCGCCTTCGAGCCGGAAGACATGGCCGCCCTGACCGAGATCCTGAACCAGCCGCGCGCCGTGTGGGGGACGCTCCAGCTCCCCTACGTTGGCGTGGCGGCGCGGCGGAAGCGCCACGAGGCGAGGCCGGACAACCATACCCAGCTCGCGGCGGTGATCGAAGGCAAGGTGATCGGCTGGGGCGATCTCCACCCTGCCGAAAATCCGCGCCGCTCCCACGTGGCCTCGCTCGGCATGGCGGTGCATGACGCCCATGCCGGCCGAGGCGCCGGGCGCGCGCTGCTGGCGGCCCTGATCGACCAGGCCGACCGCTGGCTGCATTTCACCCGCCTGGAGCTGACCGTCTTTGCCGACAACGATCGGGCCATCGCCCTCTATGAGCGGTTCGGCTTCGAGCGCGAGGGACTGCTGCGCGCCCATTCCTGGCGTGACGGCGCCTATGCCGACGGCCTCGCCATGGCCCGGCTGCGGCTCTAGCGGCTTGGCGACAGCGCGGTTTGCCCACCGCCGGCGGATTGTACGTCGCCTGGATCGGAAAGCGCGCGCAGATCGCGCCTCAGCCGCTCGCGATCGGCGGCGACGAGACGGCCCTCCACCTCGGCGTGGGTGCGCTCCCAGATCGGCACGGCACTCGCCAGCAGGACCCGGGCCGCCGGCGTCAGGGCGATCAGGCGCCCGCGCCCGTCCGCCGGGTCGATATTGGTCTGGGTCAAGCCGCGCCGCGCCAGCGGCTTGAGGGCGGCGGTGAGGGTCGTGCGGTCCACGGCCAGGAGGCTCGCCACCGCCGCCATGCCGGCCGGCGTCGGCCGGTTGAGCGCCATCAGCAGCGAAAACTGCCCGCTGGTCAGGCCGACCGGCGCCAGCGCCTCGTCGAACCGCCGCGCCAGCGCGCGGGCGGCCCGCTGGGAGTGGAGGCAAAGGCACTGATCGCGCACCCGGCGCGTGGTCTCGAAGGGGATGTCGGCGGCCTTTGACATCCCCCGATCATGTTGATATCAACGCGGTTCGTCAAGACTGGGCCGCCAACCGAAACGATCGAGGGAATCCCATGCCGAGCAAATTCGTCTGGTACGAACTGATGACCACCGACCTGGACGCGGCGGAAAAATTCTATGGCGGCGTGGTCGGCTGGAGCGCCAAGGACGCCGGCATGCCCGGCATGCGCTATGATCTCCTGAGCGTCGGCGAGGCCCAGTTCGGCGGCGCCATGGTCCTGACGCCGGAAATGACCCAGGGCGGCGCGCGGGCTGGCTGGATGGCCCATATCGGCGTCGAGGATGTCGATGCCCACGCCGAGCGGGTGAAGGCCGCCGGCGGCTCGGTGCATCGGCCACCACAGGACATCCCGGGCGTCGGCCGTTTCGCCATGGTCGCCGACCCGCACGGCGCGGCCTTCTTCCTGTTCGCGCCCCTCCCCGTCCAAACGCCCCCGGACCGCCCCGCGCCGGGCAGCCCCGGCTCGCCGGGCTGGCATGAGCTCCACGCCGGCGATGTGGAGAGCGATTTCGCTTTTTATGCCAAGCTGTTCGGCTGGACCAAGGCCGAGACGCACGACATGGGGCCGATGGGCGTCTACCAACTGTTCGCGGCCGGCGCCGAGCCGATCGGCGGGATGATGACCAAGACCCCCGATACGCCAGCGCCGCACTGGCTCTATTACTTCACGGTGGCGGAAATCCAGGCGGCGGCGACGCGGGTCCGGGAAGGTGGCGGCCAGGTCGTCAACGGCCCCCACGAGGTTCCGGGCGGCATGTGGGTCCTGCAGGCCCGCGATCCCCAGGGCGGCATGTTCGCCCTTGTCGCTCCAGCCGCCTGAGCCGGCGAGGGCCGCCTACCCCTTCGCTTTGTTGAAATAGGTCTCCGCCGCCGCCGGGAAGGCGCCCGAGCGCACGTCGTCGGCGTAGGCGCGGGCGGCGCGGGCGATCTCGCCCTTCAGGTCGGCGTAGCGGCGGACGAACTTGGGCGTCCAGTCGAACAAGCCCAGCATGTCGTCGGTGACCAGGATCTGGCCATCGCAGCCGGCCGAGGCGCCGATGCCGATGGTGGGCGCCGAAATGGCGGCGGTGATCTCGCGGGCCAGGGCCTCGGCGACGCCTTCGACCACCACGCAGAAGGCGCCGGCGTCGGCGGCGGCCTTGGCCTCGGCGATGACACCGGCGTGATCCGCGCCGTGGCGGCCCTTGGCCTTGAAAGCGCCGTCGGTAAGGACCGCCTGCGGGCGCAGTCCCACATGGCCCATCACCGGTACGCCGCGGCGGGTCAGATAGGCGACGGTCTCGGCCACCGTTGGCCCGCTCTCCACCTTCACCGCCTGGGCCCCGGTCTCCTTGAGAATGCGCACGGCGTTGGCGTAGGCGGTTTCCTTGGCGCCCTCGTAGGAACCGAACGGCATGTCCACCACGACCAGCGCCTTGTGGCTCGCCCGCATCACCGCCTGGCCGTGCAGGATCATCATCTCCAGGGTGACGCCGACGGTGTTGGGAAGGCCATGGACCACCATGCCCAGCGAATCGCCCACCAAAAGCAGGTCGCACACCTCGTCGAGGATCGCCGCCACCGGGGCGGTGTAGGCGGTGAGGCAGACGATAGGGTCGCCACCCTTGCGCGCGGCAATCTGGGGCGCGGTCATGCGCCGCGCGGCGAGCGGGTTCTGGGCTGACAGCTGGAGGCCTCCTAGAATTCCTTGATCGCGCGCGTGACGACGAAGGCCAGAGCCATCGCCGCCAGGCCCGCCGACATCCACACCACTTCGCCGTTTACCGGCAGGCCGGCGGGCAGAATGTGGAGGGAAGCAAGATCGGCCAAGCGCGAGGACACCAGGTCTTTCGAGTGTGCGGTGACGGCGTCCAATCTGGCGGCCAAGCCCGATCCCAGAATCTGAGCCCCCAGGATGAGGCCACCGAGGATTCCCAGGCCGCCGATCAGGAACTGGCGGAACGTCCAGCCGCGGTCGAGCCGTTCCTCGACCCGCAGGGCGAAGAGGTCGCCATCGGCGAACGCCGGCGGCTCGGCGAACAACCGGTCGAGCTCCATTTCGAAACTCCGGTCAGCCATGAACCTCGCGCTCCCGCGGGCCGAAATCGCGCCCGGGGGCCAGGCGGCTTCGGAGTTTATCCAGACCACGTTTGACATGGGATTTGACCGTTCCCAAAGGGCTATTCAAGGCCGCCGCCGCTTCGGCGTGAGACAGGCCGCCGCCGTAACACAGGCAGACGCACATCCGCTCGGCGTGCGAAAGGGCGCGGAGCGCTTCGTCCAGGTCGATCCTGTCGGCGGCGCCGCCTTCCCCAAGGCCGGCCGCATCCGGGGTCTCGGGCGGCGGAACCATCGCGGCGGCGCGGGCGTCCTTGCGCCAGCGTTTGACGTAGAGCCTGGCCGCGATTCGCTTGACCCAGGCCTGGAACGTCCCCTCGCCGCGAAACTCGCCGATCTGTTCGAAAGCGGCCAGGAAGGAGTCCTGGGCCAGATCGTCGGCGAGGGCGCCCTGCGCCCCCATCCGTCGCAGGAGGCCCCGCACCGCCGAGCCGTGGCGGCGGACCAGTTCGCCGAAGGCCGCCCGGCCGCCCGCCGCCGCCAGGGCGACAAGCTCCAGGTCGTGGGCCGAGGCGCGATGGGCCGAAGCGTTCGGGGCGTTCGGTTCCGCCATGACGATCCCCCGTCAGGCCTCGCCTCAAGCCTTGGGCGTGTTGCGCCGGGTGAGCCAAAGAATGAGGTAGGCGACGCCGATCAGGCCGGGAATGGCTCCCGCGCCGGCCACCGATCCGCCCGTCGTATAGGCGGCGATGTCGTTGACCGAACTGAGGCCATAGTAGAGGCCATAGCCCAAGCCACAGAGGCCCAGACCCACCGCGATCAGCACGATGGCTCGTCGCAGGTCGCGCTCGGGTGTCGCCATACGCGGCTCCACATTGGTCTGCAGGGCGGCGATCATTTCGGGAGGAACCGGCTGGCCCTTCTCGTAGGCGACGCGAAGCGTCTCATACATCTTTGCCCGGTCGCGCGATTTCAGTATCCGCGGGACGATGACCACGGCGGCGAGAAACGCCCAGAACGCCACCCCCACAACCATCCCCGTGAAATCATGGTACCACATAGTCTTCTCCTTCCTATTCCGACCTGACGGCGGTCGGTCTGAACGCCCCAGTTACTAAGCCAGAGGCCAGCAGATGCGCGCTTGGATGCGAATTGCGAAATGAATTCGCGGTAAGGGCGTCGCCCTCAAACCCACAGGGCCTGGGCGAGGCGTTCCAGCCCTAGGCGGGTCATGGCCGCATCGCCGCCCAGGCCGACGCGGATGTGGCCCGGGCGACCGAAGAAACGGCCGGGAACGACGCTGGTCTCGAACCGGGCCTTGAGCCGGTCGAAGAAGTCGTCGCCGTCGCCGTTGACCAGGCGCGGAAAGACGGTTGTGCCCTGGTCGAACACCACCTGATCGAGGCCTGGATGCTCGCCCAGGATTTGGCGATAGGCCGCCCGGTTCTCGGCGAGAACGGCGTTGGCGCGGGCGCGCAGCCCGTCCAGGCGGTCGAAGGCGATCAGGCTCAGCCGTTCGGCGACATGGGGCGGGGCGACGGCGAAGAGATCGTTCAGCCGCCTCATGCGCTCGGCCAGCGCCGCCGGAGCGAGAATCTAGCCGCAGCGCAGGCCGCTCAGGCCATAGGCCTTGGTAAGGCTGCTGGTGACAATGACATTGCCGCCTTCGGCGAACGCGGTGCGCGCCTCGCCCGCCCCGAAGGTCAGTTCCAGATAGACCTCGTCCACCAGGACCCGGGCGCCAACCAACGCGGCGGCCTCGGCGATCGCCGCGATGGCGGACTCCTCGGCCAGGGCGCTGGACGGATTGTGCAAATTGGTGAGCACCACGACGCGGGTCCTTGGCGTCAGCGCCGCGGCGACCGCCGCGGGGTCCAGCCTCCATCGCGCCTCGGGGCGGCGCGGGAACCGGCGAACCCTGGCCTGGAAGTAGCCCAGGGTCGAGACCAGGAGTTCGTAGGTGGGATCCTCCACCAGCACCTCGTCGTCGGGCGAGACCAGCGTCGCCAGGGCCAGGTGGTTGGCGAAGGAGCATCCGCCGCCAGGGGCGACCACGCAGGCCGGGTCGATGCCAAACCGCGCCGCGATCGCCGCGATGAGGGGCTTGTGGCCGTAAGCGTTGGGCCCGTTGAGGGTCAGATCGGCCATGGAGGCGCCGAGATCGGCCAGCGTTTGGTCGGCGATCCCGCTCGACGCCAGATTGTATCGCGCCTCCGTCTCCAGCTTGGCGAAGCGCATGTAGTCGGAGGAAAGCGTACGCCCGTCCGCGCTCATGCCGGCCCCGGCTCTCGCGATGATTTGCGCCGCCAATAGAGGTAGGGCGGCACGCCCATCGCCAGGATCGCATAGCCGATGAGGCTATTCACCGGATAGGCCCAGAACGAGGCGCCGACCACGGCGGCGCAGGCCGCGATGAACAGGCCCGTGCTCCACGGATGCCAGGGGACGCGAAACCCGGTCGCCGCCGCCGCCGGGCCGGCGGCCTTTTCCCGCCGGCGCAGCACGAACAGGCACGAGGCGCTGAGGCCGAAGAACAGGAAATTCATGGCGATGACATAGCCCAGAATCTGCTCATAGCGGCCGGTGAGCGCCAGCACGCCAGTCCACGCCGCCTGCAGCAGGATGGCCAGGGCCGGGGCCCGGCTCGCCTCGCCCAGCCGCGCCGCCCGGCGGAAAAAGAGACCATCCCTGGCCATGGCGAAAGTGACCCTGGGCGCGGTCAGCATGGCCTGGCTGAGAAAGGCGACCGCCGAAAGCGCCACGGCGGCGGCGGCGAGCTTGGCCCCCAGCGGCCCCGCCACCCGCTCCAGCACACCCGAGATCGGCGTCAGGGTCGCTCCCAGCCCATCGACGCCGAGGGCGCGCAGGCCGGCGATGTTGACCAGAAGATAGAGGGCGACCACCGCGACGACGCCGGCGACCAGGGCGCGGGCGAGGTCGCGCCGGGCGTCCTTCATTTCGCCGGCCACATAGTTGGCGGTCTGCCAGCCGCCATAGCTGAACACCACCGCGATCATCGCCCCGCCGAAGGCCTTGAGGGAACCCGGCGTCCCCCTCGGCGCGGCGGGGGCGAGCGACGCGGCGGGCGCGGCCACCATCAGCCCGGCGACGATCACGGCGGCGATGGCCGCCACCTTGAGGGCTCCGAGCCCGGCCTGCACGCCGTTCCCCGACCGAACGCCCAGGCAGTTGACGGCCGCCAGGACGGCCAAGGCCGCGACCGCCACCCACCCCTCGGCAAGGCCGCCGCCGGCCAGCACGTCGAGATTGCGGGCGAACACGATGGCCACGGCCGCCATGCCGCCGGCCTGGACAACCAGCAGAGTGGTCCAGCCGTAGAGGAAGCCGGCCGCCGGCCCATAGGTGTCGCGCAGATAGATGTATTCGCCGCCGGTGGCCGGGATGCGAGCCGCCAGCTCGGCATAGGCGAAGGCGCCCAGCAGGGCGACGACGCCGCCCAGGGACCAGGCGGCCAGAACCAGGGTCGGCGAATGCAGGTCCCTGGCAACCACCGCCGGGTTGACGAAAATCCCCACCCCGACGATGCCGCCTACAACCAGCATGACCGCGCCCGGAAACCCGATCGCGGCCTCGAGTCCCTCGGGGGTGGTCACTGGGCGCGTCATCGGTCGTGCTTAGCACCCGCCCGACAAGCTTTGAGCCAAAATGTCCGCGGGCCGGTCCTGGCCGATCAGCCGCCGGTCGGGCCGCCGAACCTCGAATAGAGTTCGGCGATCACGGCCACCGCGCGTTCGGCTTCGGCCCGATCGACCGTTTCGTTTGGATCGTTGTAGCCCTTCATGTCGCCGCCCTCGATCGCCTGGACGACGATGCCGTCGCGGCGGGGGAGGACGGCGACATCCTTGTAGATCACACCGTAGTTCACTTCCGGCTGCGGGATCAGCCACGCGATCTGGCCGCGCACCGGGACGATGGACTCGTCCTTCCAGAGGGCGCGGGCGCCGTAGCCAGGACAGTTGATCACCACCTTCTCCTTGAGAAGGGCCAGCTCGGCGGGCGCGTGGAACTCCCGCCTCTCGATCCTGCCGCCGGCGACCAGAAAGTCGTTCATCAAGGTGTGGCCGTAGTCGGCGATGTTGAACATCATCGACTCGGAGCGCTGGACGTAGGGAGTCGGGAAGGGCGTGCTCCCCGGCGCGACGGTCTCCCAGCGCGAAGTCAGATCGTGGATGCGGTCGCCATACTGGGCAAAATCGAGCGCGCCGGGGCCATGATATTCGGCGCGGCGACGAGCCCTCGCCTCGCCCGGCGCCACGTCCGAGACGAGGTAGCGGTCGATCCATTCCACCGGATGGCCGGGAAGGCCGAGATACTGGCGATAGGTCTTGAACGAGGTGCGCGCCATCTCTTCCCACAACGCCGGAAAGCCCGGCGCCGTCGCCCCGGCCAGGGCGATGCGGGAATCGGGCGTCCAGGTTCCGGTGGCCCGCGCCGAACGGCTCTCCGGTAGATGCTCGCGCGCATAGATGGTCACCCGGGCGCCGGCTCGTTGCGCCAGGATCGCCGAGGTCAGGCCCAGGGCGCCGCAGCCGACCACGGCCACCTCGCTGGGGCTTCCCGTCATGGCCTTCTTCACCGCCATCGTGCTCGATCCCCAGGACAGCGACCAGCCGCTGCCGCCGTGGCCGTAGTTGTGGACGATGAGCGCATCGCCGACCTGTTCGGCATCCAGCCGGGGCCCCGCGGCGCGGAACGGCCGGAGGCACACCGTGATGTCGAAGATGCGATCGAGGCTCGCCCGCACGGGGGCCAGGGGGGCGACCGCACCCTGGGCAGGCGGGCCGTCGGCGTGGCCCGCCAAATAAGAGATCGGCCGCGAAAAGGTCACGCACCCGCCAAGGCCGATCAGGCTCAGCCCTCCGAAGGCGCCCGAGCCTCGCAACAGGCGCCGCCGATCCAGCGACGGGATTTCACGATGCGGCAAGGCGGGCTCCCACAGCAATTCACGGCCGCTTCGGTATCTCCAGCCCGCGTTGCACCGCCGGCCTTGCGAGGCCGCGCTCCAGCCACGCCGGAACATGCGTCAGGGCGTCGAACGCGACAAGATCGCGCGCGCCATAAAACCCGATCAGATTGCGCACCCAGCCGAGGAGGGAGATGTCGGCGACGGTGTATTCGTCCCCCATGATCCATCGCCGGGCGGCCAGGCGCGCTTCGAGAACGCCGAGCAGGCGCTTGGATTCGTCGCGATAGTGTTCGAGCGGGCGCTTGTCGGCGATCTCGCGGCCAGCGAATTTGTGGAAATAGCCGATCTGGCCGAACATCGGCCCCACCGCCGCCGCCTGAAAGAACACCCACTGAAGGGTCTCATAGCGCCGCCCGGCGTCGGCCGGCAGCAACTGGCCTGTCTTTTCGGCGAGGTAGAGCAGGATCGCCCCCGATTCGAACAGGCGCAGCGGCGCGCGGCCCGGCCCGTCCGGATCTACGATGGCGGGGATTTTGCCGCTGGGATTCAGCGACAGGAACTCGGGAGTTCGGCTTTCATCCTTGCCGATATCGACCAGGTGCGCCTCGTAGGGCAGCCCGATCTCCTCGAGCATGATCGACACCTTCACGCCGTTCGGCGTCGGCAGGGAATAGAGCTGGAGGCGGCCCGGATGCTCGGCCGGCCAGCGGGCGGTAATCGGAAAGGTGGCAAGGTCCGGCATCAAAACTCCTCCAGAAATCAAGGTCGAGACCGCCAAGCGGCGCCTAAGGTGGGCGATCGTCACCCGCGCAGCGGCCACCGCCAGGGGACGATGTGCCGGGTCTGGCTGAGTTCGCTGTGCACGAGGACGTACTCACGCGCCATCCAGCCCACTGCCTCCACCGCCTGCTCCTCGACGCCTCGATAAAGACGGCGCGGATCGATGTCGATCTGGTCGAGCGGCGATTGAAGGCCGCGCAACAGGATTACGAGGCCCGTCATGGCAAGCCAAAGCGCTGAAACGATGGACGATGAGGTGCTCACCCGTGGAACCGGCAATGTGTTCGCCGATCTCGCTATGCCGACGCCGACGAGCGGCAAACCAAGCTGCGCCTCGCCCACGCCATCAACGGCGTGATCGCGCGGCGGCGTCTGACCCAGGCCGCGGCGGCCGGGAAGCTCGGGGCCAGCCAGCCGAAGGTGTCGGCCCTGGCCAGTCTGCCGCGCGTTCGGCCGAACGACCGGAGGACCACCAAAGTGGCGCATCGACCCCAACACCGAGCGGTCGAGCGGTAATCAACTTTACCGCTTCGTCGGCATACGAAATGCGATGGGTCGTTACCTCGCCAGAGGGGGAGAGCATCGCCAAACCGAACGTGTTGGCACCGCCGGGGTCAGCTCCTACCCAGACAGCGCCCGCCCGTCCTTCAATCATCTATCTCCCTCACTCCCACTCGAT
>JBBRQW010000070.1:0-14745 GCA_038225765.1 Caulobacterales bacterium | reverse complement strand
GGGTCGAAAACGCCTTCTGCCGCATCAAAGACTTCCGCCGCGTCGCCACCCGATACGACAAGCTCGCCGCCAACTTCCTATCCGCCGTCGCCCTCGCCTCGCTCCTCACTTACTGGCTGTGAATGAGTCTGGAGCCTAGTCAGGGTGTGGACACGCAAGGACCGCCTGACTTCGAGCAAGCCAACCCGCACTCTCACATCGTCCGGCACACGCACGCGCAGATGAAACGTGCCGGTACGACGCTGTAGATGTGGGGGACGGCTTCCGCTCAAGGCGGCGAACCCAAGACCTGCGCGAAGCAAACAGCTCGACAGGCCGACCAGAACGAGGCCCCAGCCAAGGCATTATGTACCGCTATTATGTACCACGCGGCACGAAGGTAAGCAACACCAATCGTTATGCCATTGTATTTATTACCTAAATACCAAGATTGGCGGTGAGAGAGGGATTCGAACCCTCGTTAGAGTTTCCCCTAAACACGCTTTCCAAGCGTGCGCCTTCAACCACTCGGCCACCTCACCATCACCCACGCCCGAAGGCGCACGCAATCCTTGCGCTTCGTCGCCCGGCGAAGCCGGGCGGGGGCGCCTTCAACCACTCGGCCACCTCACCATCGCGCGCGGCGAAAGCGCCTCCTCGGCGGAAGGCGGCCAATATAAGCATCGCGACCTTCGCGACAAGCGCGGGTGAAATCGGCGGCCGAACGCCTATGTTGAAGGCGACAGGAAATCGCAGGAGCCGCCATGTCTTTCTTCCGGAAATCGTCCGAGCCGAGCGCCCCCCTCGCCGCGCCGCCAGGGCGGGCCGAGGCGATTCCCACCGCCGAGCGCTCCTTCGTCAACGACCGCCCGCTGAAGGGTCCCTATCCCGAGGGCCTCGAGGCCGCCTATTTCGCCATGGGCTGTTTCTGGGGCGTCGAGCGCAAGTTCTGGCAAACGCCGGGGGTGTGGGTGACGGCGGCTGGTTACATGGGCGGCGCGACGCCCAACCCCACCTACCAGGAGGCATGCGGCGGGATGACCGGCCACACCGAGGCGGTCAAGGTGGTGTTCGACCCATCGATCGTCTCCTATGACGCCCTGCTCAAGGCGTTCTGGGAGGGTCACGATCCCACCCAGGGCATGCGCCAAGGCAACGACGTGGGCAGCCAGTACCGCTCGGCCATCTTCACCGCCTCGCCGGCCCAGGCGGCCTCGGCGGCGGCCTCCCGCGAGGCCTATCAGGGCGCCCTGACGGCGGCGGGTCGCGGGCCGATCACCACCGAGATCGTTCCAGCCGGCCCCTTCTATTTCGCCGAGGACTATCACCAGCAGTATCTGGCCAAGAATCCGAACGGCTATTGCGGCGTGGACGGAACCGGCGTCGTCTGCCCGATCGGGGTGGGCGTCGCGGCGTGACGCCGGCGGCCTTCGACGCCGCCTGCCGCGCCCTGCCGGCGGTGACCATGGATGTGCAATGGGGTGACGATCACGTCTACAAGGTCGGCGGTCGGATGTTCGCGGTGATCGGACCTGACGGCGGCGGCTCGTTCAAGGCCACCGACATCGCCTTCGAGGCCTTGACCGAAAGCAGCCAGGCGCGGCCGGTGCCCTATCTGGCCCGCGCCAAGTGGGTGCGCATCGACGATCTGGCGGCGGCCGACGGTGCGGAAATGACCGACTGGCTGGCCACCGCCCATGGCCTGGTCGCCGCCAGGCTGACCCGCAAGCAGCGCGCCGAACTGGGCCTTTAGCTGGAGGCCTTCAATCCTCCACCAGCAGGCCCAGGCGCTGGGTGTCGCGCATGGAAAGGGCCACCAGGCAGGCCACGGCCTGGACCAGACCCACATAGATGTAGAAGCCGCTTTCGCGGCCGGCCTGTTTGAAGGCCAGGGCGACATATTCGGCGGTGCCGCCGAACGCCGCGTTGCCGAGCGCATAGGGCAGCCCCACCCCCAGGCCGCGCACCGAGGCCGGATAAAGCTCGGCCTTGACCACCGCGTTGGTCGCCGAATAGCCGGCCAGGATGACGATGGCGGCGCTGACCAGGGCGAGGGCCACGGCGGGGTCGCCGGTCCCGGCGATGGCGGTCATGATCGGCCACACGGTCAGGGCGCCCAGCCCGAAGGCCGCCACCAGCAGGGCCCGTCGCCCCACCATGTCGCCCAGAGCGCCGAACAGGGGGATGACCAGGAGATAGACCACCAGGGAGGCGGCGGTGATCTCGGTGGCCGTGTTCTTGCTGAAATGCGCCGTGTTGGTGAGGAATTTCTGCATGTAGGTGGTGAAGCAATAGAAGGCGAGGCCGCCGGCCGCGCTCAGCACGAAGACGATGGCCGTCTCGCGGGGATGGCGGTTGAGAAGGGTCCGAAGGCTCGAACCGCGCGCTCCGCCGGCCCTGGCCGCTTCGAACGCGCCGGTCTCTTTCAGGCTTTGCTGGATCCAGAACACCACCACCGCCAGCAGCGCCCCGATGACGAAGGGGATGCGCCACCCCCAGGCGTCGAGCTGGGCCGCCGTGAGAGCGTGCTGCAGGACGATCAGCACGCCCAGGGCGCACAGCTGGCCGGCGATCAGGGTGACGAACTGGAAGGACGACCAGAACCCCCGCCGCGCCCGGCCGGCCATCTCCGACATATAGGTGGCGCTGGCCCCGTATTCGCCGCCGACGCTGAGGCCCTGGACCAGCCGGGCGAGGGTCAGGATGACCGGGGCCGCCGTGCCGATCGTCCGGTAGCCGGGGGTGGCGGCGACGGCCAGCGAGCCGGCGCACATTAGCGCCACCGAGGCCACCAGGGCCGCCTTGCGCCCCGCCTTGTCGGCATAGACGCCCATGATCCATGCCCCGACCGGCCGGGCCAGAAAGCCGACCGCGAACACCGCCGCGGCCTGCAGGAGCTGGGCGGTCTGGTCGCCCTTGGGGAAGAACACCTTGGCGAAATAGAGGGAGAAGGCGGCGTAGGCGAACCAGTCGTACCACTCCACCAGATTGCCCGCCGAGCCGCCGAGGATCGCCTTGAGGCGCGCCGCGGGCGTCAGGCTCGCGATCTCGCCCGCCGCCCCGCTGCCCGCCATGGCCTCCGACCCGCGCAAGTGGTCAGTCGAACCGGTCGGCGGTGTGCAGGGCGCCGTCGCCGCGGTGGACGTTCAGGGCGTAGAGAAGCCCGATCACCGCCCCCTTGACCCTGGGCAGGGCCAAGAGTGTCAGGCCGCAAAGAGGGATCAGGGTGGCCGGCACGATCACCGCCGTCGGCGCCTTCCAGATGAAGGGAAAAAGCATGAGCGGCGCGGCCACCAGCTGGCCGACCAGGAGGATGGTGAAATAAGCCGGGCCGTCGTCGGCGGGATAGCGGTCCAGTTCGTGATCGCAGGCCGGGCAGTGGGGCGACACCTTCAGATAGCGATAGAAGATGCGCCCGGTCCCACAATGCGGGCACCAGCCGCGCAGGCCGCGGAGCAGCGAGCGCGCGAGGGGCTTGCGGGATGGGATCGACATGGGGCTGATATGTGTTCTCTTGAGCGCCGCCATAAGGGCGGCGGCGGACGCCCACAGTGTCACGAAATCGGGCGGCGGCGAAACGTCATCGGCTGGACGGCCATATGAGCACATCCCTCCTGTCTCCGGCCCGCCTCGGCGCCGCTCTGGGCGCGGCCCGCCGGGAGCTGGCCCTCATCGCCGCCATTCTGGTCGTCGCCGCCGGCGCCCTGGCCTTCCTGAGCGTCGCCGACGAAGTCACCGACGGCCATACCAAGCATTTCGACGAAGGCCTGATGCTGATGCTGCGCGCCCCGGGCGACATCAGCCAGCCCATCGGGCCCCATTGGCTGCGCCTGGCCGCCATGGATCTGACCTCCCTGGGCTCGGTCATCGTCCTGGCCCTTATCGTCCTGGTGGTCATGGGCCTGTTCGCCGCCCAACGGCGCCGGCTGGAGGCCTTGCTGTTGTTCGGCGCCTGCGGCAGCGGCCTGCTGCTGGTGGACGTCCTCAAGGTGGTGTTCGGCCGCGAGCGGCCGCCCATCGCCATGCATGCGGTGGAGGTCGGCAACGCCAGCTTTCCCAGCGGCCACGCCATGCTCTCGGCCATCGTCTATCTGTCCCTGGCCACTCTGGTGGCGCACTTCGCCGCTCGTCGGCGGGAGGGCGCCTTTGCGCTCGGAGCGGGCCTTTTGGTCACCTTGGTCGTCGGGGCCAGCCGGGTCTATCTGGGCGTTCACTGGCCCACCGACGTGATGGCGGGCTGGGCGCTGGGCGCGGCCTGGGCCATGCTATGGTGGCTGATCGCCTGGTTCGTGGAGCATCGGCGTGGCCGAATCATCGCGCCGGTGGCGGATAAGGCGGCCTTGGATTAGGGGGAGAAAATGGGTCGGCTGGGTCGGATTGCCCTGATTGTCGTGGCGCTGATCGCGGTGGTTCTGGTCGCGGCCTATCTGGCGTTGCTGCGGCCGGATATTCCCTACGCCACCCTGGAAGCGAAATACGCCGACGCCGCATCCCGCTACATGGACCTGCCCGGCGGTCTGCATGTCCACTATCGCGACCAGGGAAACCCCGCCGGGCCGCCGGTGGTCATGGTGCATGGATTCTCGGCGTCGCTGCAGGCGTGGGCGCCCTGGGTCGCCCGCCTGGGGCGTGACTACCGTATCGTCACCCTGGACCTGCCCGGCCACGGCCTGACCCGCGCCCCGGCCGGCTATCGCGCCTCCATCGACGGCTACGCCGACCTGGTCGATGAGGTGGCGGGGCGGCTGAAGCTCGGCCCCTATGTGGTGGTGGGCAATTCCATGGGCGGAGGGGTGGCGTGGGACGACGTCCCGCGCCACGGGGCGGACGTGCGCGGGCTGGTCCTGGTGGACGCCGCCGGCTGGCCGTCCGACACCCGCAACGACAAGGCGCCGCTGATCTTCAAGCTTATGCGCAACCCTCTGGCGCGCGCCCTCCTGCGCGATCTCGATACCCGGCCCCTCGCCAAGAGCGCCCTGGAGGCCGCCTATATCGACCGCTCCGTGGTGACGCCGGCCCTCGTCGATCGCTATGTGGACTTGGCGCGGGCGCCGGGGCATCGCGACATCCTGCTGACCATCCAGGAGAGCTCCAGGACGCCGGTGACCGCCGACACCTTCAGGGCGTTCCGCGTCCCGACGCTGGTCATGCACGGCGAAATGGACACCCTGGTTCCGCTCGCCGACGGCAGGGCGTTCGCGGCGGCGATCCCGGGCGCGAAACTCGTCACCTACCCGGCCGTCGGCCATGTGCCCATGGAACAGATTCCCGACCGCTCGGCCGCCGACCTGAAGGCGTTTCTGGACGGCCTCCCCGCCCCGCCCACCGCCGCCAGGCCTTAAGCCGTCGAGACGGCTTTCAGCACGCTCAGGTAGCCCCTCGCGCCCTCCATGCCCTGGACGGCGCCTCGGGTCGCCAGCAGGCGGCGCACCCTGGGCAGGTTCCAGCACGGCACATGCATGAACATGTGATGTTCGCAATGATAGTTGACGAAATAGGGGGCGATGAAGGCGCGCTCGAAGATGTTGGCGTGAGTGGTTCGGGCGTGGCGCAGGGGGTCGGGCTCGTTCTTGGCCACCAGGGCGTGCTCGGCGATGTTGCGCAGGCGGGTGACCAGTTGGAACCAGGTGGCGCGAGGCAGGAGCCACAGGGCCGGCCACACCCAGGCGTAGCCGACGACGCTTCGCGCCGGCGCGCCGAACGCCCATCCAACGAGATAGCAGAGGATGCTCAGGGCCACGGCGGCGATCAGGTTGACGATCAGCCAGCGGCGCTGACGCACGATCTCATCGACGAGAATGGGGACTAGCGGCGCGCCGCGCTCGCGGGCCCTCAGATTGGCCAAGAGGCGGCCGAACCGCTGCTTGAACCAGGTCTGGCCGGTGAGGTCGCGGAGGATCTTGCGGCGCAGGGAGGCGCGGCTGACCGGGAATGGGGCGGACAGGACCAGATCCGGGTCTTCCGCCTGCTGGGCGTATTTGTGATGCTGGAGATGGTAATTGCGGTAGGACGTCAGGGGTCCGCCGCACACCCATTCGGCCACCCAGTCGTTGACCTTGGGATTGGGATGCAGGGCGCCGTGGGCGGCGTCGTGCATGAGGATGGCGAGTCCCAGCTGCCGCGCCCCGATGATCATCACCGCCAGCGGCAGGGTGATTGGCCAGATCACCGCCATCGCCCCGGCGGCGAAGATCACCAGCCAGCAATGGGCGACCAGGCCCAGCCCCTTCCACGATGAGCGCACCGGAAGCGGCGCCCATTCATTGACGGTGAAGAAGTCCTTGGGATTGACGCGGGCGGCGACGGCCATGGCCTATTCTAACATGGAAAACCCGACGCGATATGTATGAAGCCGGCGCCGACCTCGCCAGAGGGGCGGGTCACCGCGCCCCCGCCGCCCGCGCCTCTTCCGGGCTCATGCCGAAGATGGCCGCGAAGGGCGAGGCGGCGGCGGGGTCCCAGGCGTGGCGGGAACCGACGGTGATGGCGCCATCGACCACGATATGGGTCCCGCTGACGAACAGGGAGTCGTCGCTGGCCAGGTAAAGGGCGGCGGCGGCGATGTCGGCGGGCAGGCCGGCCTTGGCGATGGGCTGAGCGACGGCGGCGTTCTGGGCCACCTGGGCCGCCATCTGGTCGGCGGCGTCACGGCCAAGGCCCAGCGCCGTACCGAAGATCGAGGTGGCGATGAGGCCCGGGCAAATGGCGTTGACCCGGATCTTCTGGGGCGAAAGCTCGGCGGCGGCGCAGCGGCTCATGTGGATCACCGCCGCCTTGGCGCTGGAGTAGGCCAGCGGCCCCCAACCGGCCTGCAGGCCGGCGATGGAGGCGGTGTTGACGATCGAGCCGCCGCCGCGCTCGCGCATCAGGGGGGCGGCGTGCTTCATGCCGAGCGCCGGGCCGCGCACCAGGAGGGCGAAGACGGCGTCCCAGCCCTCGGCGGTCATGGCCTCCACGCCGCCAGGCAGGCCGGCGTGGCCGGCGTTGTTGAACAGGATGTCGAGGCCGCCGAACGCCTCCCTCGCCGCCGCGCAGGCCGCCGCGATATCGGCCTCGACAGTGACGTCGCAGTGAACGTAGCGCACCCGCCCGCCGAAGCGCCCGTCGAGCATGGACCCCTTGTCGTCCTGGATATCGGCGGCGATCACGCTCGCCCCCTCGGCGGCGAACAGCTCCACCGTACCCAGCCCGATCCCCGAACAGCCGCCGGTGATCAGGGCGACCTTGCCGTCGAGGCGCGCGGTCCTGTTCATTCCACGGTCACCACCACCTTGCCCATGGCCTTGCGGCTGGCGAGGTGGGCGATGGCCTCGCCGGCGCGCTCGAGGGGGAAGTGTTCGGAGACGTGCGGGCGAATCTTCCCCGCCGCATAAAGCGCCAGCAATGCCTCCACATTGCGCCGGTGGCCCGCCGGATCGCGCCCCACCGCCGCCCCCCAGAAGACACCGACGATGTCGCAGCCCTTCAAGAGGGCCAGATTGAGCGGGATGCGCGGGATGCCGGCGGGAAAGCCGA
Source organism: Caulobacterales bacterium (assembly GCA_038225765.1). Lineage (GTDB taxonomy): Bacteria > Pseudomonadota > Alphaproteobacteria > Caulobacterales > Caulobacteraceae > Acaudatibacter. The sequence continues at coordinate 7,251 of JBBRQW010000070.1, read as the reverse complement.
CGACCAGGAAGCGGCCCCCCCAGGCCACGCAGCGCAGGGCGCCTTCCGCATAGTCGCCGCCGACCCCGTCGTAGATCACGTCGGCCCCGTTCGGCCCGCAGGCCTGCTTGAACTGGTCGGCCAGGGCCTTCTGGCCGTCGCGGTCGAAGGGGCCCGGGGGATAGACCACGCCGGCCTCGGCCCCGCGCGACTTGGGCAGGGCGACCTTTTCCGCCGACGAGGCCGCCGCGATCACCCGCGCCCCCATGGCCGCGCCCAGCTCCACCGCCGCCAGGCCGACGCCGCCGGCCGCCCCCAGGACCAGCAGGGTCTCGCCGGCTTTCAGATGGCCCCGGTCCTTCAGGGCGTAGTAGGAGGTGCCGTAGGTCATCAGGAAGGCGGCGGCCTCGTCGAAGGGCATCGAATCCGGAATGGGGATCAGGCGCGAGGCTTCCAGGGCCAGCTCCTGCGCCATGCCGCCCCAGCCGGTGTTGCCGAGCACCCGGTCGCCGGCCTTGATGTGGGTCACGCCTTCGCCGACTTCCTTGACCACGCCGGAAATTTCGCCGCCGGGGGCAAACGGGCGCGGCGGCTTGAACTGGTATTTGTCCTCGATGATCAGCACGTCGGGATAGTTGACCCCGCAGGCCTTGACCGAGACCACGGCCCAGCCGGGCTTGGCGGTCGGGGCGGGCAGGTTTTCCAGGACCAGAGTCTCGGGACCGCCAACGGCCTTGCTCAACACAGCCTTCATCGCGCCCGCTCCGCTTTGAGTTTTTCGCCCATGACGCTATCGCAAGGCCGGGGCGCGCGGAAGGCCACGGAACCAGCATGACGAACAAATGTTTGAGCCTCGCCCTGCACGGCGGCGCCGGCCCTCTGCGCGGCCGCGACTACAGCCGCGAACGCATCCATATGCGGGGCCTGATCGAGGCCGGCCGCGACCGCCTGGCGGCCGGGGCGTCGGCCCTGGACGTGGTGGTGGAAACGGTGGCCGCCCTGGAGGCGTCCGGCCTCTATGTCGCCGGGCGCGGTGCCTCGCCCAACACCGCCGGGCGCTATGAACTGGACGCCGCCTTGATGGACGGGCCCACCCAGCGGGCCGGGGCGGTGGCCGCCCTGGAGGGGTTCGCTTCGCCCATCGCCGCCGCGCGGGCGGTGATGGAGACAACGCCGCATGTGCTGTTCGTCGGCGAGGGCGCGGCGGCCTTGGCGGCGGCGCGCGGGCTGGAGCGCATCGCCGATCCCGAGGCCTGGTTCACCCACGCCGGCGGCGGGGCGGGCAAGGCCGGCGCGGACCTGGCCACCGGCACCGTGGGCGCGGTGGCGCGCGACGAGAGCGGCGCGGTGGCGGCGGCGACCTCCACGGCGGGCATCTTCGGCAAGCCGCTCGGCCGCGTCGGCGACTGCCCGATCCTCGGCGCGGGCACATGGGCCGACCCCCACGTCGCTGTCTCCTGCACCGGGTCGGGCGAGATGTTCCTGCGCACCGCCGCGGCCGCCCAGCTCGCCTTCCGACTCCGCTTCGCCGGCGAAAGCCTGACGGCGGCCGCCGCGGCCGTGCTGGACGAGATACGCGCCCTGGGCGGCGAGGGTGGCCTGATCGCCGTGGGGGCCGACGGCGAGATCGTCATGCCCTACAATTCCGCCGGCATGAAACGCGCCGCCCTCCACGCCGATGGGGCCATCACCTGTGACGTGTTTTAGGAGACCGCATGGGCGAGCGGCGCTGTTTCTGATAGATTAGGCGCCCGCCCTCCTCGCGAAGCCCCCCTTGTCCGTTACCCTCGATCTTTCCCGCCCCACAACCGCCGCTTCGTCCGCCCCGGTCAATCTGACCGGCCTGACCCGCGCCGAGCTCGCCGCCGCCCTCATCGAGGCCGGCGTCGTCGCGCCCCATCAGGCGCGGATGCGCGCCGGGCAGGCGTGGGGTTGGATGCACAAGCACGGCGTGACCGATTTCGAGGCGATGACCAACATCGCCAAGGAGACCCGCGCCGCCCTGGCCGGCCGCTTCGTGCTGACCAGGCCCAGGATCGTCGAGCGCCAGCAGAGCGCTGACGGGACGATCAAGTGGCTGATCGCCTTCGCACCGGGGGTCGAGGCCGAAACCGTGTTCATCCCCGACGTCGGCCGCGCCGGCGCCCTGTGTGTCTCCAGCCAGGTCGGCTGCACCCTCGCCTGCACCTTCTGCCACACCGGCACCCAGGCCCTGGTGCGCAACCTCACCGCCGGCGAAATCGTCGCCCAGGTCCAGGTCGCCCGCGACGACCTGGCCGAATGGACCGCCGCGCCCGGCGAGCGTCGACTCACCAACATCGTCTTCATGGGCATGGGCGAGCCGCTGTATAATCTGGATGCGGTGGCCGGCGCCCTGGACATAATCTCCGACGGAGAGGGAATCGCCATTTCCCGGCGGCGGGTCACCGTCTCCACCGCCGGCGTGGCGCCGAAGCTTAAAAGCCTGGGCGAGCGAACCTCGGCTATGCTGGCCATCTCCCTGCACGCCACCAACGACGAACTGCGCGACGTGCTGTTGCCGCTCAACCGGCGCTACCCCATCGCCGAGCTTCTCGCCGCCATCCGCGCCTATCCAGGCCTCTCGAACGCCCGGCGGGTGACGTTCGAATACGTCATGCTCAAGGGGGTCAACGACAGCCCGGCCGAGGCGCGGGCCCTGGTGCGCCTGCTGGCCGGCGTCCCGGCCAAGATCAACCTCATCCCGTTCAACCCCTGGCCGGGCGCGCCTTACGAGGGCTCGGATCGGCGGGCCATCGAGGCCTTCGCCGACATCGTCAACCGGGCCGGCTACGCCTCCCCCATCCGCACCCCGCGCGGCCGCGACATCCTGGCCGCCTGCGGCCAGCTCAAGTCGGCGAGCGAGAAGGTGAGGGCCAGCGCGGGAAGGGCCATCGAGCCGGCGGGAGCCTAGAGCCGGGCGCCGCCCGCGACGAGCCATTCGACGCCATGCTAAACATCGTCTCCGCACGATCGGCAAAGGGTTACGCCATGCCTCACTTCCCGCGATCGCCCGAACTCGACGCCTGGGCGATGGGGTTTCCGCTGACCCTGCTCCACGCCCTGGTGACGATGGCGATTCTGGCGGCGGGGGCGGCGCTCTATGCCGCGATCACCCCGCACCGCGAGATCGCCCTGATCCGCCGGGGCAACAGCGCCGCCGCCGTCTCCTTCGGCGGGGTTCTGGTGGGGCTCGCCATTCCGCTGGCCGCGTCCCTCACCGCCTCGACCTCGCTGTTGGATGTCGCCCTGTGGGGCGTGGCGACGGTGTTCGTGCAACTGGCGGTGTTTCGCCTGACCGATCTGGTTCTGCATGGCCTGCCCGCTCGCATCGCCCAGGGGGAGATGGCCGCCGCCGCCTTGCTGGTCGGCGCCAAGCTCGCCACCGCCGTCGTCCTGGCCGCCGCCGTGGCCGCCTGAGGGCGCCCCAAGCCGCATGAGAGTCCCTCGCCCACCCGATTGGCTGATCTACGTCGCCGTGGTCGGCGCCCTGACCTGGGGGGCCATCGCCGCCCAGGACCGCGCCGACGCGCCGCCCGCCCCGCCGCCCATGCCCGCCCTGGCCGGGGCGCCTTTGGGGCCGGCCTCGCCGTTCGACCCCGCCGCCGTGGTCAAGGGCCCGGCGGCGCCGGGGCCAGGGTCCGGCACGGCGTTTTCGGTGGCCGCCGGCGGCGTCTGGCTGACCGCCCGTCATGTGGTCGAGGGGTGCGCCCGAACCGCCATCGTGGTCGCGCCGGTCAGCGCCGTGATCGCCGCGGTCCGCGTCGATCCGCGCGGCGACACCGCCGCTCTCTTCACCCGGGGCGGGGCGCCGCCGATTCCCCTGGCGCCCGAGGTTCCGCTTCGCGTGGGAGCCGCCGCCTTCCATCCCGGCTTTCCACAAGGCCGGGCCGGAGAGGCGGCGTCCCGCCTGGTCGGGCGCCAGCGGCTGACGGCGCGCGGGCGCGGCGCGCGCCCTCAGCCGGTGCTGGCCTTCGCCGAGATCGGCCGGACCGAGGGCCTGGCCGCCAATCTGGCCGGCCTGTCGGGGGCGCCGGCCCTCGACAGCGCCGGCCGCGCGATCGGGGTCACCATCGCCCAGGCGCCCAGGCGGGGCCTGATCTACACCACCACGCCCCGCTCCCTGCGCGCCGCCCTGGCCTTCGCCGGCGTGAAGCCTGTCGCCGGCGGCGGCGAGGCGATCGCCACGGGAAACTATGGCCGCGTCGCCGACGATCTGCGCCGGGATCTGCGCGTCGTCCCGGTGGTCTGCCTGGGGCGCTAGGCCGAGGTTCTTTTTTGCCCTCTGGCCACCAGGACGGCCAGAACCATGGCGCCCAGGCCGACCACGCCGGAATAGAGGAAGAACACCACATAGCCGGCCCCCAGCGCCGCCGGCGCGACCTGCGATTTGGCCATGGCGGCGGCGAAGGCGTCGGGCGGGGCGTGGGCGAACAGGGCCTTCAGGGGCGCGAAAAGGCCGCCGGCCTGGGCCGAGCGCGCCGCCGCCTCCACGATCCGCCCCGACTGCGAGGCGATGAGCTTGCCGGGCAGGGAATAGAGCGAGGAGAAGAGGGCGTACTGGGTGGCGGTGAACCCCACCCCGGTCAGGCTCGACATATAGGCGATCAGGCAGGTGCCGGCGTAGGCCGAGACGATGTTGTCGATGCCGATGGCGATCAAGAGGGCCTGGACGTGGGGCCCCTGCAGGGCCAGCCAGCCGAAGATGGTGTTGGTGATCGGCAGGGCCACCGCGCCGATGACCAGCGAGCGCATCACCCCCAGCCGGGCGATGGAGACGCCGCCCACGAAGACGCCCAGGAGCGAGGCCCCCACCCCGAACACCTTCCGCACCTCGGCGATCTGGGTCAGGGTGAAGCCCAGGTCCTGATAGAAGGCGTTCATGATGTTGAGCACGAAATCGCTCAGCCGGTAGAGGCAGATCAGGGCCAGGATCAGCAGGGCCTGCTTGCCGAAACGGCGGAAGAAGTCGGCCAGCGGGTCGCCCAGGGCGTGGAACAGGAAGACGCCCGGCCGGGTGCGCAGGCCGGGGATCGGCGAGGCGGCCACGGCGACCGCCGCGAATCCGGCCAGGACCGACAGCAGTTGCAGCCACACCCCGTTGGGCTTGGCCGTCCAGGCGGCCTGCAGGGCTTCCCCAGCTCCCGAAGCGCCGAGGAGGCGCAGGGCGCCCGACAGCAGGTCGGCCTTGGCGCCGAGGCCCGACCCCAGCAACAGGGCCCCCAGCGCCATCACGGCGAGGCGCGCCACCCATTCGATGAATTCCAGAACCGGCGAGGCGGCGACCCCATCGGTGGAGATCGGCCGGATCAGATGCTGCGCCTCGCGCGGGGCCAGCAGCACGGCGACGATGCCCAGGCCCATCACGGCGGCCATCACCGCGTAGGAGACGTGCCAGCCGACCCGGTCGGCCAGCAGCAGGGGCGCGGCCCCGGCGACGATGTTGGCCAGCCGATAGCCCCACTGATAAGCCGCCGCCATGGCCCCCTGTTTCGAGGAATCCACCGCCTCGATCCGCCAGGCGTCGATGACGATGTCCTGGGTGGCCGAGGCGAAGCCGGTGAACACCGCGAACACCGCCAGCAGCCCCAACCGGTGGACCGGATCGCCGGCCGAGATCGCCAGCAGGCCGGCGATCACGCACACCTGGGCCGCCACCATCCACGAGCGCCGATGGCCAAGCCAGCGGGTCAGGACCGGGATCGTGGTCCGATCGACCAGCGGGGCCCAGATGAACTTGAACGAATAGGGCAGGGTCGCCAGGCTGAAGAGCGAGATAACCGCCAAAGAGAGGCCGGCCGCCCGCAGCCACGCCGACATGGTGTCGAAGACCAGGAAATTGGGCAGGCCGGCGGCGAAGCCCAGCCCCAGCATCACCGCCACCGGCCGCTCGCCGAACACCGCCAGGGCGGCCAAGAAGCTGCGCGGTTTGGCGGTCGGGGCGGCCGGCCCGCCTTGAGCGCCGACAGCGCCCGGCGGCTTGCTTGCCTCGTCGGTCATGGCTGGCCCTTCCCGCGCGAGACGAGACAGTTGAGTCGCCGTCGAGGGTTGGCCAATCCGCCCCCGGTTGCAAGCGCCCCGCGCGAATCGCGGTCCTTGACCGCCTCGCTTCAGCTTTCTAGGTTAACCGGTCGGATCAACCTGTCGAAATAGATGAAACATGCGTGAAATTCAGGCGTCGGCGGCGAAAACCCATCTGGCCTCCCTGCTCGACGAGGTGGAGCGGGGCGAGAGCCTGCTGATCACCCGCCACGGCCGGCCCATCGCCCGACTGGTCCCCGAGGCCGACCGCCGGCGCGCGGAGGTCATCAAGGCGCTTCAAAGGCTCGATGCGTTCCGCACCACCATGCCGCGCCTTTCGCTGGACGAAATACAGTCGGCCCGGCACGAAGGCCACAAATACTGATGCCGTTCGTCATCGACGCCTCGGTGGCGGCGAGCTGGCTGCTGCCCGACGAGGACGATCCGGTGTCGCGGGCGGCTTATCGGCGGCTCGAAACCGACGACGCGGTCGCGCCCGGCCTGTGGTGGTTCGAGATGCGCAATGTGCTTATCGTCAATGAGCGCCGGGGTCGTATCGACGCCCGTCAGACGGCCCGCGCCCTGGGCCTCCTCGCAGCCCTGCCCATCGGCCTGGATTTCGCGACCGAGGAGGGGGCGCTCATGGATCTGGCCCGCCGCCATCGGCTCACCGTCTATGACGGGGCCTATCTTGAACTGGCGCTGCGCGAGCGCTTGCCGCTGGCCAGCCTGGACGCCGCGCTGCGCGACGCCGCGCGGGCCGAGGGCGCGGCGCTGATCGGCGAGGCGGCGTGACGGCCGAGCGGGCCGGCGCTCCAGGGCAAACCACATCCTGTCGCCGCAAGGCGCACTGAGATAAGTGTCGTGCCTCCAGCATCCGGGATCCGCCCCATGGGCCTGATTTTCATAAGCGACTTTCACGACGCCTTCGCCGCCTGGCTGTTCGCCTACATCCACTCCGGCGGCGCGGAGTTCGGCGAGATCGCGGCGGTGGGCCGGGCGGTCGGGGAGGGTGACGACGGGGCCTTTTGCGCAGCGTTCACCGATGCGGGCGAGCGCATGGCGGCGGAAGCGCGAACCGCCCTCGCCGGCGGCCATCGGGCCAGCGCGCGCCAACTTTTCCTGCACGCCGCCGCCTTCCACTCGGTAGCCTATCGCCCCCTCTTCGGGGCGCCCATCGACTCCCGGCTGCTCGCCGCCTACCGCGCCCAGATCGCCGCATTCGACCGCGCC
>JBBRQW010000069.1:0-14746 GCA_038225765.1 Caulobacterales bacterium | reverse complement strand
CGCGATCGGCGGCGACGTCCGGATCACCGGCGTCACGGCGCGGGGCGTCAACGCCCAGGGCGTGGCGATCGACGGCGCGGTGGGCGGGACGGTGAATATTTCCGGCTTCGTGAGCGCCTCGGGCTACCGCAACACCGTGCGCCCCACCAATCCGTTCTTCTCCCTCCTCTACACCGCCGACGAGCTTCAGCAGGGCGGCCCGGCGGTGAGCATCGGGGCCAATATCGGCAAGGGCCTGATCATCAGCGCCACGCCGGCGCCGCTGAGCACGGTCAATCTCGATCAGGACGGCGACGGCGTTCCCGACGCGCAGCAGGGAACCGGCACCATCAACTCCTATGGCGCCGCGCCCGCCCTGCAGATCGGCGCGGCGGGCAAGAGCGTGGAACTGGGCGCGGTGGGGACGGACGCCAACGCCTACGGCCTGGTCATTCAAGGCTCGGTCAGCGCCGATGGGGTCTACGATCCGTTGATCACCCCGAACCTCCCCGGCGTGGTTTCCGCCACCGCCATTCAGATCGGCGGGACGGGCGACGGCGCGACCACCCTTGACGGTGGGTTGCACAACACCGGCTCCATTCTGGCCAACGCCTATCAGGCGGACGCCACGGCGATCCATCTGGGGGCCGGGGCGAATGTCGCCGACCTGGTCAATGACGGCTCGATCACCGCCGCCTCGACCCAGGTGAACTCGGCCACCACCGCGACTCCGCCCAACGGTACGCTACCGGGCATTCCGGCCCCGGTCGCGGTCAATGTCGCCGGCATTCTGATCGACCAAGGCGCGACGGTGACCAGCATTTCCAACAGCCGGACCATCTCCGCCGTGATCAGCGGGGAGGGCGGCGTGGGCGGCACGGCGTCGGGAATCCTCGACAATTCCGGGTCGGTGACCAGCGTCAGCAACACCGGCAACATCGTGGCCAGCCTGAACCAGACCTTCGTCTCCATCCCCATGCCGGGAACCCTGATCGGCATCGACCTGTCGGCCGGCAAATCGGCGCAGACGATCACCCAGGATCTGGCCCCGGGCGTCGCCGGCGCGCCGGCTTACGTCTCGACCTCGGCCTATGCGGTCGGCGCCAAGGCGGTAGAAAACGGCATAGCCTTCGTCGCCGTGGCGGCGGTGGCCGCCGGCCAGGACCCGTTTAACAATCCCAGCCTGTGGCAGGAGATCGGCACCACCAGCCCGTCGATCGTCGGCTCGATTCTATTCGGCTCCGGCGGCGGCACACTGACCGTCAAGGCCGGCACGGTGACGGCGGATGTCATCGACATGGGCGCGGGGGTCAACACCCTCACCGTCGATGGGGCCGCCCCCACCGTGGTCGCCGGCGTCGTCACGCCAGGCACGGTGGTCACCGGCTCGCTGCAGGACGAGGGGAACCACACCCTGACCGTCAACGTCGTCAGCGGCACTCTCAGCGACACCAACGCCAACATCGTCAACGCCCGCAGCGTCAATGTCGGCGCCAACGGCACGCTTCTGGTGTCCGCCGATCCGGCCCACGGGACCAACACCAAGTTCGTCACCACCGGCGCCTCGGTCTTCGCGACCGGCGCCCAGGTGGGACTGACCCTGCAGAGCGTGCAGAGCGCCAAGACCCAGACCTACACCATCGTGCAGACGGTCGCCGGCCAGGGCACCCTCTCCGCCGGGACCTTCGGTTCCGGCCAGTTGGCCAACGCGCCCTTCCTCTACACGGCGAGCGCCGCCTTCGTTCCGGCCGCCGATCCCAAGGTCGATAGTAGCGAGATTCAGCTCACCGTCGCGCGCAAGACCGCCGCCCAGCTGAATTTCAACGCGGCGGAGGGGGGCGCCCTGGACGCCGTCCTGGCCGCCATCCCCCAGGACGCTAACATTGAGAAGGTCATCCTGGCCCAGACCACCGAAGCCGGCCTCAAGAGCGCCTACGACCAGCTTTTGCCCGATCAGGGCCAGGGCATATTCGAGGCGCTCGACGCCGCCGCCCAGGCCATTTCCAGCATGACCGGGACCACGCCGGACGCCGGCACGCGGGTGGGCGGTTCGAGCCTGTGGCTGCAGGAGGTGAATGAGCGCATCGATCGAAGCGGCATCGACACCCTGGGTTCGAGTTCGAAACTGTTCGGCCTGGTCGGCGGCTACGAGCGCATGGGGATCGCCGGCGGCGCCCTGGGCGTCACCCTGGCCTATATGAACGCCCAGGAGCAGGATGGGGCCGCCGCGGTGGGCGAACACGTGGTGAGCTCGATGGTCGAGGGCGGCCTCTACTACCGCCGCACCGCCGGCCCCTTCAGCGTCTCGGGCCGCGGCGCCGTCGGCTATTCATGGTTTGACAGCGATCGCCGGTTTCTGGCCCCCGGGGCGATCAATATCGCCAACTCGAACTGGGGGGGGCTGTTCATCGACGCCCACGCCCAGGTGTCCTACGAAAAGCATTTCGGCCCCTATTACGCCCGACCGGAGGTTTCGGTCGATTATCTGCGCCTCAATGAAGGCGCCCATGACGAAACCGGCGGCGGCGACGGCTTCGACCTCAATATCGCCAACCGGGACAGCACCCGCTTCAGCGGTCAGGCGATCATGGTCTTCGGCCGTCAATGGGGCCGCGCCGCGTGGCTGCGCACCGAAGTTCGGGCCGGCTATCGCGAGATTTTCGCCGGCAACGTCGGCGACACCGTCGCCAATTTCACCGACGGCAACCCCTTCACCCTGGCCGCCGACCCCGACAAGGGCGGCTGGGCCACGGTGGGCTTCTCGCTCAAGGGCGGCACCCAGTATTCCTATGTCGCCCTGGAAGGTGACGCCGACTTCCGCGACGGCGAGCAGCGCTACGACCTGCGCGTCGCCGGCCGTTCGATGTTCTAGCCCGCGCACGGCGGCGCGCGGCGCGAGGGGGGCGATTCGTGTCTGAACGAGTCGATGCGGTCGATGCGCGAATCCTCGATCTCATCCAGCATGACGCCAGCCGCCCGGTGGCCGAGATCGCCGAGCGGGTGGGTCTCTCGCCCAGCCCCTGCTGGCGGCGGATCAAGCGCCTCGAGGACGCGGGAATTATCCAGCGCCGGGTGACCGTCCTCGACCGGGAAAAGCTCGGGCTGGACTTCGAAGTCTATTGCACCGTCAAGCTGTCCCTGCCGACCACGGCTAATCTGGACGCCTTCGAAGGGGCGGTGAAGCCGTTGCCCGAGGTCGTCCAATGCGCCACCGTCACCGGCGCGTCGGACTACGAACTGCGCATCGTCACCCGCGATATGCGCGCCTTCGACGCCTTCCTGCGCGACAAGATCCTGTCGCTGGGGCTGGTCTCCAACGTCGAGAGCCGCATCGTCATGCGGACCGTGAAGAATTCCACCGCCGTGCCCCTGGGTCTGGTCAGCCCCCATGTGGGCGGGAGCGGCGCGGACGAGAAAGGATAAGTCATGATCGACCTGGTCATCGAATCGCGGCGGCGGGACCTCGGCGGGTTCGAAGTCGGCCGGGTCCTGCCTTTCGCGCCGCGCCGGATGGTGGGGCCCTTCGTCTTCTTCGACCATTTCGGGCCCATGGACTTCGCCCCCGGTTTCCCGCGCGGCGCCGACGTGCGCCCCCATCCGCACATCGGCCTTTCCACCGTCACCTATCTGTTCGAGGGCGAGATCACCCATCGCGACAGCGTCGGCTCGGAAATCGCCGTCCGGCCGGGCGAGGTCAACTGGATGACCGCCGGGCGAGGCATCACCCATTCGGAGCGGTTCGACACCCTGCGCCGGGCCGGCGGGGCCATGCACGGCATCCAGACCTGGGTCGCCCTGCCGACGGGCCTGGAAGAGATCGACCCCGCCTTCGCCCACCACGGCCCCGAGGATCTGCCGACCTACGAATCGCCCGACGGCCTGTGGGCGCGGCTGATCGCCGGCGAGGCCTTCGGAACCAGGGCGGCGGTGAGGACCCATTCGCCGATGTTCTATGTCCACTGGCGGCTAAGGGGTGGCGCAAGGGCCCAGATTCCGGCCGACTATCCCGAGCGCGCCGCCTTCCTGGCGGCCGGCTCGGCCGAGATCGACGGCCGCGCCTTCACCGCCGGCCAGATGATCGTCTTTTCGCCCGGCGAGCCGGTGCTGGTGACCGGCCTGACCGACTGCGAGATCATGCTGCTGGGCGGCGAGCCGGTGGGCGAGCGCTTCGTCGAATGGAACTTCGTCTCGTCCTCGAAGGCGCGCATCGATCAGGCCAAGGCCGACTGGCGGGCCGGCCGCATGAAACTCCCCGACCTCGACCACGACGAGTTCATCCCCCTGCCCGACGACCCGCTCCCGCCGGCCGAGCCGATGTCCTAGTTTTCCCGCAGCGCGGCCCTGGCCTGTTCCCAGTATTGCGCGCCGGTGATCAGGGTGACGAGGGTGGCCAGCCACAACAGGCCAAGGGCGACGGTGGTCGCCTTGCCGAATATGGCCGGATCGTTGGGAAGGGAGAAGGCGCCCCAGCACGCCACCAACAGCGTGGCCCCCAGGGCCACCAGTTGCAGGGTGGTTTTCCCCTTCGCCAACAGGGTGACCGGCAGGAAGACGCCCTTGCCCGCCGCCACTTCGCGCAGGGCGCTGACGGTGAATTCGCGAAACAGGATCAGGGCGGCCGGAATGGCCACGGCGGCGTTGGACACCCCGGACATCGTTTGCCCCAGGGACAGCAGGCCGAGGATCACGCCGCACACCAGCACCTTGTCGGCGATGGGGTCCAGGATCGCCCCCCAGATCGTGGTGGCGTGCAGCCGGCGGGCCAGCCAGCCGTCGAAAAAGTCGCTGAGGGCCGCCACGACGAAGGCCCAGAAGGCCCAACGCTCAAGGGCGAACTGGGTGGCCGGGGTCAGGCGCTCGCTGAGCAGGGCCGCCGCCGCCAGGGCGAAGAAGGTGAACAGGGCCAGAACCAGGCGCAGGCCGGTGAGCAGATTGGGGATTCGATTCATGGCGCGAGCCTAGCGCGGGAGGCGGGCTCCTGTCTTGGCCTAATGCGGACGGCCGCGGCGAGGAAGCAGGAGCCCGCTCGAAAAGGGCAATTGGGTGTCACGCCTTCCTGAAGTAATCGTGGATTCTTTGGGCCAGCGGGGCGCTCAGGCCCTCGACCTTGGCCAGGTCATCCACCGAAGCGCGGCTCACCCCGCGCGCCGAGCCAAAGGCGTGCAGGAGAGCGCGCTTGCGCCCCGGCCCCACCCCGTCGATGTCGTCCAGCGGATTCTTCCGCATCTCCATGGAGCGGCGGACGCGGTGGGCGCCGATGGCGAAGCGGTGCGCCTCGTCGCGCAGCCGCTGGAGGTAGTAGAGAACCGGGCTCTTGGGCTCGAGCATGAACGGGGCCTTGGCGGGCAGGAAGAACCGCTCCAGGCCGGCGTCGCGATCGGGCCCCTTGGCCACCCCGACCACGGCGATGTCGTCCACCCCCAGATCGGCCATGACCTCGACGGCGGCGGCCAACTGCCCCGCCCCGCCGTCGATCAGCACCAGGTCGGGGCGCGGCGGATTGTCGCCGGCCTCCTCCTCCTTGGCCAGGCGGGCGAAGCGGCGGGAGAGCACCTCGCGCATCATGCCCAGATCGTCGCCCGGGACGAGGTCGGCGCTCCTGATGTTGAACTTGCGGTACTGATTCTTCTGGAAGCCGTCCGGCCCGGCGACGATCATGGCGCCGACCGCGTTGGTCCCCATGATGTGGGAGTTGTCGTAGACCTCGATCCGTTCGGGGCTGGCTTCCAGGGCGAAGGTCTCGCACAGGGCGGCCAACAGCTTCGATTGGGCCGAGCTTTCGGCCATCTTGCGGCCCAGGGCCTCGCGGGCGTTGGTCAGAGCCTGTTCGACCAACTGGCGCTTCTCGCCCCGCCGCGGCCGGGCGATTTCCACCTTGCGGCTGGCCTTGAAGCTGAACGCCTCGCGCAGCAGCGCCGCCTCCGCCGGCTCGGTGTTGACGAGGATGAGACGGGCGATGGGCCGGTCCTCATAGAACTGGCCCAGAAAGGCGGCCATGATCTCGGCATCGCCGTCGCTCTTGTCGACGCGCGGGAAATAGGCCCGGTTGCCCCAGTTCTGGCCGGCCCGGAAGAAGAACACCTGGACGCAGGCCTGGCCGCCCTCGGCGAAGAGGGCGAAGACGTCCGCCTCGTCCACCGTCTCGGCGTTGACCTGGGTCTCCTGGGCGATCGAGGAAAGGGCGCGGATGCGGTCGCGCAGGCGGGCGGCGCGCTCGAATTCCAGGGCGTCGGAGGCGGCCTGCATGTCGGCGCTCATCCGCCCCATCACCAGGCGGCTCTTGCCGCGCAGGAAGGCCTCGGCCTGGGCCACCAGGTCGCCGTAGTCCTCCAGTGAAATAAGCCCCGTGCATGGCGCGCTGCAGCGGCGGATCTGATGGAGCATGCACGGCCGGGTGCGGCTCTCGTAGACACTGTCGGAGCAGGAACGCAGCAAAAAGGCCTTCTGCAGGGTGTTCAAGGTGCGGTTCACCGCCCAGGCGCTGGCGAAGGGGCCGAAATAGTCGCCCTTGATCGAGTGCGCGCCGCGATGTTTGCGCAGTTGCGCGGCGGGATGTTCGCGGCGGATGACGATCTCGGGAAAGCTCTTGTCGTCGCGCAGCAGGACGTTGAACCTGGGCTTAAGCTGCTTGATCAGATTGATCTCCAGCAGCAGGGCGTCGGTCTCCGTCTTGGTGGTGGTGAATTCCATGGACCGGGTCAGGTCCACCATCAGGGCGATGCGCTGGGTGTGGAAGCGGCCCTGGGCGTATTGGGCGACCCGCTTCTTCAGGCTCCGGGCCTTGCCGACATAGAGCGCCTCGCCGCCCTCGCCGAACATGCGATAGACCCCGGGCGCGTCGGGCAGTCGCCGAACCTCGTCCTTGATCAGGGCGGCGGCGGCGAGGGGCGGGGCGGGGTCGGCCATGGAGCGCGAATATAGGCGAACTTTCGCAATTTCCTTGTCTTCGCGCGCGCCCTGGACGATAGACACCGTCGGTATCTATCAGCTTCAGTGAAAGGCGGAGACGGGTCGTGAGCGATAGTGGCGTGGCGAAGATTTTCCAGCATGGCCGTAGTCAGGCCGTGCGACTGCCCAAGGCGTTCCGCCTGCCGGGCTCGGAGGTGCGGGTACGGCGATTTGGCGGCGGTATCCTGCTCGAACCGATGGCGCCGAACGGGGACGACATCGCGGCGATTTTCGCCGAGATCGACCGGCTGGGAGGGGCGGATTTCCTCCCCGAAGGGCGACCGGAGCAGCCGCCAATGCCGCCCGCGCCCGGCGCCTTCGACGAATGATCTGTCTCGACACCAACGCGGTGATCGCGTCCATCAACCGGCGCGCGCCGGGTGTGCGAACGCGCCTGGAGACGGCGCTCGCCCACGGCGTCCCGGTCGGCGTGCCGACGATCGTCCTCTACGAACTGTGGTACGGAGTCAGGAAGAGCGCCCGCGTGCAAGCCAATACGGACGCCCTCGCGGCGTTCCTGACCCTGGCGGTGACGCCCTGGTCGTTCGAGCCGGACGATGCGCAGGAGGCGGGCGAAATCCGCGCCACGCTCGAACGCGCCGGGACGCCCATCGGCCCTCATGACGTCCTCATCGCCGCCCAGGCGCGCCGGCGCGCGGCGACCCTGGTGACCGCCAACACCGGCGAGTTCAATCGCGTGCCGGGGCTGAGGATCGAGGACTGGGTGGGTCGGTGATGGAGACCACAGGCCCTAGGGGGGCCATGACCGCCCTGCCGCGCGCCATACTGTTCGATCTCGACGACACGCTCATCCACGCCTATGCGCGCCCGGAGAAGGCTTGGCTGACGGTGGCGGAAGAGCTTTCCGAGGCCATCGCGCCGCTCGTTCCCGCGGCGGCGGCGGCGGCGATCACCGCTCATGCGCGCGCGTTCTGGGCCGACCCCGAGCGCCATCGGCTGTGGCGCCAGCGCCTGGGCGCGGCGCGGCGAGAGATCGTCGCCGACGCCTTGCCTGGGCTCATATCCGCCGAGGCGGCCACGCGTCTGGCCGATCGATTCACCGCCTGGCGGGAGGAACAGATGCGCCTCTTCGAGGGCGCGCACGAGACCCTCGACGCCCTCAAGGCGGCCGGCGTCCTCCTGGCCCTGGTGACCAACGGGGCGGCGGAAAGCCAGCGGCCCAAGGTCGAGCGTTTCGACCTCGCGCGCCGCTTCGACCACATCCAGATCGAGGGCGAACACGGCTTTGGCAAGCCGGAGGAGGCCGCCTATCGCCATGCCATGGCCGCGCTGGGTGTCGAGGCCCGCGACACCTGGATGGTCGGCGATCATCTGGAATGGGAGGTCGCGGCGCCGCAGCGCCTGGGCATATTCGCCATTTGGCATGACGCCCTGGGGGAAGGCCTGCCGGCGGGCAGCTCGGTCAAGCCCGACCGGATCATCCGCTCGCTCGGCGAATTGCTGGAGTGAGCGGGTGGCGCCCGCACACGAAACGCCTTGACTCCGACGTTCGATTATTGCATAATGCAACTTCCGGTCACCTTCCACTCCGCCGCCCTCGCCTCGACCCATCTCCACGGGTCAGCTCTTTGAAATCGTTTGACTTGTACTATTTCATGACCCTGGGACGGCGCGGAGGCTCCCTCGCCGTCCCAGGCGCCCATCGCGGCGACTTCGCGGGCATGGGGCGATACGATATCGGTTCAGCGGATATTCGCCTTGTTGGAGGCGGCGCGCCGCCTTGCTATGGCTCGCGCGGCGGGTATGCGGCGGAGAGGTGCGATGGCGAGCCTGGACGACGAGCTTCTGGACCTCATCGCCGGCGAATCGCTGGTCGATCGCGCCAAACTGAGCCGCGAGGCGACCTTGGCCGACATCGGCCTCGATTCGGTGGACTTGATCAGCATCGTCTTCGCGGCGGAGGAAAAATATGGCGTCGAGATTCCCGAGAACGCTTTCGCCGAGACCAAGGACCTGGGCGGATTTCTGGATATTCTCGAGGCCCTGATCCACAAGCCGCCGGCCGGGGCGTGACCGGAGGGCCCCGCCGCGTCGTGGTCACCGGCCTGGGCGCGATCTGCGCCCTGGGGATGACGGCGGGCGAGACCTGGGAGGCGGCGCGAGAGGGGCGCGGGGCCATCGCCCTGCACCCCTTCGATCCAGGCCCGAACGGCCCCGAGGGTCACCCCGCCCCCGCCGCCCTGGTGGAGGGCGATGTTGTCGGCGCCGTGGAGGCGGCGCTCGGCCGGCGGGTCGGCGCCACCCTCGATCCCTTCACCCTCTTCGCCCTCAAGGCGGCGCGAGAGGCGCTGGATCAGGCGGGGCTGGTCGGCGCGCCGGCCCTGGAGCGGCGAACGGCGGTGGTGTTCGGCCATGGCTTCGGTGGCGTCCACACCCTGGAGGCCTCCTACGAACGCTTCTTCGGCCAGAAGGCGGCGCGGATGCACCCCTTGAGCGTCCCCAAGGTGATGGTCAGCGCGCCGGTGAGCGCGGTGGCCATGGAGTTCGGGATCAAGGGCCCGGTGTTCGCCGTCTCCAGCGCCTGCTCCTCCTCCGGCCACGCCATCGCCCAGGGGGCCGCCTTCATCGCCTCGGGCCAGGCGGACGTCGCCCTGGTGGGCGGCAGCGAGGCCATCGCCACCCCCGGCTCCCTGCGCGGCTGGGAGGGCCTGCAGGCGATGACCGCTACCGCCTGCCGCCCCTTTTCGATCGGGCGCGACGGCATGGCCATCGGCGAGGGCGGGGGGGCGCTGGTGCTGGAGGCGCTGGGCCACGCCGAGAAGCGCGGCACCGCCATCCTGGGCGAACTGACCGGCGTCGGCCTTTCCTCCGACGCCTTCCATTGGACCCAGCCCAGCCTGGAAGGCGCGGTCGCCGCGATGACCGCCGCCTGCGAGCAGGGCGGCATTGTCGACAGTCCCCAGGTGCTGATCTCGACCCACGGCACCGGCACGCCGCTCAATGACGCCAACGAGGCGGCGGCGATCCACGCCGTGTTCGGCCCCCGCGCCACGGCCCATCCGGTGATCGCCACCAAGAGCGCCCACGGCCACCTGATCGGCGCGGCCACCGTGATTCAAGGGGTGATCGCCCTGATGGCCCTGGCCGAGCGCCGCGCCCCGCCGATCCTGGGCTGGCTCGGCCCCGACCCGGACTGCGATCTCGACCTGGTGCTCGACGAGGCGCGGCCCATCGACGCCGACGCCCTACTCCTCAACGCTTTCGCGTTCGGCGGCCTGAACACCAGCCTGGTGTTTCGGCGGTGGGGTGAGGAATGACCCCACGCCGGCTGGGGCGGCGGCCTTGACCGGCGAGGCCGCGCCGTCCGATGGTGCGATGCGCAAGGCGGCGTCGGGCGAGGGGACGATCCAATGAACGCTTTTTCGAAGGCGGCGGCGGCGACCGCGATTCTGTTGGCGGCGAGTGTCGCGGCGCCTGTGGCGCGGGCGGCCGATGCGCCGCCGAAGGTCGCCATCGACTCGGGGGTTCTGGTCGGCACGGCGGTGGGTAACGCCCTGTCGTTCAAGGGCGTGCCCTACGTCGCCGCGCCGGTGGGGGCCCGCCGCTGGGCCCCGCCGGCCCCGGCCCCGGCCTGGAAGGGCGAGCGCAGGGCCGACGCCTACGGGCCGATCTGCCCGCAGCCGGTCAACGCCGACGGCTCGCCCAATCTGGGCGGGGCCAGCGGGGCGACCAGCGAGGATTGCCTATTCCTCAACGTCTGGGCGCCCAGGGGAGTCAAACGGGCGCCGGTAATGGTGTGGCTGCACGGCGGCGGCAATTCCATGGGGGCCGGCTCCCTGGGGGCTTATGACGGCTCGGCCTTCGTGCGCGACGGGGTGATCCTGGTCACGATCAACTATCGCCTGGGCGCCCTGGGCTTTTTCGCCCATCCGGCCTTGACCAAAGCGGCCAAGCCGGGCGAGCCGTTGGTCGCCTACGGGATCATGGACCAGATCGCCGCCTTGCGGTGGGTGAAGCAAAACATCGCCGCCTTCGGGGGCGATCCGGCCAACGTGACGGTGTTTGGCGAATCGGCTGGCGGGGAAGACACCCTGGTCCTGATGGCCTCGCCGCTGGCCCGCGGCCTCTTCGCCAAGGCCATCGTCGAATCAGGGGGCGGCTGGTCGCCCCCGGTGAGCGTGGCCCGGCGCGAGGCGCAGGGCGAGGCGATGGCCGCCAAGGCCGGCGCCCCCGCGGACGCCACCGTCCAACGGCTTCGCGCCCTGCCGGCGGCGGCCCTGGTGGTGAAGGGCGAAAGCCTCGACTTCGGTCCCGCCGTGGACGGCCGGTTGCTCCCGCGATCGGTGAGTCAGGCCTTCGCGGCCGGCGATGTCGCCGCGGCGCCCCTGATGATCGGCTCCAACAGCTACGAAGCCTCCCTGATGAAATCCCTCAAGTTGTCGCCGGCCATGGTCATGGCCTTCGCCCCGGCGGCGTTGAAGGCCGTCTACGCCGATCAGCCGACCGCCCAGGCCAAGGCGGCCGCCTTGTTCACCGACGCCTTCATGGGCGCCCCGGCCCGCTGGATCGCCGGCAGAGCCTCGGGGGGGCCGTCCTTTCTCTATCATTTCGCCTATGTGCTCGACATACTCCGGCCCACCGCCAAGGGGGTCGATCATGACGGCGAAATCCCCTTCGTCTTCGACAGCTGGGACCACCTGGGGGC
The DNA here is from genome assembly GCA_038225765.1 of Caulobacterales bacterium. Classification (GTDB taxonomy): domain Bacteria; phylum Pseudomonadota; class Alphaproteobacteria; order Caulobacterales; family Caulobacteraceae; genus Acaudatibacter. Next base: position 3,153 of record JBBRQW010000069.1, on the reverse strand, counting down.
GCTCGGCGCCGGCTTGAAGCTCAGCGACGAGGACGAGGTGATGACCGCCCTCGTTCATTCCTGCTGGGTGAGCTTCGCCAGGACCGGCGCCCCGGTCTGCGCCGGCGGCCCGGCGTGGCCCGCCTATACGGTCGCGAGCGACACCCTGATGGACTTCGATTCGCCGCCCAGCCTGAAAACGCACTTCCGCCAGGCTCAATACACCGCCCAGGAAGCGGCGATCCTGCCGACCCTGAGGTTGGGGAAGTAGGGTTTAGGGCGGCCCATTGACAAGGTGACCGCCGACATCTTCCGGCCCTGGTTGCGCCGCTGGGGACTGACCCGCGACGGCGAGGGGTTCGTGACGGCCTTTCACAGCCACCTGCTGCCGGTTCGCCAGGATGGCGCGCCGGCCATGCTCAAGGTCGCCCTCAATCAGGAGGAACGCGAAGGGGCGGCGCTGATGGCGTGGTATGGCGGCGACGGCGCCGCCCGGGTTCTGGCCCGCGAGGGGGCGGCCCTGCTCCTGGAACGGGCGAGGGGCGACCGCTCGTTACGGGCCATGGCGAGGGCGGGCGAGGACGACGCCGCCACCGCCATCCTCTGCCAGGCGGTCGCCCGGCTGCATACCCCCAGGCCGGCGGCGCCGCCGGCCATGCTCGCCCCCCTGCCGCTGTGGTTTCGCCAGCTCGAACCGGCCGCCCACGCCCACGGCGGCGTCCTCGTCAAATCGGCCGACGCCGCCCGCCGCCTCCTGGCCGCGCCGCGCGAGGCGGTGGTGCTGCACGGCGACATCCATCACGACAACATCCTCGACTTCGGCCCGCGCGGCTGGCTGGCCATCGATCCCAAGGGCCTCCACGGCGAGCGCGGCTACGACTACGCCAACCTGTTCTGCAATCCCGACCCGGAGACGGCGACGGCGCCCGGGCGGCTGGCGCGCCGCGCCGCCGTGGTCGCGGCGGCGGCGGGCATCGAGCCGCGCCGCCTGCTGCAATGGGTCCTCGCCTACGCCGGACTGTCGGCGGCCTGGGACATCGGCGACGGCGCCGACCCGGCCCTCCCCCTCGCCATCGCGGAGATCGCGGCGACGGAGCTGGGATTTCGGTGAAGCGCATCCTTGCCGGAGCTTCACCGGTGGCTATAAGGGCGGGGCCGCCAACCAACGGTTCAGGGGGAAGATCGTGACCAGCGCCAACGTCCTGCTGATTCAGGGAGTCTATGACGCCTTCGCGCGTGGCGATGTCGGCGCGGTGCTGGGGGCGCTGGCGCCCGGCGTCGTCTGGAACGAGGCGGAGAACTTCCACTACGCCGACGGCAACCCCTACGTCGGCCCGCAGGCGGTGGCGGCGGGGGTCTTTGCTCGGCTTGCCGCCGACTGGGTCCCCTTCGCCTCCACCATCGATGAATACCTGGACGCCGGCGACACGGTCGTGGCGCGCGGCCGCTACAGCGGCGCCTTCAAGGCCACCGGCAAACCCATCAACGCCCAGCTGGTCCACATCTGGACGATGGCGGGTGGCAAGGTCGCGGCGTTCCAGCAGTATACCGACACCCTGCAATTCGCCCGGGCCATGGAGACCTGATCGGCGCGAGGTGGAAAACGGGGCTCCGCCGGCGCCCTATCCCTTCGCCGCCCGCCCAGGCGCGGTCTCGCGCATGGCCAGGGAAGCGGCCAGGCCGACGACGGTGAAGGCGATGACGTACCAGGCCGGCGACAGGGGATCGCCGGTGGCCTTGATCAGCGAGGCGATGACCAGTTGGGTGGTGCCGCCGAACACCGCCACGGCTATGGCGTAGACGCCGCCGAACACCGCGCCGCGCAACTCCTTGCGCAGGGATTCGGTGACGGACACGAACACCGCCGCCGTGTTCAGGCCGAGGCAGCCGGCCAATAGTATCACCGAGACGATCAGGGTGACCGCGTCGCGGTTGCGCACCATCAGGAAGAAGGCCGGCCAGATGGCGAGAAGAATGACGATTCTTGGCCAGATCAACAGCGCCTTGCGCCCGAACCGGTCGCACAGCAGGCCCCCCGCCAGGCCGCCGACCGCGCCGGCCGCGCCGTTGGCCACCTGCGCCCCCAAAGCGATGCCGGGTCCCATGTGCAGGGTCTCGCGGGCGTAGGTGGTCATATAGGTCAGGGCATAGGTGGCGACGGTGGCCGCCGCGATCAGGCCGATGCCGAGAGCGATGATCCGGACGTGGCCGCGCAGGGTGGGATGGGCCGGCTGGTGGGCGCTGACCGCCTCGGGGTGATGGAGGTCTCGGGCAGGTTGCGGCGGAGCCACAGGCCGACCGGGAGCACCAGAGCCCCCAGCAGGAAGGCGGCGCGCCAGCCCCAGGCCTGCAGCCCGGCCGCCCCGGCGACCGCCGCCAGGCCGACTCCGACCAGCCCGCCGACGATGATGGCGAGGTTCTGGCTGGCCCCCTGCCAAGAGGCGTAGAGGCCGCGGCGGCGGGCCGGCGAGGCCTCGACCAGGAAGGCGGTGGTCGGCCCGACCTCGCCGCCCAGGGCGAACCCCTGCGCCAGCCGCCAGGTCAGGGCCAAGATCGGCGCGGCGATGCCGATCTGGGCGTAGTTGGGGGTCAAGGCCAGGGCCAGGATGGCCCCGCCCATCAGGGCGAAGCTGAACAGCATGGCCGGCTTGCGGCCGTGGGTGTCGGCGTAGCGGCCGATCAGCACCGAGCCGACCGGGCGCAGGATGAATCCGGCCCCGAAGGTGGCCAGGGAGAGGATCAGGCTGATGAACGGCGAGTGGCCCGGAAAGAAGGCCCGACCGATTTCCAGGGCGAAGAAGGCGTAGGTGGTGAAGTCGTAAAATTCCAGGGCGTTGCCGATCACCGCGGCGGTCACCTGGCGGCGCGATGCCGGCTTCGCGCCGCTCTGGACCCCGACCTCGGCGTCGGTCAAACCGTCGCTCCGGCCGCCGTGGGCGCGCTGAGCCGCTGGTAGATGACCGCCGGCGGCGCGCCCAGCACCGGCCACAATAGCGCGATGACGATCGCCCCCAGGACAGTCCTGGCCACGGCGGCCGGGCTCAGAAAGGCGGCCAGGGAACTCAAGTCGGGCTGCAGATTGACGGCCAGCGCGCCCATCCCGCCGATCACCGCGACGAGGGCGAAACTCAATACGAACCACAGCACATAGACCACGCCGGCGAAGGCGCCGGT
>JBBRQW010000068.1:0-14834 GCA_038225765.1 Caulobacterales bacterium | reverse complement strand
CGGGCTAACCCCGGCAGCGGCACCGTCGCCTACCCGATCCGATGGCGCAAGGGATTCGTTAATGTTAACCGCTGCGCAGGTCCGCCGCGATGACCCTCCCGCCTCCGACGCCACGGCCTCGCTCGCCCGCTCGACCGCGATACGCCTTCCAGGCCGGCGCGCAGGCACGGCGCGGGGTCGGCGGTGAGGTCAAGCCAGGTCGCCCACTGATCCGGCTCCAGCACCACCGGCTGGCGATTGTGATAGGGCTCGCAGTCCGGCCCCGGCGCGGTCGTCACGATGGTGAAGCTCTCAAGGCGGCCATCGGTGGTGTCGGCAACATCCCAAAGCCCCGGAAAGCAGAAAACGTCGGCATCGGCCTTGCTGAAACGCCACATCGTCTTTTCGCCCTTGGGGCCGGTCCACTCGAAAAAGTGAGTCGCCGGGACAAGGCAGCGTCGTCTTCGGAAGGCCTCGCGGAAAGTCGCCGTCGTGGCGATGGTTTCGGCCCTGGCGTTGGTGCACATGGGCTTCCAGTCCTTCACGCCCTTCTTGTGGAACCAAGGCACAAGCCACCACCGCGCATCGACCACTTCGACGCCGACGAATGGATCGGCGGGATCGAGGGACCGGATGATCGGCGCGGTGTTGGTGGGGCGGATATGCTCGCGTGGTTCGATGTTCGGGATCGCGCCGTCCTTGAAGACAAGCGGGATGCGAGTCTGGCTGAACTCATCGACCAGGCGAGATCGGCGCGAGATAGCCGTAGCGGTTGCACATGCGGGCTGGCTAGCGCGAAGGGGCCTTGGGAGTCGAGGGGCGGGCGGGCGCCTTATCTTCGGGCCAGGGCGCGGCCAGGGCCTCGAACATAACCATGCCGGGCGCCTTGGCCTGGAACTCCACCACACCGATGCAGCCGAGGCGTCGGCAGCGGCTGGTTCGATTCCACAGGCTCGTTGCGGAGCCGCTGACCTTCGCCACCAGCGCGAGATTGACGACCATGATCAGTCCGCATGGGCGGCAGTTGCTGATCACCTCCCAGCGGGCCTGCATCATGTCGGCGACCGTCTCGCAGCCGGCCCGGCGGTAGGCCAGGGGAACGCGGTCGGGATTGCGGTGGCCCATGGTCGCCCTCGATCGAGCCGAACAAAAGCAGAACTTTGGCGGCTTGGCGAGTCCGTGGAGACGGCCGGGCCTCGTTTTGTTTGGAGGGTCGTCACCCGTCCGGGCGTTCCGACGGCCCTGATTCCCAGCATTCGAACGCGCTCAGCAATGGCTACAGGTCGGAATCGGCATCGAGGGCGTCCAGCTTATCGCGAAGGTCGGCCAGCCGCTCCAGCATCCCTCGATTAGGATGCGGCGAAGGCGGGTGGCGTCGTAGCGCCTCGCCGCGCCGGTCTCGAATATCCGGCGCGCCGTCAGGCCATGCATCTGCACCGGATCGGCGAGGTTGCGATCCATGGCCAGGGTGGCGAGCGGGACGACGGTTGGCGGCGGCGGGAAATAGGATTCGGCCCGGAACGATTTGGAGTTTTCGATGTTAGGGTCTGCGGTCACAGGCCTAGCCCCCCAAAATAACGGCTCGTGGCCAGGGGCGGGAGGGAGTTAATTCTCCGTTGGCTTTCACCCGCCCTACCCTGCTCACCGACCTGCGGCAGCCACCTCGCGCACCGGAACCAACGCCCGCGCTCCGTGATCGCCGCAAAGAGCGATGCGACCGTGCGGGCGACGGACTGGCGGCGGCCCGCGTCGGGATCGGCGAGGGCATGGCGGCGAAGATCGGAGGCGAGCTCGCGCGCGTCTAGGTAGGACACGATCACCGCGCGGCCGGCGACGGATCACCTCGGGCGAGGAGTTGAAATAGCGGAACGGGTTGGGCATCAGGGCGGCGTAGAACACCCCTCGTTACCGGCGGCTTACCTTTGCTCTCACAGTGCCGATCGGCGGGATCGAGGGGCCGGATGATCGGGGCGGTGTTGGTCGGGCGGATGTGCTCGCGAGGTTCGATATTCGGGATCGCGCCGTCTCGGAAGACCAGGGGGATGCGGACCTGGCTGAACTCATCGACCAGGCGGGAGATGGGCGCGAGGTAGCCGTAGCGATTGCACATCCCCTGAGTTTACACTTAGGAAGGCCACGCCGCATAATGCTTGTCCGCCCTGGCCAGAGCAGTTCGCCGCGCGACACAACGATTCAGGAACATGGCGAAAAAGCCTTCGGCCGCAGACATCGAACTGAAGTTTGATGGGCCTCCAATCAGGGAGCTGGGCGGAGCGCCTGCTGACGCGGTTGCGTCATCCCTATTGGCTCTTCAGCGCCTCGTGCACCTCATTGGTATGCATGCCGAAGGGCGCCCCTTCGGACTCCGGGCAAAACCGAGCGCGAAGGTGCGGCGGGATTTCGCTGTAATTTGTCGCCCGACAAAGAATGGCAGCCACATTCAACCCCTTGGGATCGCCGCGCGCTCAGGGCAGTTCACCGCCAGCGCGGCCCTGGCGCGCGTAAGTCTCTTGCGCGCGTTGAGCGCGTTCGATAGCGGTGACGACACCCGCATTGTGGCGGCCCTTCCGAACCCTCGGCAGAGATGGTTCATGGCAGACGCCGCAGCGGGTCTTCTTCAACCGGAGGAGAGTGGCATTCAGGTCACCGTGCGGGCCGGGTCGCGCGGCCCGTTTAATTTCAAAGCAGATCGCGCTCGCGTCGTAATAGACCGGCTCCGTTCCGGGAAGCCGCCCCAGGCCGACAATGAGACTGTCGTCGGAAAGCTGAAAGTGGTAGATTATGCTCGAAGTATTGTTACTATACAACCAGTAGCTGGACGTTCGGTTAAATTTAGCTATCCACCGCAACTTGAACCTCTAATCCAAGCCAATGCTCGACGCAGAGTGAGCGTCGTCGGAGACGCTACGGTGAACGCGACAGGGGACATAACGAATTTTCGATCCATTCGCCGTCTGCAGGAGCTGGAGCCGTCGCTTGACCCTGTCGAAGGCTTCGATTCGGGTGGTCAGCGTTTCGTCGCCGCTCACCCCCTAACGTTACCCATCAGCTTCGACTTCGAAGATCGGACTTTTGTATTTTTGGATCAGTCCCTTGGCATTGCGACATTCGAAAGCAAATATGGTGCGATGAGGGACAGCATACTGGGGGAGCTTGATTTCCTTTGGTCCGACTACGCCTGCGCCCCTGACGAAGATTTGGCTGAAGAAGCACTGGTCGTGAAACGGAACCTTCTGGGTCGCTTCCGAGTGGCAACTTGATGCCGCGAGATCGAAACGACGTCGTGGATGCGTTGCGCCGAAAAGGCTTCCGCCACGGCGGCGGCGACCATGAATTTCTGATTTATTGGAACCTAGCGGGAAAGAAGACGATGAAGCGCACAAAGGTCAGTCGCGGAACATCGTACAAAACGCTAAGTGATGACTTGCTGGGAATGATGGCGCGCCAAGCCGGACTTCCGAAGAAGCTGTTTCTGGACTTAGTGGACTGCACGCTCCACCAATCGGCTTACGAGTCAGAAGCTTTCGCCATCTAAGCGGCCCGAGCGCGGCGCGGCGTCCCCTAAGCCTTGTGGCGAATGTCCGTCGCCTTGATGCGGTTGTTGCCGCAGGCCCTACCCTTCTTGCAGTTCTGGTGATGGCCGGCCATCGCCGCCATCGGAACGGCCGGGCGGCTCGCCGGAGCCCGCTTCATGGCCGGGGTGGGCTTCGCCGTCGCCACGCTAGGCGTCACGGCCAGCGAGCATTTGACGAACTTGTGTTTCGTCGGATCGCGACAGGCTGTCGCATTGGCGGCGGAGCCGAAAGCCAGAGCCGCGATGGCCGTCAGGATCAAACACGAATTGGCAGGTTCTCCCCAGATGATCGGCCACCCTCGCCTAAGCGGCGCGATCCACAAGACCACAACCGCCGCCGCCTAACCGCCTATTGTCTCCCGCCCGGCCCATGTTCGGGCCAGGGCGCGGCCAGGGCCTCGAACATCACCATGCCGGGAGCCTTGGCCTGGAACTCCACCAAACCGGTGCAGCCCAGGCGTCGGCAGCGGCTTGTTCGATTCCAAAGGCTCGTCGCGGGACCGCTGACCTTCGCAACCAGCGGCAGATTGACGGCCATTATCAACCCGCACTGGCGGCAGTGGCTGATCACCTCCCAATGCTTGCGCACCATGTCGGCCACGGTCTCGCAACCAGCCCGGCGGTAGGCCAGGGGAACGCGGTCGGGATTGCGGTGGCCCATGGTCGCCCTCGGATTGAGCCGCGAACAAAAGCAGAACTTCGGAAGCTTGGCGAGTCCGGGAGACGGCCGGCGCTCGTTTTGATTGGACGTGACGGACGAGCATTGCCGTGTCCAACGCAGGCCTAGTTCGGTTTCCCGCATGCATATCGATGGAAGAGGGTGGCTATGACGAATGAGATGGCCGGCATTTCACGATCCGCCGGATAGACCACCAAATCCTCTCCGAGCTTGAGTTTGATCAAAGCTTCCATGTCGGCGGCGCCAACCTCGGCTGGTAAGCAGATGATCGGTTTGGCCTGGATAAAGTGAGCGTTATCGCTTGCGACGGCGGCCCCTGTAGCGGCCGTTTCGGCGACGCCCCAGATGTAGAACCGGCAAGCGCCCTTCTCTCCGGCAGCCGGAGACGTGCACAAATGTTGAAGGTCGCTTGCCCGCATTTGGCCAGACTCCTGCGCCGCTGACGCGTAAGCGAAGAGCACCGCAAGGGTTGGGAGTAAACACAATCTTACCAAAGGGCGTGACTCCGGCCGGCGCGAAACGCCCAAGGGGCCCCCCCTCTCTTGGGTCGCCCTGCCAGCCTCCGCGTTGGCGATAGGGCGGTCAAGGTTTTCCAGCTTTCGCCGGAGCGCCATTGTCGCGCTGCACGGCCTCTACCAGGAAGCGTCGACAGCCGCTTTGGCGGCCCGCGCCCGGCAATTTGTGCCCCGGGTGTGCCCCCGACGCGACACTGAGCGCCCGCCCTCTCACTAAGTCATTGAAAAGACGTGGCAGGCCCTAGGGGAGTCGAACCCCTCTTCCCAGATTGAAAATCTGATGTCCTAACCGATAGACGAAGGGCCCAGGCGTGGCGGGAGAGCGCGGATATATCCGCCGGCCCCCGGCACCGCAACCCAAAGGGCGCCCAAAGGGTGGAAGGGGGGCGAGGTCGCGCGCCTAGGTCGGGGCGGCCAGGCGCGGATCGGCCACATCCTCGATCTCCAGTTGAACGCCGCCCGGCCCATTCCAGTCATCGGCCTTGAGAACGCCGGCGACATGTACCGAGCCGCCGCCGGCCAACAGGCGCCGACCCATTTCGGTCTCGCCGGCCCGCCAAGCCACCGCCTTGAGACCGATGCCGGCCGCATCGACCAGATTGCAGCGAACATGGCCGCCGCGAAGCGCCATGGGCCGCTCGGAGCGCACATTGGCCAAGGCAAAGCGAGGCTCTGGATTGCCCGGGCCGAAGGGGGCCAGAACCCTGAAGTCGTCCAGAAGGCCGCCCGCGGCGCCGGGCGAGGCCAGAGCGTCGATGTCCAGGGCGTCCTCCGCCGTCGCCAGGGTCATTTCGCCGGCCAGCCGCTCGCACAGAAAGGCGCGAAACGCGGCGATCGCCGAAGGCCGAAGGGTGAGGCCGGCCGCCATGGCGTGGCCGCCGCCGGTGAGCAGCAGCCCCTGGTCGAAGGCGGCCTGGATCGCGGCGCCGAGATTGACCCCGGTTTGCGACCGGCCCGAGCCCTTGCCGATATCGGCGGCGCGGTCGATCCCGATGACCACCGCCGGTTTGCGATAGCGCTCGCGCAGGCGGCTGGCGACGATGCCGATCACGCCTGGATGCCAGCCTTCGTGGGCGACCACGATGGCCGGCGCGGCCGGGTCGAAGTCGCCGGCGCGTTCGACCGCGAGCATGGCCGCCGCCGTGATCTCCCGCTCGACGTCCTTGCGCTGGGCGTTGAGGGCGTCCAGTTCACGGGCCAGATTGGCCGCTTCGGCGGGGTCGTCGGTGGACAGCAGCCGCGCGCCCAGATCGGATCGGCCGATCCGCCCGCCGGCGTTGATCCGGGGGCCCAGAATGAAGCCGGCCTGAAAGACGCCGGCCTCCGAAGACTTCGCGCCGGCCACCGCCATCAGCGCCGCGAGACCAGGGTTGGACCAGGCGGACATCACCTTCAGTCCCTGGGCGGCGATGGCGCGGTTGAAGCCCACCAGTTGCGTCACATCGCAGATCGCCCCCATGGCGGCCAGATCGAGCCACTGGCGAAGGTCCGGTTCGCGCCTCTCCTTGAACAGGCCCCTCGTTCTGGCTTCGCGATTGAGGGCGGCCAGGAGCACGAAGGTGACTCCCGCCGCCGCCAGCGCCCCCTGTCCCGACCGGCAGTCGGGCCGGTTGGGGTTGACCAGGGCGGCGGTCGCCAGCGGCGCCTCGCGCATCAAATGGTGGTCGATGACCACCACCTCGAGGCCGATCTCGCCGGCCGCCGCCACCGCGTCGTAGGCGGCCGCGCCGCAATCGACGGTGATAACCAGCTCCGCGCCCGCCGCGCGCAAATGGCGGAAAGCGGCGGGGCTTGGCCCATAGCCCTCGGTCAGGCGGTCGGGAACATAGATCGGCAGATCCTTGCCCATGTGGCGAAACCAGCGCACCAACTGGGCGGCGCTGGCCGCGCCATCGACGTCGTAGTCGGCGAAAACCACCAGCGGGCGATCCGCTTCCAGGGCGTCCACCAGGACCGCCGCGGCGCGATCCATGTCGGCGAAACTCGACGGATCGGGAAAGAGGGCCTTCAAGGTCGGGCGCAGGAAGGCCTCCCCCTCCCCGCTCGCCACCCCGCGCGACGCCAGCGCCCGCGCCAGGGGCTCGCCAAGCCCAAGCCGCGCCTGATGATCGCGCGTTAGGGCCGGGTCGGCGCGACGCTCACGCCACCGCCGGCCGGTGAGCGAATGGCCGACGCCGAGGAATCCGGTCGCCATCTCCCCATCGGCGCTCATCAGCGCCGCCGCTTCATCCGCACTTCGCGAACCGTCCCGCTCGCCGAGTTCATCACCAGAGTGTGGGTGTGAACAAGGCCGCCGATCATCCGGACCCCATCCAGGAGCGCGCCGGTGGTGACGCCGGTGGCGACAAAGATCGCGTCGGCCCGGACCATCTCATGCAGGTCGTACTTCTTGTCGAGGTCGGTGACGCCGTGCCCCTTGGCGCGGGCGCGCTCGTCGGCGTTGCGAAAGACCAGCCGGCCCTGAAACTGGCCGCCGACGCATTTGAGCGCCGCGCAGGCGAGCACCCCCTCCGGCGCGCCGCCCTGGCCGACATACATGTCGACGCCGGAATCGGGATCGGCGGTGTTCATCACCCCGGCCACGTCGCCATCGGTAATCAGATGGACCCGGGTGCCGGCGGCGCGCAGGGAGGCGATGATTTCGGCGTGTCGCGGACGATCGAGGACACAGACGGTGATCTCGGCGACATCGACCCCCTTGGCGGCGGCCAGCGCCCGCGCGTTGTCGGCCGCGCCACGATCGAGATCCAGCAAGCCGGCGGGGTAGCCCGGCCCGCAGGCGATCTTGTCCATGTAGGTGTCGGGCGCGTTCAGCATCGTGCCCGCCGGCGCCCAGGCCATCACCGCCAGGGCGCCCGCCATCGCCTTGGCGGTCATGGTGGTGCCCTCGAGGGGATCGAGGGCGATATCAATGCGCGGCCCCGTCCCCTTCCCCACCCGCTCGCCGATGTAGAGCATGGGCGCCTCGTCGCGCTCGCCCTCGCCGATGACGATGACCCCGTCGATGGCCAATTCGTTGAGGGCCGAACGCATGGCGTCCACCGCCGCCTGATCGGCGGCCTTTTCATCGCCTCTCCCGGCCAGGGCCCACGCCGCGATGGCCGCCGCCTCGCTGACGCGCACCGCCTCCATGATCAGCGAACGATCGAGAACCTGCGAATCCATCGAACTCTCCTGAAATCTTGTTATTCTGTTTGGATCGACTCTCAAATGCCGGCGATCCGGATGACCCGGGGCGGCTCCAGCACCGCCGCCAAGGCGGCCATGCGCCGCGTCGCCTCGCTGAATACCGATTCGGCGAACGCATGGGTGGTGAGCACGATCGGCACGCCCCCTCCCCCCTCCACCGGCTTTTGCAGGAAGCTGTCGATGGAGACCCCGCCGGCGCCCAGGGTCTCGGTGATCGAAGCGATCACCCCGGGCTCATCGCGAACCAGCAGCCGCAGATAGACCCGGCTTTCGCTCACGGCGGAGTCCACCGCCTCGAGCGGCCGCAGCGCCTTCGCCGGGACCTGGAAGACGGGGCGGATCGCGCCGGTCATCACATCGGCGATATCGGCCGCCACGGCGGCGGCCGTGGGCCCCGCCCCGGCGCCGGGGCCCTGGATGAATATCCGGCCGATCCGACGGCTGGCGATGAAGAGGGCGTTCGACACGCCTTCCACCCGCGCCAGCGAGTGGTCGAGCGGAACCAGGGCCGGATGCACCCTGACCGACACCCGCCCGCCCGTGCGCGCGGCCGTGGCGATCAAGCGGATGCAATAGCCGAGGTCCCTGGCCATGCGGATGTCGAGGGGCTCGATCGTCTGGATGCCCTCGATCTGGGCCGCGGCGAAGGTCGGGGCGCGGCCAAAAGCCAGAGCCGCCAGGATGGAGATCTTGTGGCCGGCGTCGAAGCCGCCGATATCCATGAGGGGATCGGCTTCGGCATAGCCCAGCCGCTGGACTTCGGCGAGGATGTCGGCGAAGGCGCGCCCGGTCGCCTCCATCAGGGTCAAAATATAGTTGCTGGCGCCGTTGAGGATGCCGGCGACGACTTCCACCTCGTCGCCGACCATGGCCTCGCGCAGCATCTTCACCGCCGGGGCGCCGCCCATGACCGCCGCCTCGAAGAGCAGCGGCGCTCCCGTGGACTCGGCGAGCGCGGCCAGATGCGCGCCGTGGTGGGCGATCAGGGCCTTGTTGGCGGTGACCACCGGCTTGCCCATGGCCAGGGCGGCCTCGACGGCGGCCTTGGCCGGGCCGTCCGACCCGCCGATCAGCTCCACGAACACGTCGTTGTCGGGCGAACGGGCCAGGTCGGCCGGATCGTCAAACCACGGCAGGGCCGAAATGGCGGCCGGCCGGGGCCGCAGCGGCGAGCGGGCGCTGACGCCGGTGACGATGGCGAGGTCGCCGGCCGGCGCGAAATCCGGCCGCTCGGCCAGCAGATCGACGAGGCCGGCCCCCACCGTTCCCAGGCCGGCGACGCCGACGCGCCACGCGCGCTTTTTCATGCGGCCATCGAATTTGGGCCGGCTAGCGCGGCCGTTTCGGCGGCTTGGCCCGCGCGCGCGCGGCCCGGGCGAAATCCTCGGCGGCGGCGTCGCTGGGCGTGGTCATGGGCGGCGGGGGCGTGGCTTCGGCGCGCCCGGCGGCGGCGTAGGCGTCGGTGTCGCCGAGGGAAAAGGTGGAAGGGGCCGTCTGGCGGACAAGGCGAGCGCCGGCGACGCGGGTATCGACCACCGCCGCCTTGAAGGCGGTCGGCTGGCGCACGCCGGACGGCGTCGGCGGAATCGAGCAGAAGGTCGGATAGGCGCGGGCGCCCCGCGCCGCCGCCACGAGGTCGGGCGGCAACGGGATTGGCGGGGCGCCGGCGCACGGCGACGCGGCCAAACTGGCGCAGGGCGAGGCCATCACAAGAACGCAGACGCCGAGCCAAATCGGGCTTGTCATTGAAAAGTCGCGCGCGAGGGGCTTCATTGCCCGTGAGGTCATAGGCCAAGGCGCGCCCAAGCGGAAGGGCGCGGCGCGGCCCATAGAGGAGATGGAACGATGGCGGACGGCAAGGCGAACGCTGGCGCCAAGGCCGCGCCCGGTGAACGGAAGGCGGGTTCGCCCGCTTCGGCGGCCACGAGGTCATCGGTTTCGGCGCTCGGGGCCTTCGAGTTCCTGTCGCCGGAGCAACGCGAGGGCCTCGAGACGCTGTCGATCAATCTGGCCCGCGCCGCCATGGCCGCCCAGGGGGCCATCGCCGAGGCCGCCCTGCGCCAGGCCGACCGGCCCGCCGCGCTCAACACCGATCCCTTCCATGTCGGCCCGGCCCTGGGCGAGGTGATGGGACGCCTCGCCGCCCAGCCCGACCGCCTCCTGCGCGCCCAGGCCGATCTCTTTGGCCGCTACATGGACCTGTGGCGGGCCACCGCGCGGGGCGCCGCCGGTGAAATCCAGTCCCCCGTGGCCAGCCCGGCCAAGGGCGACAAGCGTTTCGGCGACCCGGAATGGACGAGCAATCCGATCTTCGACACCATCAAACAGTCCTATCTGATCACCTCGGGGTGGCTGAACGACCTGGTGAGCGGGGTCGAGGGCGTTGAACCGCTGACCAAACGGCGGGTGGAATTCTTCACCCGCATGCTCACCGACGCCTTCTCTCCCTCCAACTTCCTGCTCTCCAATCCCGCCGCCCTGCGCGAAGCCATGCAAACGCACGGCGAGAGCATCGCCCGGGGGATGGAAAACTTCGCCGCCGATCTCGAGCGCGGCGGCGGCCAACTTTCGATCAGCCAGACCGATCTGGCTCAGTTCAAGGTCGGCGAGAACGTCGCCACGGCGCCTGGAAAAGTGATTTTCCAGAACGATATAATCCAGATTCTTCAGTTCACGCCGACCACCGAGACGGTGTGCGAAATCCCGCTTCTGATCTTCCCGCCGTGGATCAACAAATTCTACATCCTCGACCTCAGGCCAGAGAATTCGATGATCCGCTGGCTGACCGGCCAGGGTTTGACCGTCTTCGTCACTTCGTGGGTCAATCCGGACGCCAAGCTCGCCGCCAAGACCTTCGAGGACTACCTGGGCGAGGGTATTTACGCCGCCATCGACGCGGTGACCCGCCAGACGGGCTCCAAGAGCGTCAACGCGGTCGGCTATTGCATCGGCGGCACCATGCTCTCCTGCGCCCTCGCCCACATGGCCGCGCGCGGCAACAAGCGGGTGAAGTCGGCGACCTTCTTCGCCGCCCAGCAGGACTTCTCCGAGGCCGGCGATCTGCTGATCTTCGCCGGCGAGGCGTGGCTGGAGGACCTCGAGGCGCGGATGGACGCCGGCGGCGGCGTTCTGGCCGGCCAGACCATGGCCGACACCTTCAACGCCCTGCGCGGCAACGATCTCATCTGGTCGTTCTTCGTCAGCAACTATCTGATGGGCAAGGAACCCAAGCCCTTCGACCTGCTGTTCTGGAACTCCGACCAGACGCGGATGCCCAAGACCCTGCACCTCTTCTATCTGCGCAAGTTCTATGTCGAGAACGCCCTGGCCAAGGGCCAACTCGACCTCGCCGGCGAGCATCTGGACCTCGGCAAGGTCAAGACGCCGATCTACGTCCAGTCGTCCAAGGAGGACCACATCGCCCCGGCCAAGTCGGTCTACAAAGGCGCGCGCCTCTTCGGCGGGCCGGTGACCTTCACCCTGGCCGGCTCGGGCCACATCGCCGGCGTGATCAACGCCCCGGCCGCCGGCAAATACCAGCACTGGACCAACGACAACCTCCCGGCCACCCTGGAGGAATGGCTGGCCGGGGCGGAGGAACACCCCGGCTCCTGGTGGCCGCATTGGGCGAAGTGGCTGAAGGCGAAATCGGGCAAGCAGGTTCCGGCGAGGGATCCGGCCAAGGGGCCTCTCAAGCCGATCGAGGACGCGCCGGGGAGCTTCGTGAAGGTGCGGTCGTAGGTAGTTGCTGGATCGCCCGACGCGCCGGCGCTCTTTCCCCCCGCCCCCTCCACCGCCTTCGGCGGTCCCCCTCCCCCGCTTTCGCGGAGGAGGATTAGAGCGATGTGGATCCTCCCCCATTCTTCATGGGGGAGGGGGACACCGAAGGGGTGGTGGGGGCGTGTGCGCCACGGCTGTCTTGCCGGGATGACGGCGGCGGCGGTCAAGTCGCGGAGAAACGCTTTCGCGCTTCAAGCCACGACGAACTTCAGCGCCACGCCGTCGTTGCAGTAGCGAAGGCCGGTGGGCTTGGGGCCGTCGTCGAAGATATGGCCCTGGTGGCCGAGGCAGCGGGCGCAGTGATATTCGGTGCGCAGGAAGCCCAGCAGGTGGTCCTCCTTCTTCGCCACCGCGCCCTTGATCGAGGTGTAGAAGCTCGGCCAGCCGGTGCCCGAATTGAACTTCCACTGCGATTTGAACAGCGGCAGGCCGCAGCCGAAGCAGACGAAGGTTCCGGCGCGGTGTTCGTCGTTGAGCGGGCTGGTGAAGGGGGTTTCGGTGCCGTCGCGGCGCAGGATTTCAAAGGAGGCCGGCGGCAGGCGCTTCTTCCACTCGGCGTCGGTGATTTTGCGCCACGGCGAGGCGGCGTAGGGATCGGCGGCGAAGGCGCCGGCGAACGGCGCGAAGGCGGCGAGCGCCACGGCGCCGGCCAGGAGGCTTCGGCGGTGGGGATGAGGGCTGAGGGTAGTCATGCGGCTAATACGCGGCGCGGCGCCGCCCGGGTTACATTTGGCGTTTCAATCGTTCGTGAAAACAGCCCGCGCCGGCGGTGGACGCGTCAGCGTTTGGAGAACTGGAAGCTGCGCCGGGCCTTGGCCTTGCCGTACTTCTTGCGCTCGACCACGCGGCTGTCGCGGGTGAGGAAACCATGCGGCTTGAGGACGGCGCGCAGGCCGGGTTCGTAGTAGGTCAGGGCTTTGGAGATCCCGTGGCGAACCGCGCCGGCCTGACCGGAAAGGCCGGAACCCTCGACGGTGGCGACCACATCGAACTGGCCGAGCCGGTCGGCGATCTGCAAGGGCTGGGCGAGCATCATGCGCAGGACGGGGCGGGCGAAATAGGTCTCCTGGTCGCGGCCGTTGATGGTGACCTTGCCCTTGCCCGGCTTGATCCACACCCGGGCGACGGCGTTCTTGCGCTTGCCGGTGGCGTAGGCGCGGCCCTGTTTGTCGATCTGGGGCTCGCGCGGGGCGGTGTCCGGCGCCGGATTGGAAGAGAGGCTTTGCAGAGCCTCCAGGCCGTGGGTGTCGGTCATGGCTATTGGCTCCGGACGTTCTTGGCGTTCATGGCGGCGAAATCGATGGTTTCGGGGCCCTGCGCCTCATGCGGGTGTTCACCGCTGTTGTAGATTTTCAGGTGCGTCAGCTGCTTGCGCGCCAGGGGGCTTTCCTTGGGCAGCATGCGCTCGACCGCTTTCTCCAGGATGCGCTCGGGGAACCGGCCGGCCAGGATGTTTCCGGCCTTGCGTTCCTTGATGCCGCCCGGGTGGCCGGTGTGCCAGTAGTAGGTCTTCTGCTCCAGCTTGCGGCCGGTGAATTTCACCTTGTCGGCGTTGATCACCACCACCGCGTCGCCGCAATCGACGTTGGGCGTGTAGTCGGCCCGGTGCTTGCCGCGCAGGCGCAGGGCGATGAAGGTGGCGAGGCGGCCGACCACGGCGTTTTGCGCGTCGATGAGAATCCACTTCTTCTCAACCTGCGCCGCCTTCAGATAGGTCGTGGTCTTGGTGTTCATGGCGAAGATCCGTTGGGCGTCGGCGGCGGAGCGACGCCGGAATGAGGCGCGGGAACTAGAGGCATCCCCAGGAGGTGTCAAGACCGCGTTTCGGAAATTGGCTAAACACAATTAAAAACAACAGCTTCCGTGACACGGTATTATTATACCGGTCAAACCCGGCGGGCGCGCCAAGCCAGGGTCACGGCCACGGCCAGGACGATCGCCGCATTGGCCTGATGGAGTATCGCCAGCGGCAAGGGGACGCCCGACCACAGGGCGGCGATCCCCAGCACCGCCTGTCCCGTCATCGCCGCGACCGCCGCCAGGCATAGCCCTTTGATCGCCCATGGGGCGCGGCGCGAACGCATCGCCGCCAGCGCCAGGCCCAGGCTCAGCAGCAGCAGGCCGTAGGCCAGCAGCCGGTGATTGAACTGCACCGCCGAGGGCCCGTGGGCGAAGGTGGCCCAGAACGATCCGCGCCAATAGTCGCCCGGAAAGACCGCGCCGCCCATCAACGGCCAGTCGTTGTCGATCAGGCCGGCCTTGTCGCCCGCGACCAGCGCGCCGAGCAGGCACTGAAGGAAGACCCCGGCCGCCATCAGGGCGGCGGCGATCGTCCAGCCGTCGCGCCTGCGCCCGCCCGGTCGCGCCTGCCCCGACCAGGCTTCGAGCGCCGTCCAGATCAGGGCCGAAAACAGGATGAGCGCCAGGCCCAGATGGGCCGCCAGCCTTTCCGGGGCCACCGAAACGCGCGCTTCGAGGCCGCTCTTGACCATCCACCAGCCCACCAGGCCCTGCAGGCCGCCCAGCCCGAACAACAACAGGCAGCGGCCGATCAGGCGACGGGGCAGGCGCCGGGTCGCCAGAAAAATGGCGAACGGCAGGGCGAAGGCGGCTCCGACCGCGCGGCCGAGCAGGCGATGCGCCCACTCCCACCAGTAGATGAACTGGAACTGGCCCAGGCTCATGCCGAGGTTGACCAGACGGTACTGGGGCGTGGCGCGGTATCGGCCGAACGCCTCGGCCCAGGCGCGAGGGTTCATCGGCGGCAAGGCGCCCGAAACCGGTTTCCACTGAGTGATCGACAGGCCCGAACCGGTCAGGCGCGTCGCGCCCCCGACCACGACCATGGCCAGAACCAGCAGGGCCACGGTGAAGAGCCAGATCGCCACCGGGCGAGATCGGCCGTCTCTCACCGTGGTCTTCACCCGAGCGCCCGCCTTTCGCCACGATGACGGCGGCGCCTGGAAGTGGCCGCGATCCGTCCCTGCTTGCGCCCGTATCGGGCGAAAATGGTCGGAGCGACAGGATTCGAACCTGCGACCCCTTGACCCCCAGTCAAGTGCGCTACCAGGCTGCGCCACGCTCCGATGCAGGAAGGAGCGCCCTTATAGTGAGGCCG
>JBBRQW010000067.1:0-15001 GCA_038225765.1 Caulobacterales bacterium | reverse complement strand
TCGCTGTTGGCGGCCGGGTTGTAGCGCGACGGCCCCTTCATGGTGGCCGCCAGGAGCGCCGCCTCGCCCAGGGTCAGGCCGGACGCCGGCTTGTTGAAATAGCGTTGCGACGCCGCCTCGATGCCATAGGCGCCGCCGCCGAAATTCACCCGGTTCAGATACAGGGCGAGGATCTGCTTCTTGCTGAAATGCATCTCCAGCCACACCGCCAGGACCAGTTCCTGAGCCTTGCGGCGATAGGTCTGGGCGGGGGTCAAAAAGAGATTGCGGGCCAGTTGCTGGGTGATCGTCGAACCGCCCCGCAAGGGGCCGCCCGGATGGGCCAGATTGTAGAATTCCGAGGTCAACATGCCCCAGGGATTGAACCCGAGGTGGTGATAGAACTGGTGGTCCTCGATGGCCACGAAGGCGGCCGGCACGTAAGGGGGCAGGGCGTCGATGGCCGCCGGCGGCGCATATTGGCTGCCGCGCACCGCGACCACCGCGCCGGAGCGGTCGAGATAGGTGATCGAGGGGCGCCGGCTGATATCGTAGAGCTTGGAGGTGTCGGGCAGGCCGGTGGCGAACACGGCCAAAAATCCGGCGCCGAAAATCAACCCCCAGACGGAAAGGACCAGCGCCCAATAGAGGAAGGCGCCCGCCGGCGTGCGCCGAGGCCTGGGCGGCGGGGCGGCGGGGCCGGCGCCGTAAGGGTTCGCCATGCGGGGTTCCTAAAGCTCAGCCGCCCAGGGCCTATTAGCCGACCCGAACCAAGCGCGCGAGAGGATTGACGCTCGCTTAAGGCGGCGATCGGGCGAACGGCGATCCGTCAGGCGGCCGGCGCCGAAGGCGAAAGGATTCAACCACGAAGACACGAAGGACACGAAGGTTGAGCGCCAAGGATCGGTTTAGCGCTTCGCGCGAAGCGCCATTCCTTGTCTTCTTCGTGAATCCTTGGCGCTCTTTGCGCCTTGGTGGTCAAAATTGACGTCACCCGAACCTTGGGGCGGCGGCCTTCCGCGTCGCGGGCGCGCCTGCCATAAGGCGGCGATGCCCGCCACCCTCGACCAGGCCCGCGACGTGCTGCGGCGCACCTTCGGCCACGCCGAATTTCGCGGCCTGCAAGGGGCGGTCATCGCGGAGATTCTGGCCGGGCGAAACGCGGTCGCGGTCCTGCCGACCGGAGGCGGCAAGAGCGTCTGCTACCAGATCCCCGCCCTGCTGCGCCCGGGGGTCGGCCTAGTGATCTCGCCGCTCATCGCCCTGATGAGCGATCAGGTCGAGGCCCTCAAACAGTTGGGCGTGGCGGCGGCGCGGATGGATTCGGGCCTCACCGAGGCCGAGCGCGAGGAGACCTGGCGGCGTCTGGCGGCCCGCGACCTCGACCTGATCTATCTCTCGCCCGAGGGTTTGATGGCCCCCGCCGCCCTGCGCCGCCTGGCCGCCGCCCCCCTGGCGGTGATCGCGGTGGACGAGGCGCACTGCGTCAGCCAGTGGGGCCACGACTTCCGCCCCGAATACCGCGCCCTTGGGCGGCTGGCCGAGCTTTTTCCCGGCGCGCCGCGCCTGGCGCTCACCGCCACCGCCGACGCCCGCACGCGGGCCGATATTCGGGGCGAACTGGGGCTGGCGGACGCCGCCGAATTCGTGGCCAGCTTCGCGCGCCCTGAACTGAGCCTTGCCGCCGAGCGCAAGCGCGGCGGGGCCCACCGGCGGGTGGCGGCCCTGGTCAAGGCGCGGCCGGGCCTTTCGGGGATCGTCTACAGCGGCGCGCGCGACGGCGCCGAGCGATTGGCGCGGGCCCTGGCGGCGGAGGGGGTGGCGGCGCGGGCCTATCACGCCGGCCTCGACAAGGGCGTGCGGCGCGACCGGCTGGCCTGGTTCCTGGGCCAGGACGGGGCGGTGATGGTGGCGACCATCGCCTTTGGCATGGGGATCGACAAGCCCGACGTCCGATTCGTGATCCACGCCGATCCGCCGGCGGCTATCGAGGCCTATTGGCAGGAGATCGGCCGGGCCGGCCGCGACGGGGCGGGCGCCGAGGGGATCACCCTCTACAGCCCCTCGGACATGGCCTGGGCGCTGGAGCGCATCCGCCGCCGCGACCTCCCCGAGGCGGTGGCCCAGGTCCAGACGCGCAAGGTGCGCCAACTCTACGCCATGCTGGAGGGAACCGCCTGCCGCGCCGCCGCGGTGCGGCGCTATTTCGGTGAGACGCAGGCGCGGGCGTGCGGCCAATGCGACCTGTGCCTCGACCCGCCCCAGGGCGTTGACGCCACGCAGGCGGCCCAGAAGGCGCTGTCAGCGGTACATCGGCTGGGCGGCCGGTTCGGGCGCGGGCGCCTGGTGGATCATCTGCTCGGCAAGACCCACGATGTCGGCGCCGCCGAGGCCGCCATGTCCACCTACGGCGTCGGCGGCGAATTTAGCGCCGCCAGTTGGCGGGGCCTGATCGACCAGCTTCTGTTCGAGGGCCTGATGGTCGAACATCCCAACGACGGGCGGCCCCTGATCGGGCTGGGGGAGGCGCGGGCGGTGCGCGCGGTCTATCGCGGCGAGCGGTCGCTCACCCTGCGCCAGGCGCCCACGGCGAGCGGAGCCTTCGAGCGCCCGCGCAAACGCCGGGGCGTGGCCGGACCGCCGCCCATCGGTGCCGACGGCGCCCTGTTCGAGGCCCTGCGCGCCTGGCGCCGCGACGAGGCGGCGCGCCAGCGGGTGCCGCCCTATGTCATCTTCCACGACAGGAGCTTGGCCGACATCGCCCGCCGCAAGCCCGCCGGCCGCCCCGACCTGCTGGCCATCGACGGGGTCGGCCAGGGCAAGCTCGAGCGCTATGGCGCGGCGGTGCTGGAGATTGTGGGAGCGATTGCGGGCGGGTGAGATGACGCCCCCTCCGTCACGCGCTGCAAGGGGGCATCGCGCGCCACCTCCCCCGTAAGAGGACGGGGGAGGAAAGTGAGCGAGTCAGCTTTTCCTTTTTCCTCCCATGCGAGCGAAGCGAAGCGGGGGAGGTGGCGGCGAAGCCGACGGAGGGGGCGTCCGCGCGCCCCTACTTCTTCGCCGCCAGGGCCGCCAGCTGGGCCTGCATGGCGGCCATCTGGCGCTTGATGTCGGTCAGGGAATCGTCCTGGCGCGCCGGCTCGGGGGGTTTGGCGGGCGGCGGCGTCTCCTCGCCGCGATAGGCGAAGGGGGTGAACATCTTCATCGCCTTGTCGAACAGGGCCATGTTCTGGCGGATCTGTTCGTCGAAGGCGCCCAGGCCGGGCGGCTTCACCGCGGCGAGCTGATCGCGCAGCCGCCCCTGCTGGCGGATGAAGCTGTCGAGGGACAGCTCCAGGAAGCTGGGCAGAAAGGCCTGCATCCGGTCGCCGTAGAAGCCGATGAGCTGGCGCAGGAACTGGATGGGCAGCAGGTTCTGGCCGCGCCCCTCCTCTTCGAAGATGATCTGGGTCAGCACCTTGCGGGTGATGTCCTCGCCGCCCTTGGCGTCGTAGACCACGAAATCGACCCCCTCGCGGACCATGGCCGCCAGGTCGTCGAGGGTGATGTAGCTGCTGGTCGCCTTGTTGTAGAGCCGCCGGTTGGCGTATTTCTGGATGATCACCCGCTCGCCGCTGGATGGCCGCGCCGCGCCTTTTGTCTCCCCTTTGGTCTCGTCGGCCATGTCGGTTTCCTTGATCCGCCGCGCCGGCGACTGTCGGCGCCTCTAATACGCCGCGTGACGAAGGCCGCGCAATTGGGCATGGTGAAACCCGAACCTATCGCCCGCCTTTCGGAGCCAGAGCCTTTCATGAGCGACATCGTCATCGTTTCCGCCGCCCGCACGGCGGTGGGTTCCTTCAACGGCGCCCTTGCCTCCCTGCCGGCCCACGAGCTCGGCAAGGTGGCCATTCAGGCGGCCATCGAGCGCGCCGGCATCGCGGCGGCCGATGTCGATGAGGTGATCATGGGCCAGGTGCTGCAGGCCGGGGCCGGTCAGGGCCCGGCCCGCCAGGCGTCGGTGAACGCCGGGGTGCCGGTGGAGAGCCCGGCCTGGAGCGTCAATCAGCTGTGCGGATCGGGCCTGCGCGCCGTGGCCCTGGGCGCCCAGCAGATCGCCGCCGGAGACGCACGCGTGGTGGTGGCGGGCGGCCAGGAGAGCATGAGCCAATCGCCGCACGCCGCCAACCTGCGCAATGGCCAGAAGATGGGCGACCTGGGCTTCGTCGACACCATGATCAAGGACGGCCTGTGGGACGCCTTCCACGGCTACCACATGGGCCAGACGGCCGAGAACATCGCCGCCCGCTGGCAGATCACCCGCGAGGATCAGGACCGGTTCGCCGTCGCCTCCCAGAACAAGGCCGAGGCGGCGCGGAAGGCCGGCCGGTTCGCCGGCGAGATCGCGCCGGTGACGATCAAGGGCCGCAAGGGCGACACGGTGGTGGACCGGGACGAATTCATCCGCGATGGCGTGACCTACGAAGGGATTTCCGGCCTGCGACCGGCTTTCAGCAAAGAGGGGTCGGTGACCGCCGCCAACGCCTCAGGGCTGAACGACGGGGCCGCCGCCGTGGTGCTGATGAGCGCCGACGAAGCCAAACGCCGCGGCCTGAAGCCGCTCGCCCGCATCGCCTCGTGGGCGCACGCCGGCGTCGAGCCCGAAATCATGGGAACCGGCCCCATCCCGGCCACCAAGAAGGCGCTCGACAAGGCCGGCTGGAAGGTCGCCGACCTCGACCTGATCGAATCCAACGAAGCCTTCGCGGCGCAGTCGCTGTCGGTGGTGCGCGAACTGGGGCTGGACCCGGCCAAGGTCAACGTCAACGGCGGGGCGATCGCCATCGGCCATCCGATCGGCGCCTCGGGGGCGCGCATCCTCACCACCCTGCTGCACGAGATGAAACGCTCGGGGGCCAAGAAGGGCCTGGCCACCCTGTGCGTCGGCGGCGGCATGGGCGTGGCCATGTGCGTCGAAGCGGTTTGAATCGAGACTTGGCGGAAGAAAAGGAAAACGCATGAGCAGAGTGGCGTTCGTGACCGGGGGAACCCGGGGCATCGGCCGGGCGATCACCGCGCGGCTGAAGGCGGCCGGCTACAAGGTCGCCGCCGGCTACGCCGGCAACGAGGTGGCCGCCAAGGCCTGCGCCGACGAGCTGGGCGTCATGGTGATCAAGGGCAATGTCTCGGTCTTCGCCGACTGCGTCGCGGCGGTGAAGGCGGTGGAGGGCGAGCATGGCCCCATCGACGTGCTGGTCAACAACGCCGGCATCACCCGCGACGCCATGCTCCACAAGATGACCGAGGAGCAGTGGGGCGAGGTGATCCGCGTCAACCTCGCCTCGATCTTCAACATGACCCGCAACGTCATCGAGGGCATGCGCGAGCGCGGCTACGGCCGGATCGTCAACATCAGCTCGGTCAACGGCCAGAAGGGCCAGATGGGCCAGACCAACTATTCCGCCGCCAAGGCGGGCATGATCGGCTTCTCCAAGGCCCTGGCCCAGGAGAACGCCAAGAAGGGGATCACGGTCAACACCATCGCCCCGGGCTATATCGACACCGAAATGGTGATGGCGGTGCCCAAGGCCGTCCTCGACCAGATCGTCGCCGGCATTCCGGTCGGGCGCCTGGGCATGGCCGACGAGATCGCCCGCTGCGTGGCCTTCCTGGCCGCCGAGGACGCCGGCTTCATCACCGGCGCCACCCTGAGCGTCAACGGCGGGCAGTACATCAGCGGGTGAGCGGGGTTGAGCGAGGCCGGTTTTGGGTCACGCTTGACCTCCAAGGATAAGGTTAACGCAGCCACGCCGCCAGCGCCACGGCCACGCTCGCCAGTACGACGCCGCCGGCGAAGGCGAGCCAGGGGCTCGCGCGCCGCGGCCCCGCTTCGTCGGCGACGACGATGGCCGGCGCAACTTCGCGACTCGCCGCGTGGGCAAGCGCGGAAATCGCGGCGCGAGCCTCGCCGGCAAGCTCGCGCATTCTGGCGGCCGGCGACAGTTCACGGGCGATCCAGCGGCGCACCACCGGCTCGGCGGCGGCCCAGATGTCGTGGCTGGGATCGATGCGCCGCGCCACCCCCTCCACGGTCACCATGGTCTTCTGCAGCAGGACCAGTTCGGGGCGCAGGCGCATGTCGAAGAGGGCGGTGATGTCGAACAGCTGGGCCAGCAGGCGGCCCATGGAAAGCTCGTTGGCGGCGCGGCCGAACACCGGCTCGCCCACGGCGCGCAGGGCCTGGGCGAACGCCGCCCGGTCGTGGTCGGGCGAGACGTAGCCGGCCTCGAAATGGACGGCGGCGACGCGGGCGTAGTCGCGTTGCAAAAAACCCCACAGGATTTGCGCCAGATAGCGCCGCGCCTCGGGCCCCAGGCGGCCGACGATGCCGAAATCGACGGCCTTTAGCCTGGCCGGCGGCTCGACGAAGAGGTTGCCTTCGTGCAGGTCGGCGTGAAACACCCCATGATCCAGGGCCTGGGCGACAAAGGCGCGAATCAGATTGTCGGCGAGGCGCCGGCGGTCGAGGCCGGGTGCCTGGAGGCTGGCGGGGTCCGACAGCGGCGCGCCCGGCGCCCATTCGAGGGTTAGAACCCGTCGCGCCACCCCTTCCCACACGATCTTGGGCGCGCTCATATAGTCGTCGGCGGCCATGGCGGCGCGCAACTCGTCGGCCCCCGCCGCCTCGAACCGCAGATCGAGCTCGAGGCGAAGGGCGCGCCGCACGGTGGCCGCGAAGGCCAGCGGTTCGAGCCGTCGCGCCGCCGGAATCCAGCGCTGGATCAGGCGCGCGGCCAGATCGAGCGCGGCGTCATCGCGCGCCACCCGCCGCTCGATCCCCGGGCGAAGCACCTTCACCGCGACCGCGCGCCCGTCCAGGAGCGTGGCCCGGTGCGCCTGGGCGAGAGAGGCGGCGGCCACCGTGTCCTCGAAGCTGGAGAACAGCGAGCCGAGCGGCCGGCCGAGAGCGCGTTCGACCTCGGCGGCGGCTTCGGCGGTGGGAAACGGCGCCAGCCGGTCCTTCAGCCGCGACAGATCCTGGGCGAAGGCGGTGCCGAAGACATCGCCCCGGGTCGATAGGAATTGGCCCAGCTTGATGGCCACCGGTCCCAGGCGCTCCAGCGCCCGCGCCAATCGTTCGCCCGGCCGGCCGACCCTGGCGGCGGGGCCGGCGAACAGGCGGAGAAACCGCGCCAGGGCGCGAAAGCCGGAGGCGAACCGCTCATCGATTTCGCGCGGGAGGAGCGCATCGGCGCGAACCAGGGTCCACGCGGCGGCGGTCAGTCGAGCGAGGGAGGCCGGGCCGCTCACGGCGTCAGATGGCCCAGCCCTGGTGCAGGGCGCAGACCCCGCCGCTGAAATTGGTCACCGAGACGCGGGCGAAGGCCGCCTCGCTTATCAGGGCCGCCAGCGCCCGCTGATCGGGAAACCGGCGGATGCTCTCGACCAGATAGCGATAGGCCGCGCGGTCGCCGGCCACCGCCGCCCCGATGACCGGGATCGCGGCGAAGGAATAGGCGTCGTAGGCCCGCGCCACCGCCGCGTTGATCGGTTTGGAAAACTCGAGACAGACAAACCGGCCGCCAGGCTTCAGCACCCGCCGCGCCTCGGCCAGGGCGCCGGGGATGTCGGTGACGTTTCGCAGGCCGAAGGCGATGCAATAGGCGTCGGCGCGGGCGTCCGGCAGGGGCAGGGCCTGAGCGTCCCCGACGGCCCAGGAAATCGCGCCGTCCGCCCCCCGTCGCCGGCCCTTCCCGACCATCTCGGCGTTGCAATCGACGACCACGATCCGCGCCTCGCCGCCGCCGCGCCGGCGCCGGGCGGCCCCGGCCATGCGGGCGAAGCGGCGGGCCATGTCGCCGGTGCCGCCGGCGCAGTCGATCGCCACCTCGCCGGGTTGCAGGTTCAAGCGGGCGGCGGCGGCGTCCTTCCACAGGCGGTGGACGCCGCCGCTCATCAGATCGTTCATCAGGTCGTAACGGCCCGCCACCCGATCGAAGACGCCGCGCACCAGGCCGGGCTTGTCGGCCGGATCGACGTCGGCGAATCCGAAGGAAGCGGCGCGCTCGCTCATGGCCACGCCTCTTAGGCTCGAAGGCCCGCGAGCGCCAGAAGAGGGGCGTGGCGCGCGCCCGCCGCTTGGGCTAGGCAAAGGCGATGCCCGAACTGCCAGAGGTCGAAACCGTCCGGCGCGGCCTCGAACCCGCCCTGGCCGGGGCGCGGCTGCGGCGGGTCGAGGCGCGCCGGCCCGACCTGCGCATCCCCTTTCCCGAGGGATTTGGCCAGCGCCTGACCGGGGCGCGGGTGGAACGGCTGGAGCGGCGCGGCAAATACATCCTCGCGCCGCTCGATCGGGGCGAGACCTTGATCGTTCATCTGGGCATGACGGGCCGCTTCGAAATCGAAGGCGCGGGCCGATCCGCGCTCGGGACCGGTATCGCCCTGGCGGCGGCGGGCGACCCCAAGCACGCCCATGTGATTTTCGAGACCGAGGCGGGGGCGCGGATCACCTTTTTCGACGCGCGGCGGTTCGGCATGATGGACCTGATCGACACCGCCGCCCTGGACGCCCATCCCCGGTTCGCGGCGATGGGCCCCGAACCCTTGGGGAAGGCCTTCGACGCGGCCTATCTGAAGGCGGCCTTCGCCGACCGGCGGGGGGACGTGAAGACCCTGTTGCTGAATCAAGGCGTGGTGGCGGGCCTTGGCAACATCTACGCCTGCGAGGTTCTTCAACGCGCCGGCGTCTCTCCGCTGAGGGCCGCCTCCAGCCTGAGCGGGCGGAAGCTCGGCGACATCGTCGCGGCGGTGCGCCAGGTGCTGACCGAGGCGATCGCCGTCGGCGGCTCGACCCTGCGCGACTATGCCGGCCCCGACGGCGCGCTGGGCTATTTCCAGAACCGCTTCGAAGCCTATGGGAGGGCGGGAGAAGCCTGCCGATCGCCAGGCTGCGGCGGCGTCATCCGTCGGATCGTCCAGTCGGGGCGGTCCACCTTCCATTGCCCGCGTTGCCAAAGATGAGGGCCCTCGCGGCCGGACTCGCCGCGCTCGCCGTCGCCCTGAGCGGGGCCGCCGTGGCCAAGCCGCCGGTGTGGGTCGCCCACGGCCCTCATTCGACTCTGCTGCTGTTCGGGTCGGTGCATCTCCTGCCGGAGGGCCTGGACTGGGAGCCGCCAGAGCTCGCCGAGGCTCTGACCAGGGCCAGCGAGCTGTGGTTCGAACTTCCCGTCGATCAGGCGACCGGCGTGGAGGCCGCCCGCCTGGCCGAGCGGCGCGGCGCGTGGCCGCCCGGCGACCGTCTCGCCAACCACCTGACGGCCGATCAGCAGGCCCGCCTGTCGCGCGTGGCCCAAAGCCTGGGCCTCGACCCCAAGGCGATCGACCGCATGCGGCCGTGGCTGGCCGAGGTGACCTTGTCCCTGGCCGACGACGAGCGGGCCGGCGCGGTGGCGTCGCGGGGAGTCGAGCTACAGGTCCAGGAATTCGCCCCGCCGACCGCGCGGCGCCGCTCGCTGGAAACCGCCCGCCAGCAGATCGGCTTTCTGGCCGACGCCGCTCCCGCCGATCAGCTCGCCTCGCTGGACCAGGCCCTCCATGAAATCGAAGCGCGCCCCGGGTCTTACCGCCAGGTGGTGGCCGAATGGATGGCCGGCGACCTTGCCGGCCTCGACGCCGACGCTCTCGAACCGTTGCGGCGGGCGTCGCCGAGGATGTACGCGCGGCTGATCAGCCAAAGGAACCGGCGTTGGGCCGATGTGCTCGAACGGCGGCTCGCGCAACCGGGCGTCACCGTCGTCATCGTCGGCATGGGTCATCTCGTGGGTCCAGGCGGCGCGCCGGCCCTGCTGCGGGCCAGGGGCGTCAGGGTCGATGGGCCCTGACCGCCCCGATCTGGCGATCAGGCGCGCATTGACCGGCCCTGGGCCTTCCCCTATATCCGCGCCTCCCGTTTTTCAGATCGGCCGCCCGCTTGGCCGGCCGGCGCAACCGCAAGGCTCGAACGTCCATGGCCAACAACCCCGGTGCCAAGAAGGCGATCCGCAAGATCGCGCAACGCACCGAGGTCAACAAGGCCAGGCGCTCGCGGGTGCGGACCTTCCTGCGCCGGTTCGACGAAGCGGTGGCGGCCGGCGATAGCGGCGCCGCCAAGGCGGCCTTCACGGAGGCCCAGTCCGAACTCATGCGGGCGGTCGGCAAGGGCGTGGTCCACCGCAACACCGGCTCGCGCAAGGTTTCCCGCCTGCACCGTCAACTGAATAAGCTGGCGGTCGCCTAAAATTCGGGCTGGTCTGTCTACCTCTCTGAAATACCTCACAATTCCTCGATATTTGACGGGAACGGCGCGGGCCTGCCCGACGCGCCGGTGCGACAAATTCGACCCCCGGCGGCCGGCGAAAAAAAGTGATCGGGGCGCTTTTCCTTGACCTGTCGGGACCTTCCGCATGTCAACAAAAATATCGACTCATTTTGCCTCATTTTGGCGTTGACGGCGGGGGCGCCGGGGCTAGTCTGAAGCTCTCAACGCTTTCGCTCTTGTACGGACGAAAACGCGATGGCGGGGCCTCTGGCGCCGCCGCGGAGAGCATTGTGCCAATACGGTTTGCGGCTCTTGCGACGCCCTGGCGTGCGGGGCCGTTCTACTCCCGTCCGGGAGACAATGAGGGGGAAACGAAGGCGCATGGCGACCAACACTCTATCGGTGGCGATGGCGGCGACGTCGGCTGGGACCATCTGGTCCTTGGCCAGCCGCGCGCTCAAAAGCGAGCTGGGCGAAGACGCCTTCGGCTCATGGCTGGCGCCGGCGGCCCTGCGGCCGGCCGCCGACGGCGGCCTGTGCCTGGTCACCCCCACCGGCGTCGCCCGCGATTGGATCCGCCGCTACGCCTGGCGGCGGATCGGCGAGCTTTGGGCCGCCAACGACCCTGAGCGACGCAGTCTCAGCCTCAAATCGCGCCTGGAGTTCGAGGCCGAGTGCGGCGCAACGCCTGCCCGTATGCTGGCGATCGAGGCGGCCGATCCGGTCTCCACCGACGCCGCGGTCGCCTCTCCGGCGACCAAGGCCTGCGGCGGCGCCCTCCAGGAACGCTTCAGTTTCGAGACGTTTGTCACCGGCCCGGCCAACGAATTCGCCCACGCGGTCGCCAAGCGGGTGGCCTCATGGGTCGATGGCCACTTCAACCCGGTGGTGTTCCACGGCCCCTTCGGTTTTGGCAAAACCCATCTGCTGAACGCCCTGGCCTGGGACGCGATGAAAGCCGCGCCCGCGCGCAAGGTCGTCTATCTGACCGCCGAGCGGTTTCTGTCCAGCTTCGTGCGCGCCGTGATGGAACGCAGGATGGCGGCCTTCAAGGACGAACTGCGCCGCGCCGACCTGCTGCTGATCGACGATGTCCACTTCATCGGCGGCAAACAGTCCACCCAGGAAGAGCTGTTCCACACCCTGGCCGCCCTGATGGAGGATGGCCGCCGGGTGGTCTTTTCGGCCGACCGCCCGCCGGCCGCCCTGACCGAGATCGACGCGCGCCTGCGCTCCCACCTCTCGTCCGGCCTGGTGTGCGGCATCGAGGCCGCCGACCGGTCGCTGCGCCTGGGCATACTGGAGCGCAAGCTGGGGGTGCTCGCCCGCCAGCAAGGCTTTTCCGGAACCTTGCGCCCCGAAGTCCTGGCCTTTCTCGCCGACCGTTTCACCGACAGCGTCCGCGAACTGGAAGGGGCGCTCAACACCCTGATCGTGCGCGCCGGGGCCGGGGTCGGCGCGGTCTCGCTCGACGAAGCCCAGTGTCTTCTGCGGCCGCATCTGAGAGGCGCCGAGCGCCGGGTCACGGTGGACGACATCCAAAAGGCCGCCTCCGAGCATTTCGGCCTCAAGCAAGCCGACCTGATCTCCCAGACCCGGACCCGGGCGGTGGCGCGTCCCCGGCAGGCGGCCATGTGGCTGGCCAAACAGCTCACCACCCGCTCCCTGCCCGACATCGGCCGCCGCTTCGGCGGGCGCGACCACACCACCGTCCTGCACGCCGTGCGCCGCATCGAGGAACTGCGCGCCGCCGATCCGCAGTTGGCGCGCGATCTCGAAGTCTTGGTCCGCAAACTGCGGGGGTGAGGTCGAATACTACCCTGGGCTGAACGCCCTCGGCCCCACCCCGTTCTTGGCGAAGAAGGCCAACATCCTCGTGCACCCGTCCCTGGCGTCGGCGGCGTTGTAGCTGTCGCGGTAGTCGGCGTGGAAGCCGTGGCCGGCGTCGGGATAGACGACGATCTCGCTATCGGTCTTGTGCGCCGCCGCCAGGGCCTCGCGCATGGCCGGCACGCTGGCCGCCAGGCCGTCCTTGGCCCCGTAGAGACCCAGGACCGGGGCGTGAAGCTGAGCGGCGAGCTTGACCGGCCACAGCCGGTTCGGATCGCCGCCGCTGGCCGGCGGGACCATCCGCCCGTACCAGGCGACGCCGGCCTTGAAATCGGGGAATTCCTCGCAGGCCAGCCAGGTCACTCCGCCGCCCCAGCAGAAGCCGGTGACGGCGATCTTGGCGGCGTCCACGAAAGGCGCGCTCTTCAGGAATCTCAATGTCACGCCGACATCGCCCATGACCTGCTGGTCGGAGGCCTGGCTGACGATCTTGATCACGGCGGCCAGGTCGGTGAGCGGCGCGGGATCGGCGACGCGGACGAAGAAGGCCGGCGCGATGGCCACATAGCCGAGCTTGGCCAGCCGCCGGCAGGTGTCGCGGATGTATTCGTGCAGGCCGAACACCTCGGAGACCACCAGCACGGCCGGAAACCTTCCCTTCGCCTTGGGCCGGGCGACATAGGCGGGCAGGGCGAAACCGGCCGCCGGCAGAGTGATCGTCTCGGTGATCAGGCCGGCCTCGTCGGTGTGGATGGGCTCGGCCTCGGCCGACCAGGCGGCGGCGGCGTAGCCGGCGAAGAACAGCCCCCCGACCGCCCGCCTGGAGAGGCGGAAGTCGTCGGGATGGGTGCCTTCGGGCCGGGTCAGGGTGGGCATGGCGGGTCTCCTCTCAAGGGCTCATGGTCGCCCCGGCGCCCCGTTGTTGTAAAGGCTCAGCGAGGCCGCGCCCGGCGAAGGGTCAGATTGATCCGCCCGCCGCCTGGAACCAGGCGGGAGGAGTCGGCGACGATGCGATCGACCCCATGGAAGGCCAGGCGCGCCTCGCCGGAAAGAACGCAGACATCCCCCGAGGCCAGGCGCACGGTGCGGGTCGGCGCGCGGCGTTCGACGCCGCCCAGGCGAAAGATCGCGGTGTCGCCCAGAGAGACCGACAGGACCGGCAGGGAGAAGTCGGCTTCGTCGCGATCCTGGTGCAGTCCCATGCGCGCGCCGATCCGGTAGAGGTTGACGAGGCAGGCGTTGGGCGGCGTGGCGGCGTCGGCCAGCTCGGCCCACAGGCGCAGCAGGGCGGGCGGCATCGACGGCCAGGGCGCGCCCATCGGGTGCGTGGGCTGATAGCGATAGCCCGCCGCGTCGGTCACCCAGCCGAGCGGGCCAAGATTGGTCATCTCCACGCTCATGGCCGCCCCGCCCGGCGTGACCGGCCGATAGAAGGGCGCCGCGACCGCGGCCTCCAGGACGGCCCGCGCCAAGGCGCGCTGGGCGTCCGCGTCGAGATAGGCTGGATGGAGTCGAAAGCCGGCGGGAGTCACGCCCGAGGCTCTAGCACGAAGGCGGCGGCGCCGCGCCCTTGCGGCGGCGGAGTCGGTTCCCATATCGGATCGCGAGGCGGGCCTCTGTCAAAAGACGGCGCCGCCCAAGCCAACACCAGGGGCGTGGGGCGTACCGCCTCGCCCCTTTGGACGACAAACAAGCCGGGACCGCCCGTACGCGTGGCGCTTCATCGTCTTAGAAGGCCGACGCGGGCGTTCGCCGCCCATAGGAACGAGAGCAGAGACACATGAGCAAGATCATCGGCATCGACCTTGGCACGACCAATTCGTGCGTCGCCATCATGGATGGCAAGACCCCCAAGGTGATCGAGAACGCCGAGGGCGTGCGCACCACCCCCTCGGTGGTGGCCATCCTCGAGGACGGCGAGCGCCTGGTCGGCCAGCCGGCCAAGCGCCAGGCGGTGACCAATCCGGAAAACACCCTGTTCGCCATCAAGCGCCTGATCGGGCGCAACTTCACCGACCCGATGGTCGACAAGGACAAGGGGATGGTGCCCTACGAGATCGTCAAGGGCCCCACGGGCGACGCCTGGGTACGCGCCCACGGCAAGGACTATTCTCCCCAGCAGGTCTCGGCCTTCATCCTGCAGAAGATGAAGGAAGCGGCCGAAGCCCACCTGGGCGAAAAAGTGGAAAAGGCGGTGATCACCGTCCCGGCCTATTTCAACGACGCCCAGCGCCAAGCGACCAAGGACGCCGGCAAGCTCGCCGGCCTGGAAGTACTGCGCATCATCAACGAGCCGACGGCGGCGGCGCTCGCCTATGGGCTGGAGAAGAACGAGGGCAAGAAGATCGCCGTCTACGATCTGGGCGGCGGCACCTTCGACGTCTCGATCCTGGAGATCGGCGACGGCGTCTTCGAGGTCAAGGCGACTAACGGCGACACCTTCCTGGGCGGCGAGGACTTCGACCTGCGGATCGTCGATTTCTTGGCCGAGGAGTTCAAGAAAGAGAACTCTGTCGACCTGCGGAAGGACAAGCTCGCCCTGCAGCGCCTCAAGGAAGAGGCGGAAAAGGCCAAGAAGGAGCTTTCCTTCACCACCCAGTACGAGCTGAACCTGCCCTTCATCTCGATGAACGCCAACGGCCCGCTGCACCTCAACATCAAGCTCTCCCGCGCCAAGCTGGAAGCCCTGGTCGAGGACCTGGTCGCCAAGACCGTCGGTCCCTGCGAACAGGCGCTGAAGGATGCCGGCCTGTCGAAGTCCGACATCGACGAAGTGATCATGGTCGGCGGCATGACCCGCATGCCGGCGGTGGTCGAGACCGTGAAGGCCTTCGTCGGCCGTGAGCCGCACACCGGCGTGAACCCCGACGAAGTCGTGGCGCTGGGCGCGGCGGTGCAGGCTGGCGTGCTGCAGGG
>JBBRQW010000066.1:0-15130 GCA_038225765.1 Caulobacterales bacterium | reverse complement strand
TATTTCCGCCTCTACGACAAGCTGTCGGGGATGACCGGCACCGCCGCCACCGAGGCGCAGGAATTCCTCGACATCTACAAGATGGACGTGGCCGAGATTCCCACCAACCGGCCGGTCATGCGCCACGACGACGACGACGAGGTCTATCGCACCGCCGCCGAGAAGAACGCCTCGATCATCGCCCAGATCGAGGACTGCCACCGCCGCGGCCAGCCGGTCCTGGTCGGCACCGTCTCGATCGAAAAGTCGGAGACGCTGTCGGAGATGCTCAAGGCGCACCGCTGGGAGAAGGACGGCAAGAGCGTGGTCGGCCTGCCGCACAGCGTGCTCAACGCCCGCTATCACGAACAGGAAGCCTTCATCGTCGCCGAGGCCGGGGTGCCCGGCACGGTGACCATCGCCACCAACATGGCCGGGCGCGGCACCGACATTCAGCTGGGTGGCAACCTCGACATGCGGCTGTCCAAGTGGCGAGGCGAGCAGGCGGGCCTGGGAATCGAGCCCGCCCTCGAAGACGAACAGACGGTGCGCCGCGAGCTGGAGGCCGAGATCGAAGGCAAGAAGGCGATCGCGCTCGCCGCCGGCGGCCTCTTCGTCCTGGGCACCGAGCGCCACGAGAGCCGACGGATCGACAACCAGCTACGCGGCCGGACGGGACGGCAGGGCGACCCGGGACGCTCCAAGTTCTTCATGTCCTGCGAGGACGACCTGCTGCGCATCTTCGCCGGCGACCGCCTGGACGCCATCATGCGCACCTTCGGGGTCGAGGAAGGCGAGGCGATCACCCACAAGTGGCTGAACAGCGCCATCGCCACCGCCCAGAAACGGGTCGAGCAGCGCAACTACGAAATCCGCAAGAACCTGCTGAAATACGATGATGTGGTAAACGACCAGCGCAAGGCGGTGTTCGAACAGCGCCACGATTTCATGGAGGCGGAGGACCTCTCCGCCATCGTCGTCGAGATGCGCCACGACACCATCGAGGACCTGGTCGGCCGCCACCTGCCGCCCAAGGCCTACGCCGACCAGTGGGACATCGCCGGCCTCGACGAGCACGCCCGATCGCTCCTGGGGCTCGACGCGCCGATCGCCGAGTGGGCGGCCGAGGAGGGGATCGCCAACGAGGAGATCCAGGAGCGCCTGATCGCCGCCGCCGACGCCCGCGCCGCCGAGCGCGAGGCGTTGATTTCACCGGAGCAGACCCGCCATCTGGAAAAGAACTTCCTGCTGCAGATGGTCGATATGCAGTGGCGCGAACACCTCATGCACCTGGACCATCTGCGCAATGTCATCGGCCTGCGCGGCTACGGCCAGCGCGACCCCTTGAATGAGTACAAGACCGAAGCCTTCTCCCTGTTCCAGACCCTGATCGGCGATCTGCGCCAGAACGTCACCCGCTGGCTGATGACGGTGGAAATCCAGTTCGCCCCGCCCGAACCCCAGCCGCCGCCGATGTTCGAGATTCACGTCGATCCCGACACCGGCCAGAACGAACGGGCGCTGGAAATGGCGGGAATGGCGATGGCCTCCGGCGCCGGCGAGGCGCGCGCCGCCCTGCCCCTGTCGGCCCTTCCCCCCGGCTTCGAGCGCACCGGCCGCAACGCCCCGTGCCCGTGCGGGTCAGGCCGGAAGTTCAAGCACTGCCATGGGGCGCTGGTCTAGGGGCCGCGCCGCGCCGGCTCGCTCCTCCCATTTGGGCCCGTTCACGCCGACCGCGAGCAGCCACAGGCACAGCCCGCCTTCGCCAAGGGCACCGGTCATCATGGCGTAGGAATCCAGGCGGTCGCCGAGGGCGGGCCAGACCAGGTTGGCCAGGCTGTCGGTCAGCCAGCCCAGGCCGGCGAGGACCAGCAGGGCGCCCAGAAATCGCGGCAGGAAGGTCGACCTGAAGGCGAGGTAGCCGAGCAGGGCGCAGTAGAAGCCGAAGAACATCAAGCTGATGCTGTAGCCTTCCCCGTGAAGCCTGAGCGAGACCCTCGCCAACGCCTGCAGCTGATCGGGCCGGAAGGCGGCCAGATACGGCGCGCCTTCCAGGAGGACCAGGGCGGCCACGAGATTGAGCGTGATGACGGCCCCGATCGCACAGCCCGCGAGACTCATGAGGGCCGCGGTGAGGGAGACGGTCCGGCTCACCGGCCTGAGCAGGCCGTAGAGGAGGGCCGTCACGCCGACATAACTGGCGATGCCGATCAGGTCGGCGGCGATGCTCGACCGATACAACGGCTCCGACGCCAGGATGTGGCGCGCGGTCGCCGCCGCCTCGCCGCTGACGATCAAACCGGCGCGGGCGGAGAAGGCGAAAAAGCCGGCCGCTATGGTGATCAGGTAGAGGGCGCCGGCCATCCTGGCCCGCGAACGGGGCGAAGCGGCGGTGATTGGTTCGGTCATTTCATTCCTTCCCCAGAAGCGACAGGACAAGGCCGACGACGGTCATCGCCAGGACGGCCAGGACGACGGCGGAGCCGAGGTGGGCGCTGGAAGCGCCGGACTCGGCCATGGGGCGGGCCAGCGCGACCGCCCTGCTTCCCAGTTGCTGGGCCAGTAGCAGCAGATACATCAGCGGAATCGTGGCCCGATAGCGAACCAGCACGACGGCGCCCTGCACGCCGAGCAGCAGTTGGAAGAGCCCCAGCAGCGCGAAGAGCGACACCACCGCTTCCGCGCCGGCGGCGCCGAAGCTGTTCAGGGGGATCCCATCGGCGGAGGCGGCCACCAGGCGGGTGTTGAGGATCGAGTTCGCGCCGATCATCAACTTCAAGAGCACGATCGGGACGAGGAGCCAGATCGCCAGCGGGTGGCCGCGATAGCGGTTGTCGAGGCGCTCTGGGAAGAGGTGGTTCAACATGCGGGGCGCCTCAACAAGGTCGATCGGCGCATCAAGCCGCCGCCGGTCGGTTTGAACCGGTTGGTGAACCGGGCCTGGGCCAGCCAGAAGATCATCGCCGCCAAGGGCGCGACCGCGAGTACGGCAAGCACGGGCGATCCACGCAAGGGCGCGGGAAAGACCTGCTGTTGCCCAAGGAAGAAGGAACTCGTGGCGATGAAGAGGCCCAGGCACATGCGCCACAGATGGCGGGCGATGCGCCGGGCGCCGGAAACGCCGCCGCGCAGGATCACCTTGAGGTCCAGGGCGGCGGCCAGCGCCATGATCGCCACCACGATGTAGAGGGCCAAGGCGGGCTGGCCGCCCAGGATGCGCGCCGGGTCCCGCGCCGCCAGCCCGATCAGGGCCAAGCCGGCGGCGACGGCGCCCACGCCCAGGAGGAACGCGCCGACTTCGAAGACGCCCACTTCGCCTTCCCTGCGCCTGACGGTCACCCAGGCCGTTGTCACGAGGTAGAAGGTGAACAGGCCACCGACCGTGTTGGACGGCCGCGCCGTGAACGGGGCCACGATCGCGGCGACGGCGGACATGGTCAGCATGGAAACGAAGAACACCGTCCCCGCCATCCGATGCCAACGTCCGCCCTTGCGGAAGGCGAGGGCCGCCGTTCCGGAGACCAGGCCGAGGCTGCCGCCGCCGATGTGAAGGATGAGGGCCAGGGTCGCCGCCAGAGCCAGCCAGGGAGGGCTGTCGGCCGCCAGATGAAGAACAGCGCTGGTCGTCGGGCCGGTCACGCGATCCCCCGCGCATGACCGTAGTTGGTCTCTTCCGGTCTGAAAGCGCGGCTGAACCGCACCCGGACCAGCCAGAAGATCATCAAGCCCAGGACCGCGATCATCGGCAGGAAGAGGATCGGGGAGCCGCGGAGAAACTCGGGAATGGCCTTCGGCTGTCCGGCGAAGGACCCGGCGGCGATGAAGAGGGCGACGCACATGCGCCACAGATGCCGGGCGATGCGCGACGCGCCGGAGACCCCGCCGCGCAGGATCACCCGCAGGTCGCAGGTGGCGGCTAGGGCGGCCACCGCCGCGAAGACGAGGATGGCCACCGCCTTGGGCCCCTGGACCCCCCCGGCGGTGTGGGCGTTCACCCACACCCAGACGGCGCCGCCCGCCGCGGCGGCGAAAGCGAGGAGAAAGGCGCCGACCTCGAAGCGGCCGATCTCGCCCTCCCCGCGCTTCACCGTCGCCCAGCCCGTCGCCACCAGATAGAAGGTGATAACCCCGGCCAGGGTGTTGGGCGCCTGTTCCCTGGGCAGGAAAGGGGCGACGGCCGCGCCGATCCCGGACATGGTCAGCATGGCGACGAAGAACACGGCGCCGGCCGCCCGATGCGGGCGCTCGCCCTTGCGGAAGGCCATGGCGGCGCCGCCGGAGACCAGGCCCACCGCCGCCCCGCCGATGTGGGCGAAGAGAAGGGTCGCCGCCCCGTCGCGGATCAGGATCGGGGCGTCCGGGCTGATGGGCAGGATCACGGGCTCAAGCCTCCTTCAGAGCCTGGAGAGGACGGGGGCGAATAAGCCCGACCAGGCGCCGACGATGCCGACGCTCATCAGGGCGGTGAGCAGGACCAGGCCTCCGGCCATGGCGGACCGGCCGCTGGGGCCGGCCCTTTCCTGGGACCGGAAGTAGAGTTCGAGGACCGCCAGCGGCAGGAGATAGCAGCCGAAATTCCAGGCGATGAAGAGCGGGCTCCCCATGCCGAGCTCGCCGCCCAGGGCCTTGGCCGCGAGCGCCAGGGGCGTGACCCCGACGCGCATGAACCAGACGCCGTTGGCGACCATGAAGGTGCGCATCGCCCAGCGGCGGTGGCTGACGAAGTCGCGCCCCCGGGCCGCGCGCCACGCCAGGATGGCGAAGGTCAGGATGAGGGCCGCGTCCAAGGAGATGGCGATGGCCCCCAGGCCGGTGGAGGTCTTGCGCACCCAGGTCATATACAGGCCGGCGAGACTGGCCCCGATGGCGGTCGCCAGGAACAGCCGCCCGGTCCAGCGGTGGACGGCCGGCGCGCGGGCCCGTATCTGGGGCATGAGCTGCAGCGTCCCGCCGAAGGTGACGACCGCGGCCATGAGCACGTGGGCGGCGAAGGCGAGGTTCCCGGCGGTGTCGCCGGCGACATAGCCCTTGATGAGCATCTTGTTCAGGCGCCAGGCCTGGAAGTTTCCGGTCAGCGTCGAGGGGCCGTAGAAACGGGCGATGTAAAACAGGAACATCCCCTGGCCTATCACCGCCGCCGCGAACCACAGCCTGGCGGCGGCCTTCAGCGCCCCGTCCGCGAAGGCCTTCGGCGGAGCGCCGGCGGTCATTGTGGCCGCGGTCATGATCAGATCGGGTCGCGATAACGGCGCAGCCAGACGGCGGCGGCGAGGAAGGCGGCGGCGAACGCCAGCCCGAGCCAAAGGCCCGGCGCGGCGAGGAAGGCGGCCGCATCGATCCCGGGCAATGGGTCGAGCGGGACCTTGCCGTGCCTGCGGACCGTGAAAGCTTCCACGAAGCCGCCCAGGCGATAGCTCAGCAGGGCGCCGAAATGGCCGGTGTCGAAGGCGATTTTTTCGACCACGCAGAGGGCCAGGGGCGGCAGGACCGCCCACAGGAACGGGGCGCGGCGGGCCCAGCCGGAGACCATCAGCAGCCAGCCCCAGATCGGCGCGTACCACAGCGCCAGCACGGCGAGCGCGTAGAGCAGCACCAGCCACATCTGCAATACCGGCAGGCGCGTCCAGGTTGTCGCCGCGTCCACGCCACCCGCCAGCAAGACCGCGGTGCTCAGCGCCAGCATGATCAGTTGCGTGACGACCGTGACCACGAAGACGATCGCCGGCAGCACCGCGAGGGGAATGGCCGCCTTGGCCAGGACGGCCGTGAGATCCGAAACCGGCAGGGACTTCCAGAACAGGATACTGCGATCGCGGCGTTCGTTGTGCAGCGCCCCCAGGCAATAGAAGGCCCCGACGATCACCCCGGTCAGGATGATGGCCATGGCCGCGAAGTCGTAGGGCAGGGCGATGGCCACGGCCTGGCGCGCCGGTTCGAGCGCCAGGGCCTCGAGGCGGTGCCGCGGCAGATGGATCGCGCTCAGCGAGAAGGCGAACAGCACGACGCCGGCGGCGATCAGCGGCGCGACATAGAGCGAGCGGTTCTCCCACAGTTCCCGTCGCACCGACCAATAGAAAGGCCGGGTCGCCGAGAGAGCCGCCGGCGCGACCGGCGGCGGGTCGAGGGGCGAGCCTGGAACGGCGTCCGATGGCGTGGTCATGCGGTGGCTCCTTGCCCGGCGGCCCGTTTCGCCTCGTCGGATGGGCCGCCGATCACGGCGACGAACAGGTCGGCGATGCTGGGTGTGCGCACCTCGCCCAGCGGCGTGAGCCGGCCGCGATCGACGGAATCGAACAGCAGGAGACCGCGGCCGAACACCTGGCGCTCGTGAATGGGCTTGAGCGCCCGCGCCGCCGCGATATTTTCCGGGCTCACCATCACTTCGAAATAGCGTTGCTCGAAATCCTCCATGCTCGTGGCGAGCACGATGCGGCCGCGGTCGATGAACACCAGATCGGTGAGGATGTGCTGGATCTCCTCGACCTGATGGGTGGTCACCACGATGGTGCGGCTGCGATCGAAGTAGTCGTTGAGCAATGTGTCGTAGAATTGCTTGCGATACAGGAGGTCGAGGCCGAGGGTCGGCTCGTCCAGCACCAGCAATCTGGCGTCGATGGCCATGATCAGAGCCAGATGAAGCTGGGTCACCATGCCCTTGGACAATTGCCGCACCTTGCTCGTCCCCTTGATGGCGGTCTTGGCGAGAAAGGCTTCCGCCTTGGCGCGATCGAATCTGGGGTGTACGCCGGCCACATAATCGAGCGCCTGGGAAACCCGCATCCAGCGCGGCAGGACGGCGACATCGGCGATAAAACAGACATCGGCCATGAGCCGGTCGCGCTCTTTCCACGGATCGCGCCCCAGCACCTTCAATTCGCCCCGATGGGAGGTGAGGCCAAGAATCGCATTGAGGGCCGTGCTCTTGCCCGCGCCGTTGGGCCCGATGAGGCCGAGGATGCGGCCCTCTTCGACGGAGAGATCGATCCCGTCCAGGGCCACCGTCGCCCCGAAAGCCTTGCGCAGGCCGCGGGCATCTATGCATGGCATGGGCTCAGCCCTCCTTGCGGGCATTGGGCGGGGAGCCGCCGGTTGGCGCGGCCGCCAGCAGCTCCTCGGGCGTCAGGCCGAGGCGGCGGATGGTGGCGTGGATCTGGGGCCACTGGTCGGTGAGGAACCGCTGGCGCTCGCCCCGCAGCAGCGAAGCGCGCGCGCCGGCGTTGATGAACAGGCCAAGGCCTCGCCTTTTCTCCACCAGGCCGTCATCGACTAGGTGTTGATAGCCTTTGAGGACGGTGAGCGGATTGACCCGGGAATCGGCCGCGACAGTGCGCACCGAAGGCAACGGATCGCCTTCCACGAGCACGCCGTCGAGGATCATCGCCACGACGCGATCGCGAAGCTGGCGCCAGATCGGCTGGCTGTCGTTCCACTCAGGGTCCATGGTCTGTTTCGCCGCCCGACCGGCGCCCCCGGCCCGGTGTGGTGTGATGAGATGGTGTTGTAGTCAACCACATCACCAATCTGGGTGCAAGTCCTTTTTGATTTCTTTTTCGGCATCCAACCGCGCCATCTGGTGGTCGGCATGATCGGTGGTAGAATTTGGTCCGCGATCGTCACCTATCGCGATCAGCGTGTCCGCCTGATTTCGGTGCGCCGCGCGCGAGACGAGGAAGTGAAGCGATATGAAAGCGCGTGAAATCGAGGCGAAATTCGACGCCGGGGCGGATGTCAGCGATGAGATCGACTGGTCCAAGGCGCGCCGCCCCAATCTGGAGGAGAGACGTGTCAACGTGGACTTTCCGAGCTGGATGGTGGCGTCTCTGGATCATGAGGCCAGAAGACTGGGCGTGACCCGGCAATCCCTGATCAAGCTGTGGCTGGCCGACAAGCTCGAGGAGCGCCTGGCGGCCAGCTGAACCCTCGCCTACGCCGGTCGCCAGTTGCCGTGGAAGCCGAACGGGACGCGCCTGGGCATCGCGGCCGTGGCGATGGGGCCGGCGGTGAGGCCCTGGGCGTCGAAGACCAGGAAGTCGCTGCGGTCCTCCTCGCCGCGATAGACCACCGCGATCACCCAGCCGTCCCCCTCCGCGGCCCCGTCCGAGCGCGGCACGAAGATGGGTTCGCCGGTGGCGTCGCCGCTGGGCAGGTCGTGGGTGAGCCGCTTGCCAGTGGCCAGATCGATATGGGCGATGGTGTCGAAGCCGAAGTCGCCGGGGCGCTGGGAATTTCCGGCGAACCAGCCGTGGCGGTAAGGCAGGCCGGCCCGCCGCTCGTCGAATCTGGGAAACTCGCCGGCCAGGTCGTCGAGCGGTTGGCGCCCGATCTGGTTGGTCGCGGCGGCCAGGTCGAAGGTCCAGCGGACCAGCCGCGCGCCGGTGTCCTTGTTGCGGCTCCCATCGACGTTGGGAAACAGCGGCGCGGTTTCGTATTCCATCACGTCGGCGAAGATCTTGCCGCCCTCCTCCCAGGCGTTCATCGGGTGAAAGACGTAGCAGGCCTTGGTCTCGAACCAGCGGATGGTCTCGACGCCGGCGCCCCTGGCCATCACCCCCACGAAGGCGCCCTTTTCCGGCTCCCAGGCGTAGGCCGGGCCGCCGGTCATGGCCCGTTGCAGGCTGCCGGTGAGCGGCAGGATGGGAAACAGCACATGGCCTTTGGTGACCATGAAATCGTGAACCATGCTCGAATAGGGGGCCTCGAAATCGTCGCGCCGCGCCACCTGGCCGGCCGCGTCAGTGACGCCGTAGGAGACGGTGGAATTGAGCGGCATTTCCCCGGTCGAATAGCCGAACCAGGTCATCTCGCCGGTCTCGGGATCGATCTTGGGATGGGCGGTGACCCGGCCGCGGTACTGCTCGACGTAGCCACGGGAATCCAAGGTCAGCGGGTCCATTTCGTAGGGCCTGTGGCCCTCCTCCAGCGCCAGCAGCCGCCCGGCGTGCCAGACGATGTTGGTGTTGGCGACGCCGTTGTCCTGGCCCAGGACCGAGGGATCGGTGGTCATCGGGTTGCCGAACAGGCCGAACAGCTTGCGCCCGGCGGCGTTCTCGGCCCGCCATTTGGGGGTGCGGACATAGCGGTTGCGGTAGCGCACCTTGCCCCCCTCCACGAAAAAGCCGTGGATCATGCCGTCGCCGACGAACCAGTGATGGTCGCTTCCCGGATCGAACTGGGGATTGGGCCCGTTGCGGTACAAGGCCCCGGCCAGGCCGGCCGGGATCTCGCCGGTCACTTCCAGGTCGAAGTCGTCCTCGCCGGCGATCGGCGCGAAATTGCCGGTGAGATAGGGGTTGATGGTCCGCGATCCGTCCATGGCGTCCTCCGGGCAGGTTGTTCAAGTCTTACGTTGTAAATTTATGGCGTAAGCGATAAACCGGCGCAAGCTAAATTTTTGCCAAGGCCCCGCGCTTGCCGAAAACCCTCTCCGACCCGGATATCGCCGCCTTCCGCGATCGCCTGTGCGACGCCGCCGAGCGCCTGTTCGCCGAGCACGGGACGGAGGCGGTGACCCTGCGCCAGCTCGCCGCCGCCATCGGCGTCAGCCCGATGACCCCCTACCGCTATTTCAAGGACAAGGACGCCATCCTGGCCGCCGTCCGGGCGCGCGGTTTCGATCGGCACGCGCGGGCGCTGGAGCGGGCCTACGCCGAAACGCCGGCCGAGGGCCGGGCGGCGGCGATCGGGGCGGCCTATGTCCGCTTCGCCCTGGAAAACCCCGAGGCCTACAAGCTGATGTTCGACATCCGCCAGGCCAGCGAAGCCGACTATCCCGACCTGGTCCGCGCCGGCGCGCGCTCGCGGCGGACCATGACCTTGCATCTGCGCGACCAGATCGCCGCCGGCGCCTTGAAAGGCGATCCCGACCTCATCGGCCACCT
Organism: Caulobacterales bacterium; assembly: GCA_038225765.1. Lineage (GTDB taxonomy): Bacteria > Pseudomonadota > Alphaproteobacteria > Caulobacterales > Caulobacteraceae > Acaudatibacter. The sequence continues at coordinate 5,273 of JBBRQW010000066.1, read as the reverse complement.
GTTCTGGGCCGCCCTGCACGGCCCGCTGATGCTGCAGTTCTCCGGCATGCTGCCGGCCGCCTACGACGCCCCCACTCTCATCGACGCCCTGACGGCGGCGGTGGCGCGGGCGGTGTTTGAAGAGCCAACGGCTTGACCGCCGCGGCGCCGGGCGGCCAGGTTCACGCGACGCGCCAAGGAGAGGCCCGATGCCACAAATCCAACCCTTCACCGTCGATTGGAGCGAGGCGGCGGTCGGCGAGGTTGTGGAGCGGGTGCGCCGCTATCCCTGGCCGCCGGCCCCGGAGGTTCCAGACGGCTGGGCCTACGGCTGCGACGGGCGGTTTCTCAAGGGCCTGTGCGACTATTGGATCGACGGCTACGACTGGCGCGCCGCCGTCGCCGACCTCAACCGCTTCCCGCAATTCACCGCCCGCGTCGAGAACTTCGACCTTCACTTTCTGCATGTGGTCGGGGAAGCCGGCGGCGGGCGGCCCCTGCTCATCAGCCACGGATGGCCGGGCAGCCACCATGAGTTCTGGGGCGTCATCGACAAGCTCAGCCATCCCTCGCGCCACGGCGGCGAGGCGGCCGACGCCTTCGACCTGGTGATCCCCTCCCTGCCCGGCTTCGGCTTTTCCTCCAAACCGCCCCGGCCCTTCGGCCAGCGCGCCACGGCGCGGCTGTTCAACACCCTGATGACCGACGCCCTCGGCTACGACCGCTATCTGGCTCAGGGCGGCGACTGGGGCGCCCTGGTCACCTCGTGGCTGGGCCTCGACCACGGCGCCCACGCCCGCGCCATCCACCTCAACATGATCGGCCTTCGCCCGGCCGGCGGCCCTCAAAGCCCCGACGAGGTCGCCTGGGTCGGCCGCCAGAGCGCCATGATGGACCTGCTGGGGGCTTATTTCCGGCTCCAGGCTTCCAAGCCCCAGTCCCTGGCCTGGCTGGGGGCCGGAAACCCGGTGGGTCAGGCCGCCTGGATCGTCGAGCGCTTCCACGACTGGTGCGACCGGCGCGAGAAGCCCTTCGAGGAGGTGTTCACCAGGGATCAGCTTCTCACCGGCATCATGATCTACGTCATGACCGGGAGCTTCGCCACCGGCGCCTGGTATTACCGCGCCCTGATTGAGGAGGGCGGGGTGGCGCTGAAGGCGGGGATGCGCTGCGAGACCCCCACCGCCTTCGCCAACTTCCCCGGCGAGGCCCTCTACAGCGCCCCGCCCAGATCCTGGGCCGAGCGGGCCTACAACATCGCCCGCTGGACCGAGGCGCCGCGCGGCGGCCATTTCGCGGCGATGGAAGAGCCGGACCTGTTCGTGGACGATGTGCGGGCGTGGGCGAGAGAGGCCGCGAGCTAGTGGATAGAACCTGATACTTGGCGCCGACGCAGGGACGTCCAGGGCTGGTGAAATGTCGTCTCGTCGATGCCAGTTGGCAGACGTTCTGAATGTCGCAGGAGGGGGGATAGCCGAAAGGAGGCCCGGACGGGTCCGGACCTCCTCCGCGGCGACGCCGCGGATGGCCGCCGAAGCGGCCGCTCCGATTGGCGCGAGGCTTCGATCAGTTCTGCGGCGTTGGCGGCGGCGGTGGAGGCGGTGTTGGCGTTGAGGCCGCGCCGGCGACGGCGCCCGTCCCGCCGCCGATGGCGGCGCCAACCGCCGCGCCAGGGGCGCACCCAATCGGAAGCGTCACAAGACACCCGATTGCCGCGCCGATACCGGCGCCCGCCGCTCCGCCCGCCAAGGCGCGCGCGCCCGGATCCGCGTGCCAGCTCCCATCTTGCACGTAATACCCACGGTCATCCGCCGGGTCGGCGAGCCAGCGCACATTCGCGTCACCTTGGTGGGCGTCATACCAATCGGACTTGTAATAGGTGATCGGCGCGCTGGGCCCGTAAGCATACCTCCGGTGCACCCGCCAGCATTCGCCGTACTGATTGCAGGCGACATAGGTTCGTTCGACTGAAGCGGCGCTCGCCACCGTCGGCGCCATCGAGCTTCCGCCCATGATGGCGAGAAACGAACTCAGTCCGAACGCAGTGGTAAGAATCTTCATGGCATCACCTTTCTTGACGGCAGGCCCGTCAGCTGTCCCCTTGGGTACAAACGAGGCGGGAAAGACCCTGGTTCCAGCGGTGGATCGGAATGAGGGGAAATCGCGACGATGATCCGGTGACCGGAGCGCCATGCCGCGTCACGTCGACGGAGGGTCCTTCGCCGCCTCGCACGGGGATCGGTGCGCGCCGTCGCCTACCTGATGGCTCGCCGACAGGGGGCTGCGCCGCCGACCAGGCCGCGGAGCTCGAAGTCTTCGATGACCGCCGCGCTGACAGCGGGCGCGGCCGCCAGGGTGTCGGGAGGTGTCACCGACTATCGCCTCGGGCGTGCGGTCCCCGCCGCTCATCGAGCCACAGGGCGATTTCCCCCAGGGCGGCGCGGCGGCCGCGCAGTTCCCAGGCGTTGCGCACCCGGCGGGCGAATTTGAGGCCGCCCAGTTCGACATCCAGTTCATCGATCTGCTCGCCCAAAAGGGCGGCGAGATCGGCCAGGGTGCGGCCCGGTCCCGCGCCCTGCGCCCCCTGCCGGTCACGCAGGCTCAAGGCGCCCACCACCGCGCCGGCGCAGTCGGCGGCCTGGATGCGGATGTCGGGAACCGAGGTGATCTCGTAGAACTGGCCGCGGGTGATCGGGCCGACCGCGAACAGGGTCTCCCGCGCCTCGCCGTCCGCGCCGATGGCGCGCGAGCGGCTATCGACATCGACGCCGAGCCGGCAGGCGTCGGGGCGAATCTCCCCGGCGGCCAGGAGCCCGGCGACCAGCGGATCGCCGCATTGCGCCACATCGCCGCGCGGCCCGGCGCAGTTCACCACCAGGGAGAAGACTCTCCGCTCCATCGCCGATCCGCCGCGCGGCGCCCAGGCCGCCTCGACGCCTTCCGGGGCCGGGCGCAGATGGGCCAGCCGGCCGGCGGCGATCCTCATCAGGCCGGCCCGCTGAAATCCTTCCACCCTGGCGGCGACCTCGGGGGCGAGGCGGTGACGATGGACATCCCACCACGGCCGCAGATGGCGCAGGAAGGCCATGCGCTCCTTCTGGTCCCAGCCGCGCCACAGAGCCTGGACGTAGGGGCGCAGGCCGTCGATCGCGGCGCGCCAGTCGCCCATGCCGCGGCGGCGAACCTCCCGCAGAACCTCCAGGGGCGAACCCCTAGGCACGTGCATGGGCGGCGTGTGCACGGGCGGCGCGCGCGCCGGCGGCGCGAGAGCGCCCGCCTCGTCATGGCGGCGAGGCAGAAGGCCGCGCCGCGACAGGGCCAGGATGGGCGCGCCTGGCCGCCGCCCCTGGATGGAAAGGGCGATATCGACGGCGGTGAGCCCCGAGCCGAGCAACAGAATCTCGCCGCCGGCCGGGGTGTCGGCCGGATCCCAGGCCCATGGGTCGGCGACGTAGCGGCCCGAGGCGATCAGGCCCGCCTCGATATCGATGGGCGCGGGCGGCGGCAGATTGCCGAGCGCCAGGACGACCGCGTCGGCCGCCAGGGTGCGGCCGACGCCGAGCTGCAGGCGCCAGCGCTCGCCCTCGCGGGCGAGGGCCCGGACCTCGTCATGCTCCAGCGACAGGCGCCCGGCCGCCCCGCCGTCGCCCGCCGCCTTGCGCAGGAGCGACTGCAAATACTGGCCGTAGCGGTCGCGGGTGACGAAGGCCTTGCCCGGCTCGGCCACCCCGGCGCCCGCCAGCCAGTCGAGGAAATGGGCCGGTTCCTCGACGAACGCGCTCATGTTGGTGGCGCGGACGTTGAGAAGATGATCGGGGCTGGTGGTGGAATAGGCCGCGCCGCGGCCAAAACGCGCCCCGCGCTCGATGAGCAGGACGCGCGGCCCGTCGGGCGCCAGAAGCAGGCGCAGGGCGGTCAGCACGCCGCTAAAGCCGGCGCCGATCACGGCGACTGTCGGTCGGTCGGTCATGGGCTTTCTTCTCGAAACCGGGCGACGGGCTCAATCCTAGAAATACTTGGCGGGCGGCGGGTTCGGCGCTCCGCGTTAAGAATACCTATTGATACCCATCAGAAAATCTCACGATAGCCCCCGCCGGGGCGCGCCTCAGGAAATGTGCCTGTAAGACCGGCGAGCGGCTCCCTAGCATTGCGGCGTCACAGTTTTGGGGGCGGCGCGATGCACACGATATCACGACGAGGAATCCTGACCGGGGTGGCGGCGTTGGGCGCGCCGGGCCTGTCGTTCGCGGCCCCGGCGACCTCTTTGCTCAACGCCAGCTACGACCCGACGCGGGAGTTCTACAAGAGTTTCAACATCCTGTTCGCGGGCGACTGGAAGCGGCGCACCGGTCAGGACGCGCGGATCAACCAGTCGCACGATGGCTCGGGCAAGCAGGCCAGGGCGGTGGTGGACGGGCTGGAGGCCGATGTCGTCACCCTGGCCCTGGCCTATGACATCGACGAGATCGCGGCCCGCGGCCTGATCGCCCGCGACTGGCAGTCGCGCCTGCCGTTCAACAGCACCCCCTACACATCGACCGTGGTGTTTCTCGTGCGCCAGGGCAATCCCAAGGCCATCCACGACTGGCTGGATCTGGTCAGGCCCGGCGTTCAGGTGATCACGCCCAACCCCAAGACCTCGGGCGGCGCCCGCTGGAGCTATCTGGCGGCCCTGGCCTACGCGACCAAACACAATGGCGGCAACCAGGCCAAGGCTCTGGGTTTCGTCCGCGGAATCTACAGGAACGTGCCGGTGCTGGACACCGGGGCGCGGGGATCGACGACCACCTTCGTGCAGCGGGGCATCGGCGATGTGCTCCTGAGCTGGGAGAATGAGGCGATGCTGGCCATCGACGAGGTCGGGCCCGGCAAGCTGGAGATCGTCCGCCCCTCGCTGAGCATTCTCGCCGAGCCGCCGGTGTCGGTGGTCGACAAGGTGGTCGATAAACACGGGACGCGCAAACTGGCCGAATCTTATCTGCGGTTTCTCTACACCGACGCGGCCCAGGAACTGGCGGCGCGCAAACATTTCCGCCCCCGCAGCGCGGCCGTGGCGGCGCGCTACGCGGCGAAGTTCCCGCGCATGAATCTGGTCACCATCGCCAGCTTCGGCGGCTGGCGGAAGGCCCAGTTGCAGAACTTCGTCGACGGCGGCTCGTTCGACAAGATTTATCAGCCTCGCTGACATGGTCGCCGCCGCTCTTTCGCCAAGCGCGCCCGCGATCGGCGCGGGCCGGGCCTCCTGGGTGGACCCCAGCCCGATGCCGGGGTTTCGCCTGGCGTTCGGCTTTACC
>JBBRQW010000065.1:0-15231 GCA_038225765.1 Caulobacterales bacterium | reverse complement strand
GGAGTCAACTCTTGGCGCATTTACGACGTTCGCCGCATCAAAAAATGATCAACCTCTATGCGCGGATTAGCGGACGCTACGCTCCTCCCTTGAAGCGGGCACTCGCAAGGGGACGTCCAATCAATAAATCCAATCGCTAGTTGCCCGTTCGCGAACACCGGCGTGACGGGCGCAGACACACCAGCACGCACGCGTCCACGCGCAACACCTTACAACGGTAGCCGGTGAACAGCGGCGCGTCGCAGAGGTTCTCGCGCTGCATCTTGCAGTACGGACACACGCCGCAGGTATGGCCGAGCCAAGGGATACCCACGCGATCACCCATCGCGAGCCCCGTGACGCCGGGTCCGATCGCGTCGATCCGCCCGAGGATCTCGTGGCCCGGGATGATCGGTGACTTGGGGTCCGGCAGCTCGCCGTCCAGCACGTGCAAGTCGGTGCGGCAGACGCCGCAGGCCAGAACCTTGACCCGCACCTCGCCGGCGCCCGGCTGGCGGTCGGGAAACTCGGTCCAGACGAGCGGTGTTTCGGGCTTGTTGAGCACCATCGCTTTCACAACGTCCTCCTCGTTCCAGCATCCGCTCGCGCTTTGAGTCTCTGGAGCACTCTGGGCAGTGCTTGCGGCAGATCCTCCGCCACGAGCCCCAGCCCGAATTCGGCCGCCGCCGCGCCGTGAAGCCAGGCGCCGGTCGCGGCGGCCTCGAACGGCGCCATGCCCTGGGCCAGCAAAGCGGCCAACGCTCGCCGATGGCGACCGCGACGGCGGCGCCGGCGGCCTCCGTCATCGCGGGGCCGCTCTTGCCGGCCGCCTCGGCCGCGCGGTCGGCGGCGCCCATTTGGGCGGGCGTCAGCAGCGCGAGGACGCCGTGTTCGAGTTTGGTTTGGGTGATCATGTCCATCCGCCGGCAATCCGAATGATCGCCGTGGTCGCTCCACAAGGGAAAGGTTCGGAATCTACCGACGCTGGCCGACACAGGCGGTGGTCGATCGCGCACAGGCGATGGTCGATCATGATCCAGCGATCCGCGACGGCGCGAGCCCTAGGTAGTTTCCGCCCCTGACGGCGCGTTCCCTTCGCGGCCTATGGTTTCGGCGGCCTTAAGGAAAGGCTGACAGTCGTGGAGGCGAACCTACAGGTTCCGTTTTCGCCCTGCCGGACATCGGCGCTTTGGACGCATCGACTCCACACCAGCTGAACAATAGAACCGCCGACGCCTAAAGGATTCAACTATGAACGCTATGGTAAAATTGGCCACAATGAAGGCCTTGGTCTACAAGGGTATCAATAAGAAGGCATGGGAAGACCATGTCAAACCCACGATCATCGATCCGACGGACGCTATCGTTCGGGTCACCAAGACCACGATCTGCGGCACCGATCTGCACATCCTGAAGGGCGATCTTGCCAGCTGCAAGCCCGGCCGGATCCTGGGCCACGAAGGCGTCGGCATAGTCGACAGCGTCGGGTCGGCCGTCACGGCGTTCAAAGCAGGCGACCACGTCCTGATCTCCTGCGTCAGCGCCTGCGGCAAGTGCGAATACTGTCGCAAGGGCATGTTCTCCCATTGCACGACCGGCGGCTGGATCCTCGGCAACACCATTGACGGCACCCAGGCCGAATTCGTCCGCACACCGCACGCCGACACCAGCCTCTACCCCATCCCGAAAGGCGCCGACGAAGAGGCGCTCGTCATGCTCAGCGACATTCTGCCAACGGGATTCGAATGCGGCGTGCTCAACGGCAAAGTCCAGCCCGGCGCGACCGTGGCCATCGTCGGTTCGGGTCCCGTCGGCCTCGCCGCCCTGCTGACCGCGCAGTTCTATTCGCCCGGCGAGATCATCATGATCGACCTCGACGACAACCGCTTGGCGGTCGCCAAGCGCTTCGGCGCGACCCAGACCATCAACAGCAGCGACGGCAAGGCGGTCGAGGCCTTAATGAAGCTCACCCACGACAAGGGTGTCGACACCGCCATCGAGGCCGTCGGCATCCCGGCCACCTTCGAGATGTGCGAGCAGATCATCGCGCCCGGCGGCGTCATCGCCAACATCGGGGTCCACGGCGTCAAGGTCGCCCTGCATCTGGAGCGGCTGTGGGATCGCAACATCAGCATCACGACCCGGCTGGTCGATACGGTCTCGACGCCGATGCTGCTCCAGGTGTTCGGCGCGCACAAGATCGACCCGACCCTGCTGATCACCCACCGCTTCAAGTTCGACGACATCCTCCAGGCCTACGAAACTTTCGGCAACGCCGCCAAAACCAAGGCGCTCAAAGTCCTCATCGAAGTTTGAATCAACCCCAACGCCTCAGCCGGGAACCCCCGGCCGACTAGTCAAAGGAAATTGTCATGACCTACCAGAGCCTCAGCCCCTTCAACGGCACGTTGATTAAAGACTTCAAAGACATCAATGCCGCGGAATACGAGACCAAGCTGGCGGCCGCCCAGACCTGCTTCGAGACGTGGCGCCACAAGACCTATGCCGAGCGTGCGGTGATCATCGCCAAAGCCGCCCAGCTTCTGCATGAGCAGGCCGACGCCTTCGCCCACACCATGACCCTCGAAATGGGCAAGCGCATCTCCGAGGCCCGCGGCGAGGTCGAGTTCAGCTCGCGCATCCTCGCCTATTACGCCAAGAACGCCGAACGCTTCCTGGCTCCGGTGAAGCTCAATCCGACCGTCGGCGAAGCCCATATGGAGAGCAGCCCGCTCGGGGTGATCTTCGGTGTCGAACCCTGGAACTTTCCCTACTATCAGCTGGCGCGGATCGCCGGCCCGCACCTGATGGCCGGCAATACGTTGGTGGTGAAGCACGCGGGCATCGTGCCGCAATGCGCGCTGGCGTTCGAAAAGCTGCTCCTCGATGCGGGCGCGCCGGTCGGGCTCTATACCAACCTCTTCATCTCTCACGAGCAGTCGGACAAGATCGTCGACGACCCCCGGATCGTTGGCGTCTGCCTGACGGGCAGCGTGGCGGCGGGACAGAAAATCGCCGCGCGCGCCGGCCAGAACGTCAAGGTCTCGTCCATGGAATTGGGCGGCAGCGACGCCTTCATCGTTCTCGAGGATGCCGACCTCGACCTGACCATTCCGTGGGCCGTCTGGGGCCGTATGTATAACACCGGCCAGACCTGCTGCGCGGCCAAGCGCTTCATCGTGGTCGACAGCGTCGCCGACAAGTTCATCGAACGCTTTCAGGCCGCGCTCACCGCGCTCAAGGCCGGCGATCCGATGGACGAGAAGACGACGCTGGGTCCGTTGTCCAGCGAGGCGGCCCTGGTGCAACTGCTCAAGCAGGTGGACGTGGCCGTGGCCAAGGGCGCCAGGCTGCTTATGGGTGGCAAGCGGATCGATCGCCCCGGCTCGTACATGGAGCCGTCGATCCTGACGGACATCAAGCCGGGCAACCCCGCCTTCCGGGACGAGTTCTTCGGCCCGGTCGCCCTCTTCTTCCGGGTCAAGGACGAAGCCGAGGCCATCGCCCTGGCCAACGACTCCGACTTCGGCCTGGGCGGCTCGGTGTGGACCCGGGATGTCGCGCGCGGCAAGCGGGTCGCCTCCAAGGTCGAGACCGGGATGATGTTCATCAACAACATCGACTGGTCCGACGCCGAGCTTCCGTTCGGCGGCATCAAGAACTCCGGCTACGGCCGCGAGCTTGGCGACATGGGCATCCAAGAATTCGTCAACAAGAAGCTCGTCCGCACCGCGACCATGACAGCCCCGGCCTAGACCGGAACGGGCGAGGGCGTCGCTCCGGCGCCCTCGCCGACCTTCTGCGCTTTCCGGAAACTGGAACGACTATGTACGTGAATGTCGCTGTCCTGAAGGAGACCCAGCCGAACGAACGGCGAGTCGCCCTCACGCCGTCGGTCGCCCCCAAGCTGATCAAGCTTGGCGCCAAGCTGCACATGCAGGCGGCCGCCGGCGACGCGATCAAGCTCGCCGATTCGGCCTTCAAGGATGTCGCCATCCTAGATGATCGGATCGCGATGGTGGCCGACGCGGATGTGGTCTTGGCGGTCCAGCCGCCCGCGTTGGACGTGATTGAGGCCATGAAGCCGGGCGCGATCCTGGTCAGCTTCATCTATGCGGCAAACGAACCCGAACTGGTCGCGAAGCTCTTGGCCAGGAAGATCACCTGCTTCGCGATGGAGCGCGTCCCGCGGATTTCCCGCGCCCAATCGATGGACGCCTTGTCGAGCCAATCGGCGCTGGCGGGTTACTACGCCGTCGCGCTCGGCATGACCCACATGACCAGTGTGCTGCCCAAGATCACCTCGGCCGCGGGCGTGATCGGCCCGGCCAAGGTCCTGGTCATGGGCCTTGGCGTCGCGGGACTCGAGGCCATCGCCACCGCCCAGCGCCTGGGCGCCGTTGTGGAAGGCTACGACATTCGTCCGGCGACGAAGGAGCAGGCGCTGTCGCTCGGCGCAACCTTCGTCGATACCGGCGTCGATGCGACCGGCAAGGGCGGCTATGCTCGCGCCCTGACGGCCGAGGAAAAGACCAAGGTCGACGCGGCCCTGACCCAGCATATTCAGGCCTCCGACCTCATCACCACCACCGCCGCGATCCCGGGCAAGGCGTCGCCGAAGCTGATCAGCAAGGTCCAGGTCGCGGGGATGAAATCCGGCGCGGTCATCGTCGATCTTTCGGCCGAAGGCGGCGGCAACTGCGAGGACACCGTGTCTGGACAGACCACCGAGGTCGGCGGGGTAACCATCGTCGCGCCGCTAAACGTGCCCTCGCTGCTCGGCCGGGACGCCAGCGAGCTCTACGCCAAGAACCAGTACGCACTGCTCGCCCTGATGATGAAGAACAACATCGTCACCATCGACTGGACCGACGAGGTCCTCGCCAAGACCGCCCTGACCCACGACGGCAAACTGTGCGACGCCGACGCCCAGCCCGCCGAATCGCCTGCCCTAGCGGCTTGAGAACGATCGGACCCCCACGATGAGTTTCGACATAGCCATGACTGGGTTCGTCGCCCTGTACATCTTCATGCTCGCGGGGTTCGCCGGCTGGGTGATCATCGGGAACGTGCCGGCGATCCTGCACACCCCGCTGATGTCGGGCTCGAACTTCGTCCACGGCATCGTCGTGGTCGGCGGCCTCTACGCTCTGTTCAACGCCAGCACGCCGCTGGAGCAGGGCATCGGCTTTTTCGCGGTTCTGCTCGGCGCCGGCAACGCGGCGGGGGGCTACGCGGTCACCGACCGCATGCTCGCCATGTTCAAGAGCAGCGACGCCAAGTCCAAATCCAGGTCCAGTCATGGCCATGCTCACAAGCACGGCAATGGCAAGATCCATCATCTTCACCTGAAGAAGAGCTGAGAGTCGCCATGTTCACCTTGGGCTCTCAAATCGTCATCGGCGTGGCCGATCTCGGCGCGGCGTTTCTGTTCATGTTCGGCCTGAAGCGGATGTCGTCGCCGGCGACGGCGCCGTCCGGCATCCGCTTGGCGGGGCTGGGCATGATTGCCGCCGTGCTGGCGAGCTTCCTCTATCTTCCGACGGTGTCGGCGGCGGCGCGACCTCACCTGATGGTCAACATCGGCCTGGCGGTCACCGCGCTGCTGATCGGCGGCGTGGGCGCATGGTTTGTCGGGCGCAAGGTCGCCATGACGGCGATGCCGCAGATGGTGGCGATCTATAACGGCATGGGGGGCGGGGCCGCCGGCTCGATCGCCGCGGTGGAGCTGTTCGGCGCTCACACCCACGGCGCCACGCAACTCGTCGTCACCCTTTTGGGCGGGCTCATCGGGGCGATCTCGCTCTCCGGGTCGGTCATCGCCTGGGCCAAGCTCGACGGCGTCATCAAGAAGCCCCTGCGCGTGAAGGGTCAGCAGTTCGCCAACGCCGCTGTATTGGCGGCGACGCTGGCCGTCGGCGGCGTGATCCTGGCGTCCACCCTCGGCGCCGGCGTCCTGTTTCTGGCCGTTCCGACCTGGATCTGGATCTTCTTCGCCTGCGCCCTGGTGTTTGGCGTCCTGATGACCCTGCCCATCGGCGGCGCGGACATGCCGGTGGTGATTTCGATCTACAACGCCTTCACCGGCTTGGCCGTGGGGCTCGAAGGCTTCGTGTTGCAGAACCCGGCGCTGATGATCGCCGGCATGGTCGTGGGCGCCGCGGGCCTGCTGCTGACGGTGATCATGGCCAAGGCGATGAACCGTTCGATCGCCAATGTGCTGTTCACCAACTTCGGGGACGTGGCAAAGGCCAAACCTGGCGCCATCCAGGGCAGCGAACGGCCGACGGACGCGTCCGACGCCGCCATCAAGATGCGCTATGCCTCGAGCGTCATCATCGTGCCGGGCTACGGTCTCGCGGCCGCCCGCGCCCAGCAGAAGCTCTATGAATTCGTCAAGCTGCTGCAGGCGGCGAAGGTCCAGGTCAGGTTCGCCATCCACCCCGTGGCGGGTCGGATGCCGGGCCAGATGGACGTGCTGCTGGCCGAAGCCGGCGTGCCCTACGACATGATCTTCCAACTCGACGACATCAACGACGACTTCGCGACGACCGACGTCGCCTTGGTCATCGGCGCCAACGATGTCGTCAATCCTGCGGCGCGCACCGACAAGTCGTCGCCCATCTACGGCATGCCGATCCTCAACGCCGACAAGGCCAAGCAGGTCTATGTCGTCAAGCGCGGCCAGGGCAAAGGCTACTCGGGCATCGTAAACGCCCTGTTCTACTTGCCCAACTGCAACATGGTCTACGGCGACGCCCAGGCGGTCCTGGTCAAGATGATCGAGGCCGTACGGGGGCTCGGCGCCGCGGCCGCCTGATACCACCACGAGGCGCTTTCGCCTGAACTCGAACCCCAAAAGGGGATCAAATGCCCAAAAAGATGCAAGCCGCCGTCGTCACGGCGTTCAAGACGCCGTTGCAGATCCAGGAATGGGATGTCCCCACGCCCGGGCCGGGCCAGATCCTGGTCAAGACCGAGGCCTGCGGCGTCTGCCACACCGACCTGCACGCCGCCAACGGCGACTGGCCGCTCAAGCCGACGCCGCCGTTCATTCCGGGGCACGAGGCCATCGGCATCGTCGTCGCTCTCGGCGCCGGGGTGACGATCGTCAAGGAGGGCGACCGCGTCGGCGTGCCGTGGCTCTACTCGGCCTGCGGCCACTGCGAGTACTGTCTCTCGGCCTGGGAGACGGTCTGCGACGAAGCGAAGTTCGGCGGCTACACCCAGAACGGCGGTTTCGCCGAATACCTCCTGGCCGACCCCAACTATGTCGCCCACATTCCCAGAGGTCTCGGGCCCAAGGAGGCCGCGCCCCTGATCTGCGCGGGCATCACGACCTATAAGGGCATCAAGGAAACCGAGGCCCGCGCCGGGGAGTGGATCGCCATCTCCGGTTGCGGCGGCCTCGGTCACTTGGCGATCCAGTACGCCAAGGCCATGGGCCTGCTGGTCTGCGGCGTCGACATTGAGGACGCCAAGCTCGAGCACGCCAGGCGCCTGGGCGCCGATCTCGTCATCAACGCCAAGACGCACGACCCTGCCGAGGTGCTGAAAAAGGAAACCGGCGGCGGCGCGCATGGCGTGCTGATCACCGCGCCAAGTCTCCCGGCGTTCAAGCAGGGCGTCGCCATGACTCGCAAGCGCGGGACCTGCGTCCTGGTCGGGCTGCCGCCTGGAGCCTTTCCCCTGGAGATCTTCGGCCTCGTCGCCGGGGCCGTCACCGTGCGTGGCTCCTTCGTGGGCACGCGCAAGGACATGGCCGAATGTCTTGATTTCGCGGCCAAGGGCAAGGTGAAGGCCGACATCGAATTGGCGCCGCTGTCGTCGATCAACATGATCTTCGAGCGGTTGGAACACGGCGATGTCCCGTCGCGCGTCGTGCTCGACTTCACGGATACGAAGGATGGGAGAACAGCCGGTCAGGCCACGGACGTTACTCGGCCTGTTCCCGTTCCGGCCTGACAGCGGACGCGCCCAGGAGACGACCATGCCCCGCACCTATCAAACCCGTTCCACCGACGCCCTCTTCGAGCGGACGGAGGTTGGAGCCTTCAACCTCGCCAATCGGGTCGTGATGGCTCCTCTTACCCGCAATCGGGCCGGCGAGGGGCTCGTGCCCAGCGTGCTCGCCGCTGAATACTATGGTCAGCGCGCCTCCGCGGGCCTGATCATCGCCGAAGCCACCCAGATATCGGCCCAGGCCCAGGGCTATTCAGGGACACCGGGATGTTACACGAACGCCCAGGTCGAGGGCTGGCGCAAGGTCACCGACGCGGTCCACGCCGAGGGTGGAACCATCGTCGTCCAGCTCTGGCACACCGGCCGGGTGTCGCACACCAGCTTCCAGAAGGACGGCGCGGCCCCCGTCGGCCCGTCGGCCATCCGCGCGAACACCAAGACCTTCATCGCGGGTCAGGGTTTCGTCGATTGCTCGACGCCTCGCGCCCTCGAGCTTTCGGAAATCCCCGGCATCGTCGCGGACTTCCGTCATGCGTGCCTGCGGGCGCTCGATGCGGGCTTCGACGGCGTGGAGCTCCATGGCGCTCATGGCTACCTCCTCGACGCCTTTCTGCGCAACGGGACCAATCATCGGACCGACGCCTATGGCGGGTCGATCGAAAACCGCGCCCGGCTTATGCTCGAGGTCACGGAGTCCTGTGCGAAAGCGATCGGCGCCGATCGCCTTGGCGTTCGGATCTCCCCCGTCTCCACCGCGGGTGACTCGCACGACAGCGATCCTCAGCCGCTATTCGATCATGTCGTCGATCGGCTGAGCCCCCTTCGTTTGGCCTATGTGCATGTCGTGGAAGGCGAGACCGGCGGAGCCAGGGACAGCATTCCGTTTGACTACGATGCCCTCCGAGACCGCTTCTCGGGCCCATGGATGGTGAACAACGGCTATGACCGCCAGATGGCGATCAACGCCCTCGCTGGCGGCCGTGTCGATCTCGTCTCCTTCGGCCGTCTGTTCATGGCCAATCCCGATCTTGTCCGAAGGCTGCGGGAGAACACGACCCTGAACCCCTTGATGGATCCATCGACCTTTTACGGCGGCGGCGCCCACGGCTACACTGACTACCCCGCGCTCGCCAGGGTCGTGGCCTGAACCTCCTCCGTCAACGCGGCAAGGTCGTTCGTTCGACCAGGCCTAGCCTAGGCGCACTCAGCCGGCCGGCTGCCGAAGGGCCTCACGCGTCCAGGCCACGATTTGGCTCGTCGGCATGGCGCCCGCTGTTCTGGCGATCACCTTGCCGTCCCGGATGAGGAACAGCGCCGGAATTCCCGAAACCCCAAGGCCGCTCGCCGCGGCCGGCTCCGCGTCCGAGTTTAGTTTCAACAGCCGGACCTCCGGCTCGAGGTCCTTGGCCGCCGCCGCGAACTGGGGCGCCATGGACTTTCACGGCCCGCACCAGGGCGCCCAGACGTCGAGCAACAGGGCGATGCCCTTCGTCGCGTTGCGGTGGGAGGCGAGCTCGGCGCCGGACACTTCCACGGGGGCGCCCGTGAGAAGTTCATGATGACACTTGCCGCACTTCGCCAGCCGGGCGTCGCGGCCTTCCGACGCGCGATTCACCGCGCCGCAGGATGGGCAGACAAACTGTTTCATCGGCGCGCCTTCACGTCTGAACCGCCGAATTGGCGTCTTGGCCAAGATATAGGGGATCGCCCTGGACGGCGTCTCTTGAACGCCCACGGTGACCTCCGTCCTCCCGAGCAAACGACCTCGGTAAGATGTTGTGGATCGCCATTGCCGCGGTAGCCGCTTCCCCGTTCGCGACGGAGATCTGGTTGAGGCTCCGCACCACGTCGCCCGCCGCATAGAGCCCCTGAACCGACGTCTCCTGGTGCTCGTTGACGAACAGCCGTCCAGCCGGGTCGATCCGTGCCTGAAGCAAAGCGGCGAGTTGCGATTGCGACGTCGTGCCGAACGCTGAGTAGGCCAGGTCGAAGCGGTGGGTCTTGCCGTCCTCGACCTCTAGAACCACCACATTATCGGCGTCCACCGACACGGCGCTGACGGTCACGTGGGTGATCACGATGGCGGCCGATACCAACGCGCGGCGGGTCTCTACCGACAAAGCGGGGCCGGCGGCGGGTAGCAACAGCGTGATTCGGTCGCAGTAGGTCCTGAGAAACAACGCCTCGGCGGCTGCATGTTCGCCCGCACCGAGCACGGCGACGCGCTTGCCTATGGCCTCGTAGCCATCGCAGATCGGACAGGTCCTAATGAGCCCCCGCTTGACCGCATCGGCGAGGTGCGGAAGGGGCGGCCTGTTCTCGACCACCCCCGTGGCAAGCAAGACAGCGTTCGCGAACAGATCGCCACCGTCGATGGTGGCGGCGAACCCTCCCTCGTCCGTTCGGCGCAGAACATCGGCCACGCCCTTTCGCAGGCTGGCGCCGTAGAGCCGCGCCTGTGTTCGCATAGCCTCCAAGAGCGCTGGACCCGCAATCCCATTTGGGAAGCCCGGCAGGTTGTGGCTCAGGGTGATCCACTCCGCCCGACTCCAGCCTTTGTCGATAACCACGACCCGCCGACGGAAGCGGCCGAGATAGATTGCCGCCGTCAGCCCCGCTGGGCCGCCGCCGATCACCAGACAGTCCAGCGCCTCGGTCATGTTTTCTGCGCCGGATCCGATTGAAGCGCCCTCACTCGCCGACGCAGATCGTAGAGTTGATCAAGCAACAGCAGCACGACGGGCAATGCGGCTTCATTGACCTCCAGCTCGTCCCGCAGCTCCTGAATCAACCGAACGCGCGCAACGTCAATCTCACGGAAGACATAGTCGCCGACCTGCCCTTCCGGCCTGACCCAGTCGTTGGAGATCCAGCGCTCGAGATCACGGAGCGGCAGATTGGGCAGCTGCGTTAGCAGAACCTCGACGGTGATCATGACCGCGACTCCATCGCTTGCCTGGGATTGATGGGGTGTTCCGGCGTCCAGCCTTCGAGGAACGCGGTCAAAGCGGCGTCCGGCGGCCCGATCACGACCCGCAACGTGGCATGGAGATCGCCGGCGGTGATTCCATTGTGCGTTGGCACGCCTCGCCCGCGCAGTCTCAACGACGAACCGTTATCCGAGGCCGGCGGGATGCGGACTTTCACCGGCCCGGCCGGGGTCGGGGCTTCGATTTGACCGCCGAGGACAGCTTCCGCCAAGGTGACGGGGAGCTCCATGCGGATGTCCTGGCCATTGCGTGTGAAAAACGGGTGCGGCGCGACGTGGATCTCGATCAAGGCGTCGCCTGACGGCCCGCCATTCCAGCCGGAACCGCCTTGCCCTCGGAGCCGCAGGATCTGCCCGTCCGCCGTGCCCGGCGGAATCTTGGCGTTGAGGGAGCGCCCGTCCGGCAGGGTCAGCCGCTGGCTCGCGCCGTTGATCGCATCAAGGAATTGCGCGGTCAGCGCGTAGTGCTCGTCCGAACCGCGTTGCGGTCGGTCGTTGGCGCGCCCTCGCGCCCCGCCGAACGCCGAACCGAAAATGTCGCCGAAATCGTCCGCGCCCCAACCCCCGGCGTCGGCGCCACGGCTGTAGCGTCGGCCGGAGTCCCCCTCGGCATAGTCGCGATAAGACGGCTTTGGCGCCTGTTCCTGACCCGACGCGTCGATCTCGCCGCGATCGAAGCGGGCGCGGCGCGCCGGATCCGACAGGAGGTCGTTGGCCGCGGTTACCCCTTTGAAGATGTCTTCCGCTTTGGCGTTGCCGGGGTTCAGATCCGGATGGTGTTTCTTGGCCATCTTTCGATAGGCGCGCCGGATATCGTCCTGAGTGGCGCCTTTGGTTACGCCGAGAATTTTGTAGGGGTCGTCCACGAGTTCGGGTCCTTCATACAGGCGCGGCACGGGCGATGGCTTGCGCCATCAGAGAGCCCCGGGGTGTTCAAGCCTCTGGCGCAGCGCCATCGCGTCCCACCAGGCATTGTGCTGCACGGCGCCGGCCAATTCAGTCGGATATGGATCGACGCGGTGGATTTCGAACCGCAGCCTGTCGATGTCGACCATTATCCCCGGCTCGATCATCAATGCTTGGCAGCAGAGCCGTATATCGTCCGGCCAGTCGGCGACGATCTCCGGCTGGGCGTCGTCGCGCAGGAAGGCCTCGATCGCATAGGCCCCTTGTGACGGGTTCACCCGATGGATCGCGACCCCGGCGGGGACTCGCTCCAGGTTTGGCTCGACGTGATCGCGTACGAACGGGCCGGGCGCGGCGGGCAGACCATAAACCAGGTAGAGGCTTGGTCCGGCTTCGCTGACAAGGGCCAGCGAGATCAGCGCTCCGCCGAAGCCATTGAACTCGGTGTCGAGAAAGTAGCGCAACCCCGCCGCCCCGCTTTAAGTCCTAGTCGCTCGCGATATCGGTCTTCAGCTGAACATACTGCTCGCGGGTGAGTTCACCGCGGGCGTACCGCTGATCGAGAATATCCCGAGCGCCACTACGGGTGAGGTCGTATTTCCGATGCGCGCTGTAGGAATAGCCCCAGTTTCCGATGCCGGAGAAGATCAACAGGATGAAACCGAACCAGAGGACCCAGCCCCAACCGAAGAGCCAGTCGTTCCAAGAGGTATGCATATCTCGACTATCCCTCGACGATTGGATCGTTCGACCGTGTTGACGGCCGCATCGGCCGCGATCTCCGGAATGATTTGAGCTGTGAGACTAATGTCGACGGCGACATCGCTGCAGCCTCGGAAACTACTCAAGATGATTGTCATCCCGCTCGATCGAGCCCCTTGTTAGTCCTGAGAACCCGCGTCCCGAGCCCCCCGCTTGAGTAGTTTCCGGCCCTGACGTGGGCGTCCCCTTGCCGACTAGGGTCATCGCTCACACCGGCCAGACGACCTCCGGCGGCGCGCCTCTTGGCGCCATCGCCTCAAAGCCTTTGACGATCGATGAGCCCACACGGGTTCGCGATTGGGATTTCGCCGACCGCAAACCGCAGGGCTATCGCATCATGGGCAAGATCATCGGCATCGATCTCGGGACCACCAATTCGTGTGTCGCGATCATGGACGGCAAAACCCCGAAGGTGGTGGAGAATGCCGAGGGCGTCCGGACGACGCCCTCCGTCGTCGCGATCCTGGACGATGGCGAACGGCTGGTCGGCCAGTCGGCCAAACGCCAGTCCATCACCAATCCGGCCAGCACCTTCTATGCCATCAAGCGCCTGATCGGTCGCCAGTTCGACGATCCCATGGTGACCAAGGACAAGGGCATGGTGCCCTATGAGATCGTGAAGGGCCCAAAGGGCGACGCCTGGGTCCGCGCCAACGGCAAGGACTATTCGCCCCAGCAGATCTCCGCCTTCATCCTGGAAAAGATGAAGGAGGCCGCCGAGTCTCACCTGGGCGAAAAGGTCACCCAGGCGGTGATCACCGTGCCGGCCTATTTCAACGACGCCCAGCGCCAGGCGACCAAGGATGCCGGCAAGATCGCGGGCCTCCAAGTTCTGCGGATCATCAACGAACCGACCGCCGCGGCGCTCGCCTACGGCATCGGCCTAAGCGAAGGCAAGAAGATCGCGGTCTATGACCTGGGCGGCGGCACCTTCGACGTCTCGATCATGGAGATCGAGGACGGCGTCTTCGACGTCAAGGCGACCAACGGCGACACCTTCCTGGGCGGCGAGGACTTCGATGTCCGGGTCGTCGACTACCTGATCGACGAATTCAAAAAGGAAACCGGGCTGGATCTGCGCAAGGACAAGCTGGCCCTGCAACGCCTGCGCGAGGAGGCCGAGAAGGCCAAGAAGGAGCTCAGCAGCGTCCTGCAATACAGCGTCAACCTGCCCTTCATCTCGATGAACGCGGCGGGGCCGGCGCACCTCAATATCAAGCTGACCCGGGCCAAGCTCGACGGGCTGGTCGAGGATCTGATCGCCAAGACGATCGGACCCTGCGAGCAGGCGCTGAAGGACTCCGGCTACAAGATATCCGAAATAGATGAACTCGTGTTGGTCGGCGGCATGACGCGGATGCCGCGTGTCCAGGAGGTCGTGAAAGCCTTTTTTGGGCGCGAACCCCACCAGGGCGTCAATCCCGACGAGGTCGTGGCGCTCGGTGCGGCGATCCAAGGCGGCGTGCTGCAAGGCGACGTCAAGGACGTGCTGCTGCTGGACGTCGCGCCGCTGACTCTAGGCATCGAGACCCTCGGCGGCGTCTTCACGCCCCTGATCGAGCGCAACACGACGATCCCGACCAAACGCAGCCAGACCTTCTCGACCGCCGCCGACAACCAATCGGCCGTGACGATCCGGGTCTTTCAAGGCGAGCGCCCAATGGCCACGGACAACAAGCTGCTCGGCCAGTTCGACCTTGTTGGTATTCCACCGGCCGCGCGCGGTGTGCCGCAGGTTGAAGTGACATTCGACATCGACGCCAACGGCATCGTCAATGTCGGAGCCAAGGACAAGACGACCAACAAGGAACAGTCGATCCGGATCGAGGCCAACGGCGGCCTCTCCGACGCGGATATCGACAGGATGCTGAAGGACGCCGAGGCCCACAAGGCCGAGGATGAGACCCGCAAACATATCGTGGAAGCGAGGAACCACGCCGACGCTGCGCTCGATTCAAGCGAGAAAGCTCTGGCCGCGCATGGCGACAAAGTTCCGGCGCCGGTCAAGGTCGCGATCGAGACCGCCGCCGCCGATCTGAAGGCGGTCAAGGACAGCGACGATCTCGAGGCGATCCGCGCCAAGACCCAGGCCCTGACCGAGGCTTCGATGAAGCTCGGCGAGGCGATGTACGCGGCTCAACAGGGCGAAGCGGCGAGCGGAGCCAAACCCACGGACGATGGCGTGGTCGATGCGGAGTTCGAGGAAGCTTAGCGACCCGACCGGCGGCGAGCACAAGCGGCCAACCGCGGATCACTTCGCGATGTGGGCGGCGATTTTTAGATAGGGACTTCTACAACTGGTGGCCCATCGCGAACGGTCGCGAACGTGATTCTGGCGGTGCTATTAGTCCAACGGCAACTTGTCTCCGGCTGTGCGCAGCTGGCCCAAAGCCCTCTGGCGCTAGGCCATGACTGCCCGCCACTCCGCTAGCGCCTGGGAGCGTCGTTCCTTGTAGTGTTCCCGGCTGATGAGGTGACGTTCCTGGTTGAAATGGTTGGTGACCGATCCGTGGACCGAGGCGAATTTCTGGAGGGTCTTCATCCTCCTGAACCTGAGCATCGCGCGCTCTCGTCGTCGGAAGGGCTGGTGTGAGTTCTCCGCCCGGTTGTTGGCCCAGCGGCCAACCTCCTGT
>JBBRQW010000064.1:0-15705 GCA_038225765.1 Caulobacterales bacterium | reverse complement strand
TGATCGACGGCACGACCTCGACGGTGACCCTCACCGGTCCGCTGAACATCACCAACAACGCCTGGCTGACGATTCAGGGAACACTCAACAACACCGGGGTGATCTCGCTACTCAGCGGCGGCAACGATACGCGCCTGGTCGTCGGGGCGCCCAATCTCACCTTGACCGGCGGCGGCAAGGTCACACTGAGCGACAACGGCCAGAACGTCATCTTTGGCGTCGCGGCGTCCACTAAGCTGACCAATGTCAACAACATCATCTCCGGCGCCGGCCAACTCGGCGACGGTCAGATGATCTTGATCAACCAGGCCGTGGGCGTCATCAATGCCACCGGCGGCAATGCCCTGGTGCTGAATACTGGGGCCAATACGATCACCAATGCGGGCCTGATCGAGGCCACCGCGTCCGGCGGCCTGGTCATCGACAGCGCGATCTCCAACACTGGGACGCTCCTGGCTCACGGCGGCACGCTCACCTTGGTCGGCGCTCTCACCAACCTTTCCGGAACCACCCTCACCGGCGGGACCTACGAGGCCGACGCCGGCTCGACGCTGCAACTCAATCCGAATACCAGCATCGTCACCGACAAGGGGACGATCATCCTTAGCGGGGCTGGCTCGACGATCCAGAGCTTCAACACCGCCTCCAGCACCCAAGTCACGATCGATTCCACTCTGACCACCATCGGGGCGACCGGCACGCTGGAGATCTTGGCCGGGCGCGATTGGACTTCGGCCCAGAAGATGTCCAATGCCGGCACGCTCGATCTGGGCGGAGGGACCTTCGCGCCGACGAGTCTTAACAACACCGGGACGGTTGCCGGCTTCGGGGTGATCGCCGCCACCCTCACCAATAACGGCTTGGTGTCCGTGCAAGCCGGCAAGACGCTGAGTCTCAAAGGCGGCAAGCTGACCAACCTCTCCGGGACCACCCTGGCCGGCGGGACCTACGTCGTGGGAGCCGGCGGGACGCTAGAGCTGGCCAACAACACCTCCATCGCCACCTTGAATGCGACCATCGACCTGGCCGGGGTCGGCGCGCTGGTGCAGGGGTTCAATACCGCGACCTCCAAGGAGGTGAGCCTGGAATCGAGCCTAACCTCGATCGGCGCGACCGGGGTGCTGAAGATCCTGGGCGGCCGCAGTTATTCGGGCTCCAAGGCGATCGCCAACGCTGGCACGATCCAACTGGGCGGCGGAACCTTCACCTCGGGACCCCTAACCGGAACAGTGGGCTCGAGCCTGACCGGCTTTGGAACCTTCGCTTCGGTGGTCAGCGACGCGGGCACAGTGACCGCTTCTGGAGGGACGCTTTCGTTCACCGGGGTGGGGAACGTCTTCACCGGGGCCCTTGGCGGGGCAGGCGAGATCGACTTCGCCGGCGGAACTGACGCTTTGAACAGCGGCGCGACCGTGACCGCGGCGACTTGGTCGCTATCGGGCGGCTCGAGCGTGAGTGTCAACGAAAACCTGACCTTCGCCGGGACCTTCACTGACGGCGGATCGACCATGGCCATCGCCACGGGCGACACCCTTTCGCTCACCGGCGCTGCGACCCTCAACACCGGCGCGGTGGTTGACGGCGCTGGAACGCTGGCGCTGACGAACGCCACCCTGGCGGGCCTGACGCTGGGGGGAACGGCGATCCTGAGCGATGTCGGCACGGTCGATCAGACCGGCGCGATCACCATCGGCGACACGCTCGGCAACGCCGCCACGCTCACCATCGGCACAGGTGCCACCTACAAGATCGACGGTAACGTCGGCATGGCGCGCGGGACGTCCGGGGCCTCGACGCTGATTGACAAAGGAACTCTGATCAAATCAAGCGGCAAGGGCAAAAGCGTAATCGGCGTGAAGGTGGCCGATTCCGGCCTCATCGAGGCGGCCTCGGGCACGCTCGACTTTACCCAGGCGATTACCGGCAACGGGGGCATGAAGATCGACGCCGGGGCCACCTTGCAGGTGAACAACAGCGCGGCGCGCACCCTCACCGCGACCTTCAACGGCGCCGGCGCCGTCCTGGCGCTGGGTAAGGTCGCCAGGTTCGCCGCCACCATCGCCGGCTTCGCCGTCGGGAATACCCTCGAAATCCTCAAGAAGGTCGCGACCAGCGCCACGCTCAATGGCTCCGACCAGTTGGTGGTCATGAACGGCACGACCACCGTCGCCACCCTGCAACTCACCGGAACCTACACCGGCGATACCTTCAACGTCGCCTCCGACGGCCATGGCGGCACCAACATCACCCTGAGCACCGGGGCGACAGCGGCCAAGCCGCCGACCGCGTGGCACTTCGAGCCTCAGACATTAAGCGTCAACGCGATACGCGCGGAGGCAACGCACCCAAATCCACTTCAGTTCATCGCGGCGGCGGCAAGTTTTGGCGCGGCAGCAGGTGGATCGGTGAGTGTGTCGCATCCGGTCGCGCTGACCCACCTTCCGATCCTGTCCAGACCAGGGGCGATGGCCGCGTAGGCCCACGGCAAGCGCACCCGATCCGCCAAGCCCTGGCGGAGCGGTTCGGCGAAAACGTCCGCGTCCTGACCGTCGGTGATGCGCTCTATGCCAAGCGCGCCGATTATGACGGCGGGGCGGTGGTTATCGTCGCCACCATTCAGGCCTTCCGCGTCGAAGCCACCGAAGGGCGCAAAGTCTATGACGCCAGCGGCGAGCTTATGGACCATTTCAGCGGCTTGCCCAATGCGGCGGTCAAGCGCCTGGAGATCACCCCCGGTGGGAGCACGCCGATCCCGTCCCTCTGCAATGTGCTTAGACTTCGGCGCCCGGTGGTGATCGTGGACGAGGCGCACAACGCCCGGACCGATCTGTCATTCACGACGCTGGCGCGATTCGATCCGTCAGCGATCCTGGAACTGACCGCGACCCCTGCCAAGGATTCGAACGTCCTTCACCACGTGTCGGCGGCGGAATTGAAGGCGGCGGACATGATCAAGCTGCCCATCGTGCTTCGCGGGCGACCGGACTGGAAGGACACGGTGGGCGACGCCAAGGTCTGGCTGGAGACCCTGACCGAAAAGGCGCGGCTGGAGGGGTTGGCGACCGGTGACGCCGTGCGCCCGGTCATGCTGCTACAGGCGCAACCGAACGCGGGACCCGCCGCGATCACGGTCGAGGTTTTGAAACGGGTGCTCATTGAGGACTTCCGGGTGCCCGCCGCCCAAATTGCCATTGCGACGGGGGCGGTGTGGGAGTTGGACGGTGTTGATCTTGGCGACCGCGATTGCCCGGTCCGCTATGTGATGACAGTGCAAGCCCTCAGAGAGGGGTGGGATTGCCCGAACGCCTACATCCTTTGCAGCGTCGCCGAACAGCACGGCGCGACCGCCGTTGAACAGATCCTGGGCCGCGTGATGCGGCTCCCCGGCGCGCGGTGTAAGCGCGATCCGGAACTAAATCAGGCCTACGCCTTTGCCGCGACGCGGTCCTTCAAGACCACCGCCGACAAATTGGCCGACGGCCTGGTCGCCAACGGCTTTGAGCAGCTGGAGGCGAAAGAACTGGTTCGCGTCTAAGCGCCCCTATTCGATCTCGCCGAAGACGGCGCGGCCTTTGAATCCAACCCGCTGCCCGACGATATCGACCTGGAGCCCCTCGCCGTCGTGGTGATGGCAACCACCGGCGGGCGCACGCGCCTTGACCCTGAGACGCGCCGGATCGTGGCCACCGGGGCGGTCACGGCGGCGGATGCGGCGGCGGATGCGGCGGCGGTGCGCCTCGCCGTCCCCGCTCACGCGGCGGCGGCTGTAGCGGGCCTTGTGGCGCGTGTAGCGGGGGTGGTGGCGTCGTCAGCCATATCGACCGGGTTCGCCGTCCCTGGCCTTGCCGTGGTCCGCGCGGGGCAATTGGAGTTGTTCGGGCGGGAGCGTTTCCTGGACCTGCCCTGGCGGCTTGATGAATGCGACGCGTCGGCGATCCTGGGGATGGTCAGCGAACCGCCGGACATGGGCCAACAGGCGACGGTGGACCTATCCGCCGAAGGCAAGGTCAAGGTGTTCATGCAGGACCTGCACGATCAGCTTTCGTTGTCGGTAGGCGACCGGGGCTGGAATTATCCGTCTCTGGTCCGCTGGCTGGACCGCCGCCTAGCGCCCAGCACGCGCCAGCGCGACGTGACGCAACAATCGGCGCAAAGGTTCATCCGCGACGCCCTGCAAGCCCTGGAGCGCGACGGCGGCTTTACGTTTGAGCGGCTGCCGCGGTTGCGGTTCCGATTGGTCGATGCGCTGACGCACGTGGTCCAAACCTACCGCAACGAGCGCGAGACCACTGCGTTCGAAGCGTGTCTGTTCGGCAATGTGCTACCGTTCAAAACGTCGGCCGATTTGGCGACCGTGTTCGATCCTGACCTCTGCTGGCCGAACCGCCGATACGCCGGGCGTCACGCCTTCGCCAAGCATTTGAAACCCGGGGTGATCGGCGAAATGAACGGTGAAGAAGAAACGGTGAAGAAGAAACGTGCGCCGTCGCCATCGACCGCCACCCGAAGGTCAAGCGGGGGGTGCGCAACATCGAGCGGTCTACCCCGTCGTTTTGGCTGCAAACGTCTTCCGATAGATTCTATCCGGACTTCGTGGCGGAACTCACCGACGGTCGGTCGCTGGTGGTGGAATACAAGGGCGGGCATTTGGCGACCAACGCCGATACGCAGGCAAAGGAGTGGATCTGGCGCAAGTGGGCGGATTCTTCGGCAGGGCGATGCATGTTCCTTATGGTGAGGGATAGGGATTTTGGCGCGGTTGACCGAACGCTTCAATGATGGTTTTGAAAAAGACAGACATGAGTAAGAACCGACCCACGATTGAACATCTAAATATTGCGTGCAGGCATGTTGGAGAATTGCTGGTCGCTGGAGTGACTAAAAATCATTCGCTTAGAACACTTGAGCTACTTTGTGACTATTACGCGATCCCGCAAAGCGGAGGAAGACCAGGACCGCATCATAGAGACAAAGTGCACCACAGCCAATGGTCTCTCGCGGCGCGTAGGATTGCGGCTCAACCCAACATAAATCTGAGCGGTCGTTTACGGGTGGAGCACGGGACACCGAGGCGGGCTTTCGCGCAAGAGGTCCTGCATCTTTAGGAAACCAACAATCTGACCGAAGAGGAAATGGATCGTCTCGTCGCCTGTCATTGGAAATTGGCGGTCATCACCGTTGAGGAAGATGCCAGCCTAACCAAAATCGCACGGTCGAAGCCCTACAACACGCCCGACGAGCGCTGGGAGGCGGCAGGCATTAAGTTTCAAACCGACGGACCAAAAATTTCAGACTGAGGCCAACCCCTTTCGGCGTCGAAATCGATCAAATCCGCGTCATGGTCCCGCTACGGGGGGTCACTTTGGGGGTCATACCGGGACGGGTCTTTAGGAATAGATCGTAAACACAATGTGTTAGAAGCGGTTATCGAGTCCTGCCCGGGAGCCATCGAGGAGCGCGACGCACGGGTCGTCGGTGTCTCCTTGGCCTCTCAGTGATAGCCCACGAACCCAACTGAGCGCCACGAACATCAAGCCCGATTGGGGAAGGGCCGTCGTATTCGCCCCACCTTACCGCGAATTATCTTGTCTCCGGGCGGCGCGACACGGCAGAACCCGCCGTCGGCGCGCCGCCGCCAATCCGAGCGTCTCCTGGAGTCCCCCGCTTGATCGCCCTCATCGCCGCCGCTTCCGTGCTGGCAGGCGCCTTCGACCTGCCGCCGCCGCCGCCGATCCGGCGCGATCCGCGGGTGACCTATGTCGATCGGTCCGGCGCGGTGCTGGGGGTGCGGGGCGGGCGCTACGGGCCGCCGGCCGATCTGGCCACCCTGCCGCCTTACGTGCCGGCGGCGTTCGTGGCCATCGAGGATCGGCGCTTCTACGAGCACCCCGGTTTCGACGCCATGGGGATCGCTCGGGCCATCGTCACCGACCTGGGCCAGGGCCGCGCCTCGCAGGGCGCTTCGACCATCACCCAGCAGTTGGCGCGCAACCTTTATCTGAGCGGCGAGCGGACCCTGGAGCGCAAGGCGCAGGAACTGGTCTACGCGGTGGAGCTGGAGCGGGCCTACAGCAAGCGGCAGATCCTGGGGATGTATCTGAGCCGCGTCTATTTCGGTTCCGGCGCCTATGGGATCGAGGCGGCGGCGCGGCGCTATTTCAACAAGCCGGCGGCGCGCCTGACCCTCAAGGAGGCGGCGATCCTGGCCGGGATTCCCAAGTCGCCCACCGCCTACGATCCGGCCGAGCAGCCGGCCGCCGCCGACGGGCGCGCCGCCCTGGTGCTGTCGGCCATGGCGCAGACCGGCGCGATCACCGAGAGTCAGCGGGCGAAGGCGGCGGCCGCCTCGCCGAGAATATGGAAGGTAGCGCCCGATGCGCCGGCGCAGTATTTCGTCGATTGGCTGGACGGCCAGACCCGCACCCTGATCGGGGCGCGCAAGGAAGACCTGATCGTCGACACCACCCTGGATCTGCCGGCCGAGATCGCCGCCGGCGAAAAGGCGCGGGCGGTGGTGGCGCGCTTCGCGGCGGCGCGGGTCGGCCAGGCGGCCCTGGTGGCGGTGGACGGCGGCGGGCGGGTGCGGGCGATGATCGGCGGGATCGACTACGCCGCCAGCCCCTACAACCGGGCCGTCGAGGCCCATCGCCAGGCCGGCTCGGCGTGGAAGCCCTTCGTCTATCTGGCGGCCATGGAGGCGGGGCGGACGCCTGACACCATGGCGATCGACGAGCCGGTGACCATCGACGGCTGGTCGCCGCGCGACTTCGATCCCGGCTTTCTGGGCCCGGTCACCCTGGAGACCGCGCTCGCCCATTCGATCAACACCGTGGCGGCGCGGCTGGCCGACGAGGTGGGGCGCGGCGCGGTGGCGGCGGCGGCGCGGCGCGCCGGCATCGCCTCGCCGATCGACACCCAGCCGGCCATGGCGCTGGGGACCACCCTGGTCACGCCGATCGAGATGGCCCAGGCCTATGACGCCTTTTCCAATGGCGGTGACCGGGTGGCCGCCTATGGGCTGGAGCGCATCCGCACCGTCGGCGGGGCGGTGCTCTATCGCCACAGGGCGGCGGCTCCGGTCCCGGCCATCGGCAATCCGCCGCTGGCCGAAATGGACCGGATGCTGCGCACCGTGATCGTCTCGGGGACCGGGGCGCGGGCGGCCATCGCCGGTCACGACCTGGCCGGCAAGACCGGCACCACCAGCGATTTCAAGGACGCCTGGTTCTGCGGCTTCACCGGCGGCCTGACGACGGTGGTGTGGATGGGCCGCGACGACGCGGCGCCGATGCGGGCGGTGACCGGCGGCGGCGCGCCGGCCGAACTGTGGCGCGGCTTCATGACCGTGGCCCTGCGGCGCCTCCCCAACGGCCCCATCCCCTACGGCAGGCCAGCCCCGGTTCCGGCGGTCGCGCCAGCTCCCGCCCTGGCCCCGCCCCCGCCTGGGGTGGGGGCAGTTCCGGCGGGGTCGGCGGAGCCCAACCCCCCAGCCCGTTAGAGCGGTGACGGTCTTGGCAGCGCCGGCGCGCGTCCCCCGCGTCACGAATCCATCAAATTCGACCCTGTTCTAAGCGGCTCCGCCGCCTCCCCTACACCGTCCAACTCAGCGGCGTCAGATAGGGTTCGTTGCGCAGCAGGCGGCTGAGGCCCAGGGCGCAGCGGACGATGAACCACACCCAGACGGCCACCAGCAGCGGGAGGCCGATCAGGACGACGACGAGCACACAGGCCACCACGAAATAGAGCAGGCCGATCCAGAAGGTGCGGATCTGGAAGGTGTAATGGCTCTTCAGCCATTCCGGCGCGGTGTCGCGCTCCACATAGGCCAGCACCAGGCCGACGATGCTGGCCACCCAGCCGATCACCGGCACGAAATGCGACAGGTAGAGGATGTAGACGATCAGCGGCATCTGGTGCTGATGGGAAAAGCCGGCGGTGGGCCCTGGCGGCAGTGGCGCGATCGGCGGCGGCGAGGTGGTGGTGTCGGTCATGATTCGCTCCCGTGGCGGTCCACGATTCCTCTACCCCCGAACCGCGACGATCTCCACTCCGGCGGCGGCGGCGTGGGGGCTGAGGGCCATGGGCTTTTCCACCCGCACCCTGGCGCGCAGCACCCGCGGTTCGGCGAAGCAGGCCTGGGCTACGCGCTCGGCGAAGGATTCCACCAGGCCGATGTGGCCGGCGGCGGCGATGGCCCGCGCGGCTTGGGCGATCGATTCATAGTTGACGGTGTCGGCCAGGGCCCGCCAGCCGCCGGCCGCGACATCCAGCTCCACATCGACGATGAGCGGCTGGCGGCGGCCCCGCTCGTGGGCATAGACGCCGATCTCCGCCTGTATAGCCAAGCCGCGCACGAACACCTTGGTCACGAGTATCTTGGGTGACGCGGCGGGGGACGAGGGCGAATTTTTCTTGGCCAGGGGCAAGTCAGTCACCGACAATGTCGGGCGTCCGCCAGGCCAGGTGCTGGCCGCCATCGACGGCGATCATCTGGCCGGTCACCGAGGTCGCGTCAATCAGATAGCGCAGGGCGCCGGCGATCTGGGCCGGATCGGCGCCGTGGCCGAGCAGGACGCCGGCGGCCTCGGCGGCGAAGTCAGCCGGCGACTGATGGACCGAGGCGAGCGTGGGGCCCGGCCCGATGGCGTTGACCCGGATGCGCGGCGCGAGGGCCTGGGCCAGGGTCTGGGTGGCGGTCCACAGGGCCGCCTTGCCGAGGGTGTAGCTGAAGAATTGCGGGGTGAGCCGCCACACCCTCTGATCGACGATGTTGACGATCAGCCCCTCCCGATCCAGCGGCAGGGCGGCGGCGAAGGCCTGGGCCAGAAGCACCGGGGCGCGCAGGTTGGCGGCGATGGCGGCGTCGAAGCCCTCGGCCGTCAGGGTCTCGATCCGGTCGTCGGCGAATAGCGAGGCGCAGTTGACCAGCAGGGTGACGGAACCGGGCGCGGCGCCGATCAGACGCGCGCAGGCGCCGGCGTCGGCAAGATCGGCGGCGCGGGTCTCGGCGCGGCGACCGCCCTCGCGGATCGCCCGCGCCGTCTCTTCGACGTCCTTGGGCGAGGCGTGATGGCAGACCAGGACATCGTAGCCGGCCTCGCCGACGGCCACGGCGAGCACCCTGCCGATGCGCCGCGCCGCGCCGGTGACGAGGGCCCAGCCGCGTGGGGGCATGGCTAGTCGACGCGGCCGAACTCGAACCAGTTCAGCGCCCCGATGGCGACGATGAAGACCAGGATGGCGACGATGGCGACCATGGCGGATGCTCCTGGACACCTCTCCCGCGAGGAGGGTGGGGTATTGCCCTCGGCAAGCGGGCGAACGCCTCCATCTTATCCACGAACCTCACGAACCTCACGAACAAAACACAAAACAAGGTGTCGCCGCGAAGCACGAGCGACCCCGCGCAACATCGCACGAGTTCGTGAAGTTGGTGAAGTTCGTGAGGTTCGTGGTCCAGCTTTTTGGCCTTCGGCCAAGGCCGATCGGCCAAAGGCGGGTTTACCCGATCGCCTGTAATATTGCCTGCCCCCTTTCCGTCTGAACCGCGATCGCTCATATGCCTGTTTGAATGGCCGACCGCCGCCCACGCCCGTCAGGAGAAGAACCCATGCGCGACCACATGCAATTCTACATCGACGGCCGGTGGGTCGATCCGGTCACGCCCAAGAGTCTGGATGTGATCAATCCGGCCACCGAGGAAGTCTGCGGCCATATCTCCGCTGGCTCGGCGG
The DNA here is from genome assembly GCA_038225765.1 of Caulobacterales bacterium. Lineage (GTDB taxonomy): Bacteria > Pseudomonadota > Alphaproteobacteria > Caulobacterales > Caulobacteraceae > Acaudatibacter. The sequence continues at coordinate 5,971 of JBBRQW010000064.1, read as the reverse complement.
CGGATGTGGACAAGGCGGTGGCGGCGGCGCGCAAGGCGTTCGAGACCTTTTCCAAGACCAGCCGCGAGGACCGCCTCGACCTGCTGCAGCGCATCCTGGCCGAATACCAGAAGCGGTTCGGCGACGTGGCCAGCGCCATCACCGAGGAAATGGGCGCCCCCGCCAGCCTCGCCCAGCGCGCCCAGGCGCCGATCGGCATGGGGCATCTGGCCACCGGCATCGAGATTCTCAAGACTTTCAAATTCGAGGAGGATCGCGGCGCGACCCGCATCGTCAAGGAGCCGATCGGGGTGTGCGGCATGATCACGCCGTGGAACTGGCCGATCAACCAGATCGCCTGCAAGGTGGTCCCGGCCCTGGCCACCGGCTGCACCATGGTTCTCAAGCCCTCCGAGGAGGCGCCCTTTTCGGCCATCGTGTGGGCCGAAATTCTGCACGCGGCGGGTGTGCCGGCCGGGGTGTTCAATCTGATCAACGGCACGGGGGCCGAGGTCGGCGCCGCCATCTCCAGCCATCCGGGGATCGACATGGTCTCCTTCACCGGCTCGACGCGGGCCGGGATCGAGGTGGCCAAGGCCGCCGCCCCCACCGTCAAGCGGGTGGCCCAGGAACTGGGCGGCAAGAGCCCCAACATCATCCTCGAAGACGCCGAGATGAAGAGCGCCGTCGGCGGCGGGGTCCGCCATGTGATGCAGAACTCCGGCCAGTCGTGCAACGCGCCGACGCGGATGCTGGTCCCGGCGGCCAAGATGGACGAGGCCATCGTCATCGCCAGGGAGGCGGCCGATTCCACCACGGTGGGCGATCCCAATGGCAACGCCCAGATCGGCCCGGTGGTCAACCGCACCCAGTGGGAGAAGATCCAGCGCCTGATCAAGGCCGGCATCGACGAAGGGGCGACCCTGGTCACCGGCGGGGCCGGGCGCCCCGATGGCCTGGACAAGGGCTTCTACGTCAAGCCCACCGTGTTCGCCAACGTCACCAACGACATGACGGTGGCCAAGGAAGAAATCTTCGGGCCGGTCGTCTCCATCCTCGGCTACGACACCGTCGATGAGGCGGTCAGGATCGGCAACGACACCGAATACGGCCTGGCGGCTTACGTCTCGGGCAAGGACATGGCCAAGGCGCGCGCGGTGGCCTCCCGCCTTCGCGCCGGCCAGGTGGCGATCAACGGCGGCGACATGGACATGACCGCGCCGTTCGGCGGCTACAAGATGAGCGGCAATGGCCGCGAGTGGGGCGATTTCGGTTTCGCCGAATATCTCGAGGTCAAGGCGGTGATCAGCCCCAAGCAGGCGGCGGAATAGGGGGGCGAAAGTCCCTTCTCCCGCAAGGGGAGAAGGGAATGCCGCGCTTCACTCTCTCACGTCGTCCCCGCGCGCGGCGCGGCGCCGCTGCAGCCAGGCCATCAGCGCGCCGCCGAACGCCGCCGCGGCCAGCGAGCCGGCGATGACGCCGAGCCTGACCCGCGCCTGGGCGAGCGGGTCGCCATCGGGGAAGGCCAGGGCGCCGATGTAGAGGCTCATGGTGAAACCGGCGCCGCACAGCACCGCGACGCCGAGCATCTCCGGCCAGGTCGCGCCGGCGGGCCGCCGGCCTATCCGCGCCGCCACGCCCAGAACGGAAAAGCCGAACACCCCCACCGTCTTGCCGACCAGCAGAGCCAGTCCGATTCCCAGGGGGACGGAGGCGACGAGGTCGTGGGCGCCCAGGCCCTCGAAGCGGAAACCCGCCGCCGTGAAGGCGAAGAGGGGCAGGATGGCGAAGGCGACGTAAGGGTGGAGACTGTCCATGAAATATTTCAGGACGCTCTCCTGGCCGGCCCGCCGCGCCCCGACCGGCACGGTGAAGGCGCAGGCGACCCCGGCGATGGAGGTGTTCACCCCCGACTGCAAAGTGAAAGCCCAGACCAGGGCGAAACCCACCGCATAGAAGAAGAACGGCGTTCGCCGCCAGCGGGAGATCACCGCCAGAACCCCCAGCGTCGCGACCGCGCCGGCCAGGGCCAGAATGTGCAGATTGGCGGTGAACAGAACCGCGATCAGCCCCACCGCGCCCAGGTCGTCGGCGATGGCCAGGGTCAGGAGGAAGACCCTTAAGGAAGAGGGCATGCGCGGGGCGCAGACCGCCAGGGCCGCCAGGGCGAAGGCGATATCGGTGGCGGTGGCGATCGGCCAGCCTCGCGGCGCGCCGGCCGGGCCGGCGTTCACGCTCAGATAAACCAGGGCCGGAACGATCATGCCGCCCAGGGCAGCCAGGACCGGCAGGGCGAGGCGGCGGGGGCTGGAGAGTTCGCCGCGCAGCACCTCGAACTTGATCTCCATTCCCACCACCAGGAAGAAGATCGCCATCAGCCCGTCCTTGACCCAGCTAAGGACGCTGCGGGTCTGGGCGAAATCGCCGATCCGCACCGCGATCGGCCAGTCGATGAAGGTGAAATAGGCGCCGGCCCAGGGGGAATTGGCCACGATCACGGCGGCGGCGGCGGCTGCGGCGAGGATGGCCCCGGCCCCGGACTCGGTCTTCAGAAAGTCGAGGGTGAGGCGCCGCGCCATGGCCTCGCGGTAGCATGGCGGCGAGGCGATGAAGACAAAAAACCGCCCTTGCCGCCGGCGGCGCGCGCCCTCACAACCGCCCCATGCCCGTTTCCGCCGCCTATCGCCCGGACCCGCGCTTCGCGACCCTGGGGCCGGAATTCGCCGACCCGGTGGCCCCGGCGGATTTCCCCACCGCGACCATCCGCTGGCGCAACCGGCGGGCGGCGGCAAGCGTGGGCCTCGACACCTTCACCGACGGGGAATGGCGCGCCCACTTCGCCCGCTTCGAACCGCTGCCCGGCAATCAGGCGACGCCGCTGGCCATGCGCTACCACGGCCACCAATTCCGCGTTTACAACCCCGACCTGGGCGATGGCCGCGGCTTTCTGTTCGCGCAGATGCGGGAAGCGGGGACCGATCGCCTGCTCGACCTGGGAACCAAGGGCTCGGGCCGCACGCCATGGTCGCGCGACGGCGACGGGCGCCTCACCCTCAAGGGCGGGATGCGCGAGGTTCTCGCCACCGCCATGCTGGAGGCGCTGGGCGTGCCCACCTCCCGCTCCTTCTCGCTGATCGAGACCGGCGAGGCCCTGCGACGCGGCGACGAGCCCAGCCCGACGCGGTCGGCGGTGCTCACCCGCCTGTCGTGGAGCCATATCCGCTTCGGCACGTTCCAGCGTCTCGCCGCCCTGAACCGCGCCGATCTGATCGGCGTCCTGGTCGATCATGTGGTCGATAACTACTACCCGGCGTTGGCCGGGGCGCCCGATCCGGCCGCCGCCTTGCTGGCCGCCACCGTCGCCCGCTGCGCCCACCTGACCGGGCGCTGGATGGCGGCCGGTTTCGTCCACGGCGTCCTCAACACCGACAATATGAACATCACCGGCGAGAGTTTCGACTACGGGCCCTACCGATTCCTGCCGAGGAACGACCCCAATTTCGTCGCCGCCTATTTCGATTCCGCCGGCCTCTACAGCTTCGGCCGCCAGCCCGAGGCGGTGTTCTGGAACCTGCGCCAACTGGCCGGCGCCCTCAGCCTGGTCGCCGACGCGGAGTCCCTGGTGGCGGCGCTGAACGGCTTTTCGGCCGCCTATCGCGACGCCTTGACCGGCTCGATGCTGAACCGGCTCGGCCTGAAATCGCGGGGCGCCGACGCCGACACCGAGTTGGCCGGCGCCGCCTTCCGCGCCCTGGCCGAGGGCGGCGAGCCGCTGCGCTGGGAACCCTTCTTCTTCGACTGGTTCGGCGGCCCGGCGTCGGAGGCGCGGGCCCTGAACGGCGCGCGGGCGCCCCGCTACGGCGGCGAGGCGTTCATCGATTTCCGCCGGCGGCTGGCCGACTTCGAGCCCGATCGCCCGGAACGCCTGGCGACGGCCTATTTCGCCCGCGCCGACCCCGAGGAACTGCTCTACGACCCGATGGAAGCTCGGTGGGCGGCGATCGCCGAGGCCGACGACTGGGCGCCGTTCGAAGCCAAACTGACGGCGATCGAAGAGGCGCGCGCGGCGTGGGGGCTGGGAGAACCTGGCGTCCCGTAGAGGACTCGAACCTCTGACCCCCGGTTTAGGAAACCGGTGCTCTATCCTGCTGAGCTAACGGGACACTTAAAGTCCCCTCTTAGGGCCGGCGCGAGGCGGCGACAACGGCTGGCGCGGGCCGGGCGCTCCGCTGTAGGTTGCGGCGCCGGCGGGGAGGGGCGGCGATGCGGGTTTTCAAGTCGCTCTATGCTCAGGTGCTGGTCGGCATCGCGCTTGGCATCGCGGTGGGCGCCCTTTGGCCTCACCTCGGCGTGGCGCTCAAGCCCCTGGGCGACGCCTTCGTCAAGGCGATCAAGATGCTGATCGCGCCGATCGTCTTCTGCACCGTGGCCGGCGGCGTCGCCAGGATGAGCGATCTGAAACGTCTCGGGCGCGTGGGCGGGCGGGCGCTGATCTATTTCGAGACCGTCTCCACCGCCGCCCTGGTCCTCGGCCTTGCGGTGGGAGAGATTCTCCGTCCGGGGGCCGGATTCAACGTCGATCCCGCCACCCTCGATCCGGCCGCGACGGCGGACTATGTCGCCAAGGCCAGGGCGAGCGGCGGGGTGGCCGACTATCTTCTGCATCTCATCCCCGACACCTTCGTCTCCGGCTTCGCCGCCGGCGACGTGCTTCAGGTGCTGTTCCTGGCCGTCCTCGCCGGCCTGGCCATGGCCGGCCTCGAGCGGGGTGGCGTCCCGGTGGCGGCCTCCCTCGAACGGATCGGCCAGGTGTTCTTCGGCATCGTCCGCATCGTGGTGCGCGCCGCGCCGCTGGGCGCCTTCGGGGCCATGGGCTTCACCATCGGCAAGTATGGCCTGGCCGCCCTGATCAAGCTCGCCGCCCTGGTGGGTTGTTTCTATCTGACCTCGACCCTGTTCGTCGCCGTGGTGCTGGGCGCCGTCGCCTGGGCGGCCGGCTTCTCCCTGTGGCGATTCCTGATCTACATCCGCGAGGAGCTTTTCATCGTTCTGGGCGCCTCGTCATCCGAAGCGGTCCTGCCGCAATTGATGGTGAAGCTGGAGCGGCTGGGCGCGCCGCGCGCCGTGGTCGGGCTGGTGGTTCCGGCCGGCTATTCGTTCAATCTCGACGGCACCAACATCTACATGACCCTGGCCACCCTGTTTCTGGCCCAGGCCACCAACACCCATCTGACCCTGACTCAGGAACTGGTCCTGCTGGGAGCGGCCATGCTGACCTCCAAGGGGGCCAGCGGCGTCAGCGGGGCCGGCTTCATCACCCTGGCCCTCACCCTGGGGGCGGTGGGAACCATTCCGGTGGCGGCCATGGCCCTGATCCTCGGAGTGGACCGGTTCATGAGCGAGTGCCGCGCCCTCACCAACGTCATCGGCAACGGCGTCGCCACCCTGGTGGTGGCCCGCTGGGAGGGGACGCTGGATCGCGATAGGCTGACGCAAGCCTTGAGACGCGGGCCGGCGGCCGACGCCGAATTCGTCCCGGCCGCCGGCGAACCCGCCGCCGATTGACCGGGGTTAGGCGGCCTTCTGCAGCGATTTGTGCAGCAGGACGATGGCGGCGTCGCGGTCGATGCGTTCGATGGCGGCGACTTCGCGGGCCATGCGGTCGAGGGCCGATTCGTAGAGCTGGCGCTCGGAATAGGACTGTTCGGGCTGGCTTTCCGAGCGGTGCAGGTCGCGGACCACTTCGGCGATGGAGATCAGGTCGCCGGAATTGATCTTGGCTTCGTATTCCTGCGCCCGCCGGCTCCACATGGTGCGCTTGACGCGGGCGCGCCCCTTGAGGGTGGTCAGGGCCTGGGAAACCACATTGCCCTCGGCGAGGCCCCGCAGGCCGGCCGTCTTGGCCTTCTTGGTGGGAACCCGCAGGGTCATTTTCTCATGATCGAAGGTGATGATGTAAAGCTCGAGCGTCATGCCGGCGACATCCTGGGTC